>NZ_JBEORF010000001.1:0-305704 GCF_040302125.1 Nocardioides sp. NPDC127514 | reverse complement strand
GTGGCGGAGTTCTGGTTCTTGATCGCCGGTGTCGCCGGATTGGTATTGTGGGTGACGAAACTCGAGTTTCGTCACCCACAACTACAGATTCGGCGCGCCACAACTGCGGACTCGGCTGGTTGAGGACCGCGCGGTGTGGTCAGAAGCGGCGTGAGGAGTACGTCGGCGTGAGCGCGTCCTTGATCTCCCGGAGCCAGGCGTCGAGGCGATCGCCGGTGAAGTCTCCTCGGCGCACGATGATCACGATCCAGCCATGGTCGACCAGCCAGCCTCGTCGCTCCTCGTCGTAGATCCGCTGCTCAGGGTCGTCATGTTCTTCGCCGTCGTACTCGACGGCGACCTTGGCGAGGCGGTATGCGAAGTCGAGGCGATAGGTCGGGATACCTTCCACATCGACCCAGACCTGTGTCTCGGGGAGTGGTAGACCGGCGTCGCTGATGGCAAGCAACGTCCAGGACTCTCGCTGGGACTCGACGTGGCGATTGAGAAGCGGAACGAGCTCCCGGAGCTGGACGACCCCGCGGCGGCCTTTGAAGCGGGGAAGCTCTTGGTTGAGGGCAGCTCGGCTGATGCCGTGCTCCTTGGCGAATTCGTTGAGGGCGGCCATCGCCTCGCGGCGCTTCAGGTTGCACCCGAGATCGAGCGCGGTGCGCAAGGGCGTCGTGATCTTGACGCCGTTGATCGTCATGATGTCCCGGTCGAGGAGGTCACGTGAGCGCCCGTCGACCCCTTCCAGGCGCGTCGGCGCGAAGCCGCGACGTGCGCAGGTTTCGACGGCTGGAATCTGGGTCTGCTCGCTGAGCGAATAGGTGTTGATCCCGTGGATCCAGGCGGCGGTGCGGTCGGACACGACGTGGTGTGGAGATACGACGCGGGACACCGCTGCGGCTCTTGTCTCCGCGGTGTCCTCCACGTCGGAAGGAATGAAGACACCGCGGAACGGTCTGAGGATCTCGCCGCGCTCGACGGCGACGCGGAGGTCGTACCTCTTGATGGAGAGCTCGCTGAGCTCACTGGCGGTAAACGGGCGCGCTGGCAGAGCCGAGGCAGCGCCGACAACTGACAGGTTCATGCGAGCCACTGTGTGCCCGCGGCGTACGAAAATCACTGCCGTTTCCGTCGGCTGTGGATAACTTCAGCCCAAAGGACGCCTGTGGACAGTAAGTGGCCCGAACTCGTTCGCCAGAACTACCTATTCGGTCGCCACAACGACCGATTCGGCGGGGTGGGTCAGCGCTGGCCCTTGAGAGCCCGGGGGATCTCCTTGCCCTGGGCGATGGCCTTCTCGGGGGCCTTGACCTTCTTCACCTTGAGTACGCCGATGAAGCCGAGCAGGGCGGCGAGGAGGACGTAGAAGCCGAAGACGATGAGGAAGGACCAGTGCAGGCCGAGGCCGGCCCAGTGGATGAAGTAGGCCGCCGAGACGGAGAGCATGATCACGGCGAGGACCAGCAGGAACGCCGCGGCGGCGAAGAGACCGACGCCGACGCCGGCGTTGGTCATCGAGACCTTGAGCTCCTGTTTCGCGAGCGTGATCTCCTTGTTGACGAGCTCGGAGATGTCGCGGGTGGCGTCGACGACGAGCTTGCCGATCGTCGGGTCCTCGCCGCCGGGGGACTTCACGATGTCGACTGCCATGGGAACCCTTCGCTGAACGTGTATTGGGGAGCGCCCACGACCTTACCGGTCGCGACCCTGATCATCCTCGAACACGTCCGGCACGCCGTCCTTGTTGGCATCGAGAGTCTCGACCTCCTCGATGCGGCGGTAGACCCGGTTGCGGGCCCGCAGCACCACCGTCGCCAGGGCAGCGGCCAGGACGGACCCGAACAGAACGCCCACCTTCATGTGGTCATGGGCGGACGGATCGGAGGAGAAAGCGAGCTCGCCGATCAGCAACGACACCGTGAACCCGATGCCGGCCAGCATCGCCATCCCGATCACGTCGGTCCACGCGAGGTCGTCGTCCAGCGACGCACGGGTGAACCGGGCCAGCAGCCAGGTCGACCCCGAGATCCCGATGGTCTTGCCGACGACCAGACCGAGGATGATGCCGAGCGTGATCGGGTCGCGCAGCGCGCTGGTCACCCCGTCCCAGCCACCGAGGGAGACGCCGGCGGCGAAGAAGGCGAAGATCGGCACCGCGACGCCTGCGGAGATCGGCCGGACCAGGTGCTCGAAGTGCTCGGCGAGCCCGCGCTTGGCCTCCGGGTTGCGGGCGATGACCGGCACGGTGAACCCGAGCAGCACTCCGGCGACGGTGGCGTGGACGCCGCTGGAGTGGACGAGGGCCCAGGCGATCACGGCGAGCGGGAGGAGCAGCCAGGGGCTGCGTACGCGACGCTGCACGAGCACCGCGAAGAGCCCGATCGGGATGAGCGCGAGCAGCAGGTAGCCGATGTGCAGCTCGGAGGTGAAGAAGACCGCGATGACGATGATGCCGAGCAGGTCGTCGACGACGGCGAGGGTCAGCAGGAACGTACGCAGCCCCACGGGCAGATGCGTCGAGATGACCGCCAGGATGGCGACCGCGAAGGCGATGTCGGTGGCCACCGGAGTCGCCCAGCCGGCCAGCGAGCCGTCGCCGATCAGGTTGACGGCCACGTAGACCAGCGCCGGTACGACCATGCCGCCGACCGCGGCTGCGATCGGCAGTGCGGCACGCCGGGGGTCGCGGAGGTCGCCGGAGACGAACTCGCGCTTGAGCTCCAGGCCGGCGACGAAGAAGAAGATCGCGAGAAGGCCGTCGGCCGCCCAGGCCCCGATGGTCAGGTCGAGATGAAGGGCCTCGGGACCGATCCGGAAGTCGCGGACCGCCTCGTACGCCTCCTGCCAGGGGCTGTTGGCCAGGATGACCGCGATGATCGCGGCGATGATGAGGAGTACGCCGCCGGTCGTCTCGGCTCGCAGGATCTCGGCCGTCCGCGAGGTCTCCAGCCAGGAGCCGCGGGTGAAGAGGCGATTGCGGGTGTCGGACACGGATGGGCCTCCAAGGGCTCAGGGGTCGATGAACTCACGCCGACCAGACTTCCCGGCACACCTGACGACGACCCTAGCAAGCACCGCTGTCACAGGTAGGAAGGTGATCAACTTGGGGCCGCCGGCATCCTCAAAAGGCAGGTAAACGAGGCCAAACGTACACAAAATCATCGATTAGAGAGTGAGTTGCTGCACAAATGCCCCGACCGGCACCGGGTTCCGTTGCATAGTGGATGAGCCCTACGGAACGGTGGGGCCGCTCCGGTCGCGCCGAGGCCCGTCACAACCGGAGGAGAGTCGATCCGACCACGGTGGCGGGCACGGGGGAGCCGAGCAGTACGCCGGGAGCCAGAGACAAGGCAGACCGGCTTGGGGTGAAGGCGTAGACGGAACATCCAGCGCCCGGGCAACAGCAGCCCGAATCCGACAGGTCAACCTTCGCAGGCGTCGCTGCAACAGGGGAACCTCGAATGACCGGATCGTGTGTCCGTGCGCTTTCGCGCGCCCACAGAACGATGACCGTCGGCCTCGCGACCGCCCTGGTGGTCGGTCTCGCGCTCGTCGCCGCTCCCGCCCAGTCCGCCGCGGCAGCCTCCTCGCCGGGCGCACGTGCCCAGACCAGCGCCAGCACCAGCGCTCAGACGGGCAGCCACACCACCAAGAAAAAGAAGAAGAAGTCGCGCGGGCTGCGAGCGCTGCGTCGCGTCAAGAGCCAGGCCGGCGACCCCTACTCCTACGGCGCCAACGGCCCGCACGCCTACGACTGCTCGGGCCTGACCCAGTGGGTCTACAAGAAGCTCGGCCGCAAGCTGCCGCACAGCTCGTCGGCCCAGGTCAGCCACACCTTCAAGGTCAAGAAGCCGCGCAAGGGCGACCTGGTCTTCTTCTACGACGGCGGCGGGGTCTACCACGTCGGCATCTACGCCGGGAAGCGCGACGGCCGCCGCTGGGTCTGGCACGCGCCCGGGTCGGGTGAGGCCGTCACGAAGGACCCGATCTGGACCGACAGCCACTTCATCCGCCGGGTGAAGTACTAGAAGCACTAGAACGTACGCAGCGGCCCGGCCGCCCCGTCAGGGGTGACCGGGCCGGTGCGATTGCCGAGCGTCATCACTCGTCCGTGGAAGTCGTCTTCCCGGCAGCGATGAGGTCCATGATCGTCTGGTCAGCGAGCGTGGTCGTGTCGCCGACGCCGCGACCCTCGGCGAGGTCGCGGAGGAGTCGCCGCATGATCTTCCCCGAGCGCGTCTTGGGCAGCTCGGGCACGATCATGATCTGCCGCGGCTTGGCGATCGGGCCGATCTCCTTGCGGACGTGGTCGGAGAGCTCCTTGTGGCAGTCCTCCGGCGACCCGTCGCGCAGGATGACGTACGCCACGACGGCCTGCCCCGTGTCGGGGTCGGTCGCACCGACGACCGCCGCCTCGGCGACGTACGGGTGCGAGACCAGCGCCGACTCGATCTCGGTCGTGGAGAGGCGGTGGCCGGACACGTTCATCACGTCGTCGACGCGGCCCAGGACCCAGACGTCGCCGTCCTCGTCCTTCTTCGCGCCGTCACCGGCGAAGTAGAACCCCTGGTCCTTGAAGCGCGACCAGTAGGTGTCGATGTAGCGCTGGTCGTCGCCCCAGATCGTACGCAGCATCGACGGCCACGGCTGGGTGAGCACGAGGTAGCCCCCGGCACCGTTCGGGACGGGGACGCCGTTGTCGTCGACCACGTCGGCGCCCACGCCCGGCAGGGCCTTCATCGCCGACCCCGGCTTCCCGGCCGTCACCCCGGGGAGCGGGGAGATCATGATCGCGCCGGTCTCGGTCTGCCACCAGGTGTCCACCACGGGCACCGAGGAGCCGCCGATGACGTCGCGGTACCAGATGTAGGCCTCGGGGTTGATCGGCTCACCGACGGACCCGAGCAGGCGGACCGAGGAGAGGTCGCGGCCGTCCGGGATGGCGCGCCCCTGCTTCATGAACGTCCGGATCGCGGTCGGCGCGGTGTAGAAGATCGTGACGCCGTACTCCTCGATGATCTGCCACCAGCGACCCTTCTCCGGGAAGTCCGGGGTGCCCTCGTAGAGCACCTGGGTCGCGCCGTTGGCCAGCGGCCCGTAGACGATGTAGGAGTGGCCGGTGATCCAGCCGATGTCGGCGGTGCACCAGTAGACGTCGGTCTCGGGCTTGAGGTCGAAGACCTCCCAGTGCGTGAACGCCGCCTGGGTGAGGTAGCCACCGGTGGTGTGCAGGATGCCCTTCGGCTTCCCGGTGGTCCCGCTCGTGTACATGACGAAGAGCGGGTGCTCGGCGTCGTGCGCCACGGGGGTGTGCTCGGTCGACGCCGACGACACGACATCCGACCACCACTTGTCGACCGAGTCGTTCCAGTCGACGTCCTGGCCGGTGCGCTTGACCACGACTACGTTCTCGACCAGGCCCGGCTGAGTCGCCTCGACCTTGGTGACCGCCTCGTCCACGGCGGGCTTGAGTGCCGAGGGGGCGCCACGGCGGTAGCCGCCGTCGGAGGTGACGATCAGCTTTGCGCCGCAGTCGACGACGCGGGTCGCGAGAGCGTCGGCGGAGAAACCGCCGAAGATGACGGTGTGGATCGCCCCGATCCGCGCGCAGGCGAGCATCGCGAAGACGGCCTCGGGGATCATCGGCATGTAGATCGCCACCCGGTCGCCCTTGCCGACGCCGAGCGCCTCGAAGGCGTTCGCGGCCCGGGAGACCTCGTCCTTGAGCTCGGCATAGGTGATGGTCCGCTTGTCATCGGCGGGCTCGCCGACCCAGTGGATCGCGACCCGGTCGCCGAGCCCGGCCTCGACGTGGCGGTCGACGGCGTTGTAGGCGACATTGATCTCGCCACCCTCGTACCACTTCGCGAAGGGCGGGTTGTCCCAGTTCAGGACGCGATCGAACGGCTTGGACCAGGTGAGCCGTTCCGCGGCGGCCGCCCAGAACGCGTCGCGGTCCGCGGCAGCGGCGTCGTACGCATCGGCCTTGACGTTGGCAGCGGCGGCAAGCTCGGCCGGTGGCTCGAACCGGCGCTTCTCGTGCAGCAGGTTGGACAGGGTCTCGTCGCTCACAGTGACTCCTACGTACGAAAAATGTGTGGCTCAAGCCACAGGGTAGTGCGGGGGAAAGAATGATGGCGGGCCGTCGTACAACACCTGTGTACGACGGCCCGCCGCGATGGATCAGTGCGTGATCGCCTTCTCCGAGCCGGCGCCGGTGAGGGCGCGCACCTCGAGCTCGACGTAACGCTCAGCGGTCTCCGGCTCCTTCGACGTCACCGTGCCCAGCCAGCCCAGGAAGAACCCGAGCGGGATGGAGATGATGCCGGGGTTCTCCAGGGGGAACCAGGAGAAGTCCACGCCGAGCGGGAAGAGCGAGGCGGAGATCGTCTCGCCCGTCACCGCGTCCACGGCCGTCTTGCCGGAGACGACCGGCGAGAAGAAGACCAGACCGACACAGGAGATCAGGCCGCCGTAGATCGACCAGGTCGCACCACGGGTGTTGAACCGCGCCCAGAACATGTTGTAGATGATCGCGGGCAGGTTCGCCGAGGCGGCGACCGCGAAGGCCAGCGCCACCAGGAACGCGATGTTCAGCGACTGCGCTGGGATGGCCAGCAGGATCGCGACCAGGCCGATGCCCGCCGCGGCCCAGCGAGAGACCTTCAGCTCCTCCTTCTCGGTGGCCTTGCCACGCTTGATCACCGAGTTGTAGATGTCGTGGGCGACGGAGACCGAGGAGGTCAACGTCAGACCCGCGACCACGGCGAGGATCGTGGCGAAGGCGACCGCGGCGATGAGCGCCAGCAGTACGGCGCCGCCGACGGAGCCTTCACCGCCACCGACCTCCTGGGCGAGCAGTGGCGCCGCCAGGTTGCCGGCCTTGTCCAGCGTGGTCGGGTCGACCAGCGCGGCCGCACCGAAGCCCAGGACCAGGGTGAACAGGTAGAAGACACCGATCAGACCGATCGCCCACAGCACCGACTTGCGAGCATCCGCCGAGGTCGGGACGGTGTAGAAGCGGATCAGGATGTGCGGCAGGCCGGCGGTGCCGAGCACCAGGGCGAGCCCGAGCGAGACGAAGTCCAGCTCGCTGGTGAAGCTCAGGCCGTACTTCAGCCCGGGCTGGAGGAAGGCGTCGCCCTTGCCCGAGGCGTCGGCGGCCGAGCCGAGCAGCTCGGAGAGGTTGAAGCCGAACTGGGCGAGCACCAGGATCACGATCAGCGCCGAGCCGGTCATCAGCAGGACGGCCTTGACGATCTGGACCCAGGTCGTGCCCTTCATCCCGCCGACGGTGACGTAGAAGATCATCAGCGCGCCGACGAACAGGATCACGACGTTCTTGACCGCCTGGTCCTCGACGCCGAGCAGCAGGGCCACGAGGGCACCCGCGCCGACCATCTGGGCCAGCAGGTAGAAGATCGAGACGACGACCGTGGAGGTCGCGGCTGCCAGGCGGACCGGGCGCTGCTTCATCCGGTACGCCAGCTGGTCGGCCATCGTGTAGCGACCCGAGTTACGCAGCACCTCCGCGACCAGCAGCAGCGCCACCAGCCAGGCGACGAGGAAGCCGATCGAGTAGAGGAAGCCGTCGTAGCCGGACAGGGCGATGGCGCCGGAGATACCGAGGAACGACGCCGCCGACATGTAGTCGCCGCCGATGGCGAGACCGTTCTGGAAACCGGAGAAGCCGCGGCCACCTGCGTAGTAGTCGGCCGCGGTCTTCGTCTGCCGGCTCGCCCAGAAGGTGATGCCGATCGTGACCGCGACGACCGCGAGGAACAGGACCGTGGTGAGGATCTGGCTACCGTCCATCAGAGCTGCCTCTTCTCGATCTCGTATTCCTCGTCGAGCTTCCGAGCCAGCGGATCGAGGTGCTTGTTGGAGTAGTTGGCGTAGAGGTAGGCGATGCCGAACGTGGTCGCGAACTGGAGGAGCCCGAAGACCAGCGCGACATTGATGTTGCCGACGAGCTTGGTGTTCATGAAGTCCTCTGCCCAGTTGGAGCAGAACACGTAGAGGAGATACCAAGCCAGGAATGCCACCGTGGCCGGGAATACGAACTTCCGGTACGCCGACCGCAGAGCGCGGAACTCTGCCGTGGCGTGCAGTCTGTCGTAGACCGGGTCGTGCCGGTGGGCTTGGTCGTGCGCTTCTTCGCTCACGGTCTAACCCTTTCGTTGACGAGGCCGTCAACCGTGGGGGTGGATGACGGACGACGTGTGATCGCAGTCACATTAGGGGCCTGTCGGACCGCTCGTCGCGGGGTAGCGCACCGTCCCTCGGTGGGCGGCGCCGTCAAGCGACAAGCGGTCGAAATCGTGCGCTGAGCGGCTGGTCTAGCCGCGCCGGCCGCCGCCACCGGACGTGCCGTCACCGGTCTGGGTGCCGGCGCCGCCGGGCGGATGCACACACCCCGGACACGGACCGCTGCCGTCGGTCAGGTGGTGGGTCTGACGAGCGAGGATCACGACCTCGGACAGCTGCCGTGACTCGCCCGGCATCGTGAGACCGAGGCCGTACGTCGCGTTGAACGCCCACACGTCCACACCCGCCCGCACCGCCGCCCTGCGCGCCAGGTCGTAGGCGGCGGCGTAGAGGGCGGGCACGTCGATCGAGACCAGGCGGACCATCGCGGGCCGAACCGACTCGCCGCGCGCCCAGCTGTGGAAGAGGTCGCGCACCCGGCCTTCCTCGACCAGCCCACCGAGGTAGGCCTTGACGATGTGGACGACCTCGCTGCGTCCGATGTCGGGGATGTCCAGGGTGCTGGCGACCGCGGCCGCTGCGGCGTCCGCGATCCGGCCGGATCGAGTCTCCTGCTGCGACCGGGCCTGCTGTGCCTCGTCGAGCGCCGCGAACGCCTCGCTCACGTCCGGATCACCGGACAGCACCGTGAGCGGCGCCTGGCGCGGGTCCCCGAGATGGAGGGTCGCCGCCTGGAAGCGGCCGAGCTGACGAGCGATGGCGAGGGTGCTGTCCGCGACCGGCTGTCCCGGCTCGGTGGGCGCGGCCTCGTGGACCGCCACGACCAGCGGCTTCAGGTGGGCGGCGACGCGGCGGTTCGTGGTGACGTACTGGTGGATCTGCTCGTACGCCGCCTCCTCGCCCTCGGCGTGCTGGACATGTCGCGTCTCGAGGGCGTACCGCTCCTCGACCTGTCGCTTCCAGGCTCCTTCGGAGACGGGCACCGCGGTGATGGTGAAGACCAGGGCGACCATCAGCCCGATGTTGACCCCGGCCAGCGTCCGCTTCCCGGTGTTGAGCACGCCGAAGACCGGTAGCCGGACCTCACCGAAGCGCTGCGGCCACCGCAGTACGAGAAAGCTGCTCACGGCGATGGCGGTATAGGCAGTCAGCCAGTACGCCCAGTGCACCGCGGTCAGCGACTGCGCCCTCTCCAGGACGGCGCGGGTCGCCGTGACCTGGGCCGGGGTGAGCGAGAGGACGCCGGCCAGCCACACCAGCGCCAGCGACAGCAGCAGACCGAGCTGGACCGACCAGAGGATGTCGGCCGCAGCCCGCACCGTGACCCGTCGAGCCGTGCGCATCGCCCGCCATCCGCACCAGGACAGCCACGTCATGAAGAGCAGGAGCACGGGCCCGACGTACGTCGTGGAGAGCAGGTTGCCGAAGAGGAGCTGCTCGCACACGAGGGTGGCGACAGCGACGCCGCCGAGGTGCGGGACGGCCTGCGCCCCGAGGTGCGCCGACTCGCCGAACCAGCGACGGGCCAGGAACACCGACCAGCCCCCGAAGCCCGCGATCAGGAAGGCGGGGAGGAAGCGGTCGGGCCACCACCGGAGCAGGACGGTGATGACCAGGGACCAGGCGACGATGACGAGTGCGGCGCGTCCGAACATCCGGCGTCGCCGCCACCCGACCGCAGGCGCGACCGCGACCGTGTGGATCACCACGACCGCCACGCCGACGAGCAGACCGAGGAGGAGCCCGGCAAAGGCGCCGGCCACCATTGCGAGCACGGTCAGCGCCGCGTCTCCGAAGCCGGCGATCTCACGGCTGCCGGCGGCATGCGCCGCGCCCAGCAGGCCGCCGGCAGCTGTCACGTACAGACCCAGATCGCCGCCGACATCCGCGCTCTCGTCCACCACCGGCTCCCGGATCAGATCAGCGCTGCGCGGCGGAGGTGGTGATGGGCTCGATCGTGGGCTCGGGGGAGTGCAGGCGGACCAGCAGCCGGGTGGTGTGGGCCGGGACGTGGGCGGCGGAGGCGAGGCTGACGAGGATCATGACGGCGAAGGAGAGCGGCACCGCCCACAGCGCGGGCTGGGTGAGCGCGACATCCGCCCAGGTGCCCGTACGCGACCCACTGATCGTGAACACCACGGCCGACCCCGTGGTGACCAGGCCGGTGACCAGCCCGGTGGCGGCGCCGTAGGCGGTCAGCCGGCGCCACCAGATGCCGAGCAGGAGCAGCGGGCAGAAGGTGGCTGCCGCGAGCGCGAAGGCCAGGGCGACCCCGCGGGCGACCCCGACGCTGGGGGTCAGCAGGGCCCCAGCGACTGGGACGATCACGGCGACCAGAGAGGCGATCCGGAAGGCGGCCACGCCGCCGAAGCGGCTGCCTTGGCGGCGTAGCAGCGGTACGACCACGTCCTGGGAGAGCACGCCGGAGACGGCGATCGCCAGGCCCGACGACGTGGAGAGGAAGGCCGCGAACGCGCCTGCGCAGACCAGTCCGGTCAGCGCGTCGCCCGCCCAGCCGGGGACCATCAGCCGGGGCAGCTCGAGCACCAGGGTGTCGGCGGAGGCGGGGGAGGCTGCGTACACGCGTCCGAGGAGGCCGAGGATCGGCGGCAGCAGGTAGAAGACACCGAGGAGGACGAGCACGACCAGGGTCGTGCGCCGGGCGGCGCGGCCGTCGGGGTTGGTGTAGAAGCGGACGCCGACGTGCGGCAGGCCCATCGTGCCGAGGAAGGTCGCGGCGATCAGCGAGTAGGTGGCGTACAGGCCGGTGGTGGTGTCCGTGCCGATGGGCAGCGACCAGGCCTGGCTGAGGTCGGCGCGGGGCGCGCCGTCGTTGGCCCAGACCGCGACCAGCATCCCGACGGGTACCAGGAGGGCGGTCAGCTTGAGCCAGTACTGGAAGGCCTGGACGAACGTGATCGAGCGCATCCCGCCCGAGAAGACGCTGACCAGCACGACCGTCCCGACCAGCACCGGACCCACCCAGCGAGGTGCGCCCGCGACCAGCTCCAGGGTCAGCCCGGCGCCCTGCAGCTGGGGCAGCAGGTAGAGCCAGCCGATGCTCACGACCAGCAGCGAGCAGAGCCGCCGCACCCCTGTGGAGGCGAGCCGCTCCTCGGCGAAGTCGGGCAGCGTGTACGCCCCCGACCTGCGCAGAGGCGCCGCGACCAGGGTCAGCAGCACGAGATAGCCGGCGGTCCAGCCGATCGGATACCAGAGCATCTCCGCACCCGAGGTGAACACCAGCCCGGCGACCCCGAGGAAGGAGGCGGCGGAGAGATACTCCCCGCCGATCGCGCTCGCGTTGAGCCCGGGCCGCACCGACCGCGAGGCGACGTAGAAGTCGCTGGTGGTGCGGCTGAACCGCAGTCCCCAGGTGCCGATGGTCAGCGTCGCCAAGGTGACCAGGGTGACCGCGACGATCGCCGGGGCGGAGTCGAGGGTCATGGCGTCTCGTCGTCCGAGCGGAGCAGGTCGGCGTAGCTGGCCTCGTTGCGCTCCGCGCCGCGCAGGTACCAGCGGCCGAGGAAGAACAGGAATGGGTAGACCAGCACCCCGAGCAGCAGCCAGGGGAGCGGTACGCCGAACGGCGCGGTGCGCACCAGACCCGGGGCCAGCCAGAACAGCAGCGGGAGCGAGCCGACGCCGAGGAAGAGCACCGCCAGGGTTCGGAGCGCGATCGAGAGCTGGGCGCGCATCAGCGAGCCGAGGTAGACCTCGCCGAGGCGGGTGTCCTCGTCGACGTCGACCCGGCGGACGGCCGGGCGTCGTCGGGGCGGTCCGGTGACGCGTACGCGTTGAGGTTCTGTCATCGGGATCGGATCATGAGCGTCGGGCGAGCAGGTCCTTGAGCTGGCGCGTGTGCCGGCGGCTGACCTGCAGCTCGGTCCCGCGGGTGGAGCCGCCGACGACGACCGAGCAGCGTCCGGCCTCCGAGCGCACCTCCGTCACGTGGGCGAGGTTGACGAGGAGAGAGCGGTGGATGCGTACGAACCGAGCGGAGGCCCACTCCTGCTCCAGCTGGGTCAGCGGGACCCGCACCAGGTGGGAGGCGTCGGCGGTGTGCAGCCGGGCGTAGTCACCCTGCGCCTCCACGTGGGTGATCTGGGAGCGCCACACGAAGCGGGTGATGCCGCCGAGTTCGACCGGGATCTGGATGTCGCCGCTCGGCTCCTCCTCCGGCATGCTGCCCATCAGCCGGGTGACCGTCTCCGCCAGCCGCTCGGCGCGGACCGGCTTGAGCACGTAGTCGACCGCGCGCAGGTCGAAGGCCTCCAGCGCATGCTCCTCGTGGGCGGTCACGAACACGACCGCCGGCGGCGTCTTGAACCGGGCCAGCAGCCGGGCCAGCTCGAGCCCGTTGAGACCGGGCATCTGGATGTCGAGGAAGACCGCGTCCACCCCCGACCCCTGCAGCTGCTGCAGCCCGTCGGTCGCGTTCAGGCAGGTGCGCACCTCCGCCACCCGCGCGTCCTGGGTGAGCAGGTAGGAGAGCTCGTCGGCCGCCGGCGGCTCGTCGTCGACGACCAGGATCCTCAGCCGGCCACCAGGCGCTCCCTGTCGCGCGGCGACTGCCTGAGTGGTGCGGTTCATGGGTGCACTCCTGGGGCGAACTTCGGGATTCTGAGGATGACCTTCGTGCCGGCTCCAGGGGCAGTCTCGACCACCAGGCCGTAGTCGTCGCCGTAGGCGTTGCGGAGCCGGGCGTCGACGTTGCCGAGTCCGACGGAGTCGTTGCCGCCGGCCAGCGCGTTGCGTACCTTCTCCGGATCCTCGCCGGCGCCGTCGTCCTCGACCTCGATCACGCACTCGGTGCCGCTGTCGGCGGCCCGGATGGAGATGTGGCCGGTCTGCGCGTCGGCCAGACCGTGGCGTACGGCATTCTCGACCAGCGGCTGCAGGCACAGGAACGGCACCGCGATCGGCAGCACCTCGGGCGCCACCGAGAGCCTCACCGAGAGCCGCTCGCCGAAACGAGCCTGCTCCAGCAGCAGGTAGCGCTCCACGGAGCGGAGCTCCTCGGACAGCGTGGTGTATTCGCCGTGGGTCCGGAAGGAGTAGCGGGTGAAGTCCGCGAACTCCAGCAGCAGCTCGCGCGCACGCTCCGGGTCGGTGCGTACGAAGCTGGCGATCGCCCCGAGCGAGTTGTAGATGAAGTGCGGGCTGATCTGAGCGCGGAGCGCACGCACCTCGGCCTCCATCAGGCGCCGCCGCGACGCGTCGAGCTCGGCGAGCTCGAGCTGGCCGGAGACCCAGGTCGCGACCTCGTCGGTGGCGCGGACCATCATCGCGGAGGTGTCCGGGGCGTACGCCTGCAGCGTGCCGACCAGGTGGTCGTCGACGACCAGCGGGCTGACCACGGCGGAGTGCAGCGGGCAGCCGGCCTGGCCGCACTCCAGGTCGACCCGGTCGTAGAACCGGGTCGCGCCGCGCTCCAGCGTCCCCTCTGCCAGCTTGGTCACGTGTTCCTGGTGGTGGGTGCCGATGCCTTCCCAGGCGAGCAGGCCGTCAGTGTCGGTGATCGCGAGCGCGGGGGCGGCCAGGAGCGCCTGCAGGTGTGGAGCAGCCCGCTCGGCGCTGTCGACGGTCAGGCCGCCACGCAGCGCCGGGCTCGCCAGCGATGCATTGTGGAGGGTGCGGAAGGTCGCCCGATCGGCTTCTGTGCCCAGGTGGGTGCGCATGGGAGAGCGCAGCCAGCGCCGCATCCGCACTCCTCTCGTCCGCTTCTCACAATTGTGACGGCGCCCACGGTATCTGTCACCCGAGCCGCTGTACGGGTGCGAGGTAGGTTTGCCGCATGCGTCTGAGTCGAGTGATCCCGGGTCTGCTGGCTGTCGGTGTAGCGGGCGCGGGCGCCGCCTTCGTGATCGGCATGCGCAACAAGTCGCCGTGGTTGCAGGACCGCATCCGCGCCTTCTCGAAGCGCTTCGCCTCCGAGGCCCTGAAGACCGCCGGGACGGAAGGCGCGAGCAACGGCGTCGTCCTCCATGTCGGCCGCGCGAGCGGACGGGAGTACGCCACCCCGATCACCCCGCTCCCCACCCCTGACGGCTTCGTCGTCTTCCTGCCCTACACCTCGAAGGTCGACTGGGCCCAGAACGTCCTGGCCGCCAAGTCGGCCACGATCGTCCACGACGGCGTCGATCACCGCGTCACGGACCCGCGGATCGTCTCGTACGACGAGGTCGCACCCTTGATCCCGAAGTCCGAACGCGTCGTCCGCGCCGTCTTCGACGTCCAGGAGTTCCTCCGCGTCACCAACGCGGACTGACATCACCGTCGGGTTGGCGGGACTCGAACCCGCGATCGCCTGGTCCCAAACCAGGAGGGATGGCCGCTTCCCTACAACCCGTCCACATGAGAAAGGCCGCCCACGAGGAGTTTCTCCTCGGAGCGGCCCAGTTGCGCCTGCGTGCAGGCTCAGGTCAGCGGCCGCTCCCCGGACGGGTGGCGGTCGAGCGGAAGCGGTCGCTGCTGCATACCGACCACGCTAGGCGGCCCGACGGCCCGGGTGCACGCCATTTTCTTGCGCGGCTCCCGGCTACTCCGCGCTCTCCCGCTGCTCCAGGCCGACGGCCTTCCGCAGCTCGTCGCGGTCGTCACGGAGCTCGGGGTGGTCGCGGGCCAGCCGCTCCATCATCGCGGAGAGCCCTTCGGCGATCGCGTTGAGCTTCTGCTGAACGGCGTCGTCGGATCGCTTCTGGGTGTTCTGCAGGAGGGCCACCAGCAGGAACGTCACGATCGTCGTGGCCGTGTTGATGATCAGCTGCCAGGTGTCCACATCGGGCAGCACGACGATCGACGGCGCCCAGATGACCACCAGCAGCACGCACAGCATGAAGAACCACGCCCGCGACACGAACGCGCTGGCATGGCTGGCGAAGCGGTCGAAGAAGCCCAGCCGTCCCGAGACCTGCGACGGCATCGTCTTCTGGCCGTGCTGATCGCCGCCGGCTCGCTTCTGTTCGGAATGCCGCTCCTGCTCGCTCGTCGACATCACAACCTCCTCTGCCGCCTGATCAGGTACCCGATTCGGTTCTCGTCATGCCCCGAACGTGTGCGCGGTAGGTTGCCAACGTGGGATACGAGCTGAGGGACCGGTTGGTGGTCGGGATCGCGTCGAGCGCGCTCTTCGACCTCACCGAGTCGGATGCGTACTTCCGCGAGCACGGGGAGAAGGCGTACCGCCTCTACCAGGACGAGCGCATCGACGAACCGCTCCGGCCGGGGGTCGCCTTCCCGTTCATCAAGCGGCTGCTGAGCCTCAACGACCTGGCGGCCGACGCCGACGACGGGCTCGTCGAGGTGATCGTGGTCTCCCGCAACGACCCCAACACCGGTCTGCGGGTGATGCGCTCGATCGAGGACCACGGCCTGCCGATGACCCGCGCGGTCTTCACCCAGGGTCGCTCGCCCCACCCCTACATCGGCGCGCTCGGGATGTCGCTGTTCCTCAGTGGCAACCGCGAGGACGTCATCGCCGCCAGCCGCGAGGGATTCCCGGCCGGTCACGTGCTGCCGTCGGCAGCGACGTACGACGAATCCGACCGCTCCGTCGTCGTCGCCTTCGACTTCGACGGTGTGCTCGCCGACGACGGCTCCGAGCGGGTCTTCCGCGAGGAGGGCATCGAGAAGTACCGGGCCTACGAGGCCAGCCGGAAGACCGAGCCGCTCGAGCCCGGGCCGCTGCAGCCGCTGCTGCGCGACCTCAATCGGATCCAGCAGATCGAGGAGCAGCGCCGCCTGGAGGATCCGGGCTACGAGCCACGGCTGCGGATCGCGCTCGTCACCGCCCGCGGCGCGCCCGCCCACGAGCGGGCGATCCGGTCGTTGCAGTCCTGGGACGTCTACGTCAACGAGGCCTTCTTCCTCGGTGGCGTGGAGAAGGTGCGGGTGCTCGAGGTGCTCCGCCCGCTGATCTTCTTCGACGACCAGACGACGCACCTGGACGAGGCGGTCGGGTCGATCGCCGGGGTCCACATCCCCTACGGCGTGGCCAACGCCGAGGACGTTCCCGCTGGTCAATAGCGCTTTACAGTTCACCCACAGGAAGTTCTCATCTGGTGGATGCACCCTCGTATATGTCACCCTGGGCAGAGTTGTACAGATTCTGTTCACTTGAGAAGTGCGAGGAGTTCACTCGATGACTTCGGCTATGTGTGCCAAGTGCACCGAAGACGAGGAGATCCGGGTTCTCTCGCGTTCGGCGGGGGGCCGCCGGCGGCTGATGTGCTGCAGGTGCGGGTACGCGTGGGAGAGCGGGCGCTCCGGCCCCGCCCGGAGGACCGGCCTGAACGGCCTGTTCGGAGCGGCCTGAGGCGCCGTCGGCGTACGTTTCACGCCGCCGTCGCCTGAGGTTCATCTCGCGCGGGCGCGCAGGTGTTGCGGAGTGGCTTGGGTAGAGGGCTGAGACCTGTCTCGGGATCCCCTACCACGCTCCGAGGAGTACCAACCCATGTCCGCAACTCGACGCTCCCTGCTCACCGGAGGAGCCGCGGCCGGGGTCGGCCTGGCCGTCGCCGGCGCCGTTCCCGCTCTTGCCGAGGCGAAGCCGGCGCGGCCCGGCGCCCCGGGACGCAAGCGCGCCCGGGAGCCGTTCCCGCCGCTCGTGGACGACCCCAAGGGGATCCTCGCGCTGGCCGAGGGGTTCACGTACGCCATCGTCACCTCCGCCGGGGAGACGACCCTGAAGACGGGCGAGAAGACGCCGTCCAACCACGACGGGATGATGGTGCTCGGCGGCCGGCGTGGGCGCTACACGCTGATCCAGAACCACGAGATCGAGCCTGGTGAGGGCATCCCGGTGCCGCTCGTCGAGGGCACCGTCTACGACCCGGGCGCACCGTCGGGCGGCTGCACCGTGATCACCACCGACGCGGGCGGCGCCAACTTCGGTGAGTTCGTCGCGATCTCCGGCACCTCCACCAACTGCGCCGGCGGCCCGACGCCGTGGGGGACCTGGCTGACCTGCGAGGAGACCGTCAACGACGCCGGCGAGGAGTGGGAGGGCGAGGACGGCACCACGGGCGTCTACGAGAAGGACCACGGCTACGTCTTCGAGGTCTGGGCCGACGGCTCGGCCGATCCCCGCCCGATCAAGGCCTTCGGCCGCTACGACCACGAAGCCCTCGCGATCGACAAGACCCGTACGAAGGTCTACCTCTCCGAGGACGCCGACGAGCCCAACGGGCTCTTCTACCGCTGGACCGCCCCAGTCGGGGTGAGGCTCGGCCCGGGCGTGCTCACCGAGCTGGCCGACGACGCCGGCACGCTCGCCGCGATGCAGATCATCCTGCCCGACGGCTCGGTGCTGCCCGACGTGGCCTACCTGACCTCCGCGCAGATGGGTCAGCCCTTCTCGGTGAAGTGGAAGACCGTGCCTGAGCGTGACGCCCAGGCGACGCCGTGCCGCGAGCAGTTCGCTGACGGCGAGGTCACCCGCGGCCGCAAGTTCGAGGGCGTGTGGGGCACCGACGAGGGCGTCTACGTGGTCAACTCCTACGCGTGGGAGGAGGGCGACATGCCCGCCGACGCTTCCCCGCACGACGGCATGGTCTGGTTCTACGACTACGCGGCCGAGACCATCCAGCTGGTGACGTACTTCCCGCACCAGACGCAGTCCGAGGACGATGCCCCGGCGCCGAAGTACGGCGACCTCACCTTCGACGGTCCCGACAACGTCACCGTCACCCCCTGGGGTTCGCTGGTGCTCGCCGAGGACGGCTCCGGCGCCTCGCACGTGCTCGGCGCGTTCCCGGGCGGCCCGGCGTACGCCATCGCCCGCAACGACCTCAACGACTCCGAGTTCTGCGGGCCGTGCTTCTCGCCCGACGGCAAGGTCCTCTTCGTCAACATGCAGGACCCCGGCTACACCCTGGCCATCACCGGCCCGTGGGAGCGCTACCTCGGCTGAGTCCCTGGCGGATCGGCGACACGACGTACGTGGCGGGCGGCTCGGGCCGCCCGCCACGTACTTTCTCAGCAGTGAGGTCGTGAGCACTGTGAGGTCGTGAGAGGAAGTTGACGGGCTTGCGCGCGAGGGTTGGCTCCGGTTGAAACGTGGGCTGGCGATGGTGAGTGGCATCTCGCCGACTGCCCGCATCTGAGGAGCCCACCATGAGCCGCCGTTACTGGATCGACGACTGGCGTCCGGAGGACGCCACCTTCTGGGAGGAGACCGGGGCCAAGACCGCCCGCCGCAACCTGATCTGGTCGATCTTCGCCGAGCACCTCGGCTTCTCGGTCTGGCTGATCTGGTCGGTCTCCTCGGCGTTCCTGGTCGCCCAGGGCTTCGAGTTCACCCCGAGCCAGCTGTTCTTCCTGATCGCCATCCCGAACCTGGTCGGCTCGCTGCTGCGGGTGCCCTACACCCTCGCGGTGCCGAAGTTCGGCGGCCGCAACTGGACGATGATGTCGGCCGCGCTGCTGCTCGTGCCGACCCTCGGCTTCGCGTACGCCGTCACCCAGCCGTCCACCCCCTACTGGGTCTTCTGCGTCATCGCCGCCACCGCTGGTCTCGGCGGCGGAAACTTCGCCTCCTCGATGGCGAACATCAACTTCTTCTACCCCTCCGACAAGAAGGGCGCCGCGCTCGGCCTCAACGCCGCCGGCGGCAACCTCGGCGTCGCACTCATCCAGTTCCTGCTGCCGGTCATCGTCGGTGGTGCCGGCATCTTCGGGCTGATCAAGGCCTCCGACGGTGGCATCCACCTCGAGCGGGCCGCGTTCGTCTACGCGGCGCTGGCCGTCATCGCGATCCTCGCCGCCTTCTTCTTCATGGACAACATCAGCTCCGCGAAGTCGTCCGCACGTGAGCAGCTCTCGGTCGTGAAGTCGAAGCAGACCTGGATCATGTCGTTCCTCTACATCGGCACCTTCGGGTCCTTCATCGGCTACTCCGCCGCGATGCCGCTGCTGATCAAGCTCAACTTCTGGGTCCCCGAGCCTGCCCCGCTCGGCACCGGCATCTACTTCGCCTACTTCGCCTTCCTCGGCGCCCTGATCGGCTCCGCGACCCGCCCGCTGGGCGGCTGGCTGGCCGACCGCTGGGGCGGCGCGAAGGTCACCCTCGGCGCGTTCAGCGGGATGGTCGTCTTCACCCTCGGGGTGCTGTGGACGCTCATGCAGCTCACCCCGAACCCGGACGCGACCCCCGCGATCGCGTTCGACAACCAGTCCTGGTTCCCGGTCTTCCTGGGCTTCTTCATGCTCGTCTTCGCCTCGACCGGCATCGGCAACGGTTCGACCTACAAGATGATCCCGTCGATCTTCCGTCGTGAGGCCGAGCTGGCCACCACTCCGGGCACCGCCGAGCGGGAGGCCGCACTCATCGGCGCGACCAAGAAGTCCTCTGCCGCGGTCGGCATCATCGGCGCCGTCGGTGCGGTCGGCGGCTTCCTCATCCCGATCGCCTTCAACAGCCCGTGGGTCGACAACCCTCTCGACGCCACCAAGTCGGCGTTCATCGCCTTCACGGTCTTCTACGCCATCTGCGCCCTGGTCACCTTCACCGTCTACCTGCGCCCGCAGAGCGCGCGGGTGGGTGAGCTGGCCGACGTACGCATCTGAGCGTCGAGCCCCCTGTAACACGTCGTTCGGAGTTCTTCTCGCCCGTTCAGATAGGGCGAGTAGTACTCCGAACAGCGTGTTACAGGGGGTCAGGCGTCTTCAGGCCAGGCCGATCGCCGCCTCCGCCGCGGCCAGGACCGGGGCGGTCGCCTCGCGGCAGCGCTCCGCTCCGGCGGCATACACCTGCGTCACGTACGCACGGTCGGCGGCGAGCTCGTGATAGCGCTTCTGGATCGGCTCGAGCTCGGCGACGACCGCGTCGGTGACCGCGGCCTTCAGGCCGCCGTAGCTCGACAACCCCGAGACCGAGCCGCCGCAGGCCTCGAGGATGTCGATCAGGTTGGTGACGCCCGGCCGCTCCTCGTCACGGGAGACGTCTCCGGCGGAGTCGGTGACCGCACGGGCCACCTTGCGACGTACGACATCGGCATCGTCCAGCAGGAAGATCGAGCCCGGGTGCGCGTCGCCGGACGACTTCGACATCTTGCGGGTCGGCTCGGCCAGATCCATGATCCGGGCCCCGGCCTCTGGATGCACCGCCTGGGGGACCGAGAAGACCCGGCCGTACGTCGTGTTGAACCGGATCGCGATGTCCCGGGCGAGCTCGACGTGCTGACGCTGGTCGTCACCGACGGGCACCTCGGTCGCCCCGTAGAGCAGGATGTCTGCCGCCATCAGCACCGGATAGGTGAACAGCGAGGCGCGCACCGATGCCCCGACCCGGCGGGACTTCTCCTTGAACTGGATCATCCGGCCCAGCTCACCGGTGTGCGCGACGCACTCGAGCACATAGCCGAGCGAGCGATGCGCTGGGACATGGGACTGGATGAACAACGTGGCCGGTTCGAGCCCGGACGCCATCAGGAGGAGAGCCATCTCCTCCGTCCGCGTACGCAGCACCGACGGTTCGTGCGGCAGCGTCAGTGCGTGCAGGTCGGAGAGCCCGTAGAAGGCGTCCGAGTCGGCCGTGGCGGCCATCGGCCGCAGTGCACCGAGCAGGTTGCCGATGGTGAGTCGGCCGGAGGGTGTGATGAGAGAGAGTCGCCTGGTCATGGTGGACCTTTCGGAGTGGTGAGGCCCACGGGTCGGCGACGATCGACGAGAAAGGCCGCCCGTGGGCGGCCTGATGTGAGTGCTCAACAATCGGGTGGACCGCCTAGGAGGCGGACCACCACTGGGTGGAACGAATGCTGAACACCTCACCAGTGTCGCACACGTCACGGATACCGTGTGGCCCATGACGACTCCGCCGACCACGTGGCCGACCTCGTGCCAGGGGCACTCGACGGTCGTCTTCGACGAGAGTCTGGCCGACTACGACTTCGGCCCGACCCACCCGATGGCGCCGATCCGGGTCGACCTGACGATGCGCCTGGCCGACGAGCTCGGCGTACTCGACCATCTGAAGGTCGTCGAGGCGCCGATGGGCACCCCGGAGCAGCTGCTCACCATCCACGACGAGAGCTACATCGAGGCGGTCATCAAGGCGGGCCGGAGCGGCGAGTCGGACCTCGCCCACGGCCTTGGCACCGAGGACGACCCGGTCTTCGCGCACATCCACGACGCCAGCGCCCACATCGTCGGCGCGAGCATCGAGGCCTGCCGTCAGGTCTACTCCGGCGAGAGCCTGCACAGCGCCAACATCATGGGCGGCCTCCATCACGCGATGCGCGGACGGGCCGCCGGGTTCTGCATCTACAACGACGTCGCCGCCGGCATCCAGTGGCTCCTCGACCAGGGCGTGAAGAAGGTCGCCTACGTCGACGTGGACGTGCACCACGGGGACGGCGTCGAGCGGGCCTTCTGGAACGATCCGCGCGTCCTGACGATCTCCCTCCACGAGACCGGCCAGCTGCTCTTCCCGGGGACCGGCTTCGCCGAGGAGGTCGGCGGGCCCGAGGCCGAGGGGAGCGCGGTCAACGTCGCGTTGCCGCCCGGCACCGCCGACCACGGCTGGCTGCGTGCGTTCCATGCCGTCGTGCCCGAGCTGATCCGGGAGTTCCAGCCGGAGATCCTGGTGACCCAGCAGGGCTGCGACTCGCACACCGACGACCCCCTCGCCGACCTGGCGCTCAGCGTGGACGGCCAGCGGGCGGCGTACGTCGCTCTCCACGAGCTCGCCCACGAGGTGTGCGGGGGCAAGTGGGTGGCGTTCGGTGGCGGCGGTTATGCCGTCGTAGACGTCGTGCCACGCGCATGGACGCACCTTCTTGCGCTAGTCTCGGGGAATCCCTTGGAGCCGACGCTCGACGTGCCAGGTGGCTGGCGTGAGCACGTGCAGACGCGCCTGGGGAGGGTCGCACCGTTGCGCATGACGGACGGGCGTGAACCGGCCTACCGCGACTGGGGGAGCGGATATGACCCCGGCACGTGGCTGGACCGGCAGGTCCACGCGACTCGCACAGCGGTGTTCCCGCTGCACGGGCTCGACCCGATGCCGTAGCCGGTCGGATAGTTTCGGGACGGTCTAGAAACGGCAGTTCGTCGCGCCCAATTGCAACTCGACACGCCGGTGGTATGTGAGATTCTCAGGGGTGTCCCCTTCCCCATCAGTCACATCAGGCCCTATTCTCACTTTGGGATCGCGTTTTGGACCGGCGGTGGGGAAGCCGCCGGCGTCGCGATCACTCGAGAGAGAACGGTGGAAGCAGATGGTTACTCCTTCTGGAGACATCTCTGACAGCAAGTTCCTGACCGTTGCCGAGGTTGCGTCGATGATGCGCGTATCCAAGATGACGGTCTACCGGTTGGTTCATTCGGGCGAGCTGCCTGCGGTGCGTGTCGGTCGTTCCTTCCGGGTTCGGGAGGACGACGCGAACGAATACCTCAAGAGCTCGTTCTACAACGCGGGCTAGTTGTCGGACCCCGCGCCCGGGCACGATGGGCGCGGGGGCAACACCGGTCCCATCGGGTCACCGATTCTCTCTGGGTGCCCTGGCTTCGTTAGTCTTACCCCCTAGGTCTGTTTGCCGCGCGCTGCGGTGAGTGGCCGCGTCGGCACCGGGCCGGCATTCTCTGCAACGATCGTGAAGGGTTCCCCGTGGGTTCTGTCATCAAGAAGCGTCGCAAGCGCATGGCGAAGAAGAAGCACCGCAAGCTGCTCAAGAAGACTCGCGTCCAGCGCCGCAAGCTCGGCAAGTGACGTTCGTGGCGTAGGTGGCGGAACGCACTGGGCCCGGTCGGGTCCTCCTGGTCACCGGGGTCTCGCGTGACCTCGGTCGCCGTTTCGCGCGCGCTGCCGCCCGCCACCCGAACGTCGAGCGGGTGATCGGCGTCGATGTCGCACCGCCTCGCGGTGACATCGGCAAGGTCGGATTCGTCCGAGCCGACATCCGCAACCCGGTGATCGCCAAGGTGATCGCCAAGGAGGAGGTCGACACCGTCGTCCACCTCAGCGTCATCGCGACCCCCGGCACCACCGGGGGTCGTTCGACGATGAAGGAGCTCAACGTCATCGGGACGATGCAGCTCCTCGCGGCCTGTCAGACCGCGCCGTCACTGCGTCAGGTCGTGGTGAAGTCGACGACCCAGGTCTACGGGGCGAGCAGCCGCGACCCGGCGATGTTCACCGAGTCGATGGAGCCGCGGCGCACCCCGTCCTCCGGCTATGCCCGCGACGTGGCCGACATCGAGTCCTACGTACGCGGCTTCGCCCGTCGCCGCCCGGACATCGCGGTCACGGTGCTGCGCTGTGCCAACGTCCTCGGGCCGAGCGTGGTCAGCCCGATCGCGTCCCACTTCCGGCGTGCGGTCGTGCCCAACGTGCTCGGCTTCGACCCGCGCCTTCAGTTCCTCCACGAGCAGGACCTCTACGGCGTCCTCGAGCATGCCGTACGCACCGGGGTCCCCGGGACCTTCAACGTCGCCGGCGACGGCGTGCTGACCCATTCGCAGGTCGCCCGCCGGCTGCAGCGGGTCACGGTGCCGATCCCCGAGCCTCTGTTCGGCCTGGCGAGGTTCGGCGGCGGCGAGTATCCCGCGGAGCTGCGGGCGCTGCTGACCTACGGTCGCGGCGTCGACACCACCCGGATGCGGTCCATGCTCGGCTTCGAACCCCGATACTCCACCGAGGACACGGTCGTAGACTTCGCGGACAGCGTGATGCCGTCCGCGAACCGTGCCGACCGTGCGCTGGCCGCCTTGGAGAGCCGACTGACAGGAGCGCCCGGTGACTGAGTCCCCCGCCCAGGGTTTCACCGGCACCACGGCCCGCGAGCGCCACCCGCTGCGGGCGATCCCGGCGGCCGACTGGGCCGCGGCTCTGGAGAGCGCCGCCAAGGAGGTCTTCGGCACCGAGTGGGAGGAGCAGCTCGCCCGGTTCATCGTGTTCCTGCGCCGCCGGATCTCCGGCGAATACTCCGTCGACGAATACGGCTTCGACCGCGAGCTCACCCAACGCTTCATGCTGGCCGTGCTGCGGCCGATCAAGGAGAAGTGGTTCCGGGTCGAGGTGCGCGGCATCGAGAACATCCCGACCGACGGCGGCGCCCTGATCGTCTCCAACCACTCGGGCACCATCCCGATGGACGGCCTGATGACGATGGTCTCGATCCACGACGCGCTCGGTCGCAACCTGCGCCCGCTCGGAGCCGACCTGGTCTTCCGGATGCCGATCGTCGGCAACATCGCCCGCAAGGCGGGCGCGACGCTGGCGTGCAGCGAGGACGCCGAGCGGATGCTGCGCAACGGTGAGCTGGTCGGCGTGTGGCCCGAGGGCTTCAAGGGCATCGGCAAGCCCTACAGCGAGCGCTACAAGCTCCAGCGCTTCGGCCGCGGCGGCTTCGTCTCCTCCGCGCTGCGCACCGGCGTCCCGATCGTTCCGCTCTCCGTCGTCGGCGCCGAGGAGATCTACCCGCTGGTCGGCAACATCCCGGCCCTCGCCAAGGTCATCGGCGTGCCCTACCTGCCGATCACGCCGTTCTTCCCGCTCCTCGGGCCGCTGGGCCTCATCCCGCTCCCGTCGAAGTGGCTGATCGAGTTCGGCGAGCCGATCCGCACCGATGCGTACGACGCCTCGGAGGCCGACGACCCGATGCTGGTCTTCAACGTCACCGACCAGGTGCGCGAGACGATCCAGCAGACCCTCTACCGCCTGTTGGGCGAGCGCGCCTCCGTCTTCGGCTGATCCCGAGAGGTCACCCCCGCCGGGCGAGAAGTCAGCTGCGCCGGCCGAGACGGCACGCCTGTGCCAACTCGGCCAGCGCCAGTGACGCCTCGGCTCGGGTTACGGGGTGAGGAGGCCGGTGGCGCCGGCGAGCACGTCGCCGACCAGGCCGGTGACGCCGGTGACCAGACCGGTGACGGGGTCCGTCACGGTGCCGGGGTCGGTGTCGGGCTCCTCGGAGGGATCGCCGTCAGAGGGCGTGGTGGGAGTCGGCAGGATGCTGCCGTCCTCCTCCGGCTCCTCGGAGGGCTTCTCCGGGTCGTCCTTCTCGCCCTTGGGATCGGTCACCGAGCCGGGACCGATCTTGTCGGGGTCGATGGAAGGCAGGTCGAGAGCGTTGTCGTCCTGGGTGAGCGGCGGCAGCGCCTCGGCCTCGACGACGGTGTCGGCCGGAAGCAGCCCGTCGATGTCGGAGGTGAGGCTGGAGACCAGCGTCGCGGGAAGCTCGGTGATGCCACCCTCGCAGGTGGGGCAGAGCTGGGCGGCGGCCTGGTCGATCAGCACGAGAGTCTGAGCGGCATCGGAGACGGCCGGCTCGGCCCGCTCGGGCACCTTCGGGCTCAGCTCGGCCAGCTCCTCGACACCATCGGCCGCGAACGTACGCAGCTGGGCGAGCGAGTCGTTGTCCTGAGACTTCTCGAAGTCGCTGATCAGCAGGTCGGAGCCGTGCGCAGCCTGACGCGAGAAGGTCTCGAGCGTCGTGGTGACCCGCTCGGAGTCGGTCATCGGCGCGTCGGCGACCAGCGACTTGGCCTCGCGCAGGCGGGTGCCGGCGTCCTCGAGGATCCGGATGCCACGGGCCTGGGTGCTGACGGTGAAGCCGGCGGAGACGTTCTCCACGGCACGCTTGACCGGGTAGAGCGAGTCGCCGGGCAGGGCGGTCTGGGACGCGGCCGCGGCACCAGCGGTGCCGCCGACGATCGCCATCGCGGCGAAGGCTACGGCGAGCTTGCGCTGCCGGCGGGGCCTGCGCACGGGGCCGACGGTGAGCTTGCGCTCGACCGTCTTCTCGGTGCGCGGCGCGGGCACGAGTTCGGTGTCGGCGGCCGCCATCAGGCGCTCGCGCAGGGAGACGGAGAAGTCGCGACTGGGGACGGCGGAGTCGCTGAGAGTGGAGAGCGACGAAGCGAAGACGGCCAGATCACGAAGCTCGTCGGCAGACTGCGAGGCACGCCGATCCGTCGCGGCAGCAGCCGCGACCATTCGGTCGAACTCGTCGGCACGCTTTCGCGCCGGGAATGCCGGGCTCATCGGGGGGTTCCTACTCGGTGTCGGCTGTCAGGGATTCGTCGAAACAGCTGCGCACAAGGCGCTGCCATGTCGGACAACGAGTCGCCCCGGCCGCGGGTTACGGCAACCGGTCGAGCATTCAAGGTGGTGCGGAACACAGTCATCAGCGGATCCCGTCAGGCATCTGCTTGGCGAGATTGCGGATCCCGCGCAGCTGGAGCTGTTTCACGGCTCCGTCGCTGCGCCCGAGGATAGCCGCTGTCTCGGCGATTGACAGCCCTTGGAGGAAACGCATGATGATGCAGTCGCGCTGTTCGTCGGGCAGTTTGGAGAGAGCCCCGAGCAGCATCTCGTTGGTGATCCCGGCCATCACGATCTTCTCCGGCCCGTCCGAGGACGAGTCGTGCTGACCCATGTCCTCGGTGGTCATCTCCAGGCGCGTACGTCCCGCCTTGAAGTGGTCGGTGGCCAGGTTGCGCGCGATGGTCATCAGCCAGGCGCCGAAGTCCTTACCCTGCCAGCGGAAGCCGGTCATCGAGCGGAGCGCCCGGAAGAACGTCTCCGAGGTCAGGTCCTCGGCGACCTGCGTGGAGCGGGTCCGGTAGAAGAGGAAGCGGTAGACCGCGCCGTGGTAGTGGTCGTAGAGGAGGCCGAACGCCTCCTTGTCACCCTTGCGGGCGAGCTCGACGAGCGCGATCAGCCGGGTGCGGTCGGCCTCGCTCTCCTCCGAGGAGGTGGCGAGCTCGGCGTCGTCGTCCGGCTCGTTGTCGGAGCGGGGCTTGGACTCGTGGGTGCCGCCCGAGCCGCGACGCTCGGGCTCGGCGAGCGGACCGGACGCACCGGCGACGCCGGCGTAGGCGGGTTCGTAGCCCTCGTTCATCAAGAGCTCGACCGCAGCGCGCAGCGCATCCAAGCGACGATGGACGTCATTGGCGCGGCGCGACATGTGGGTCCCTCCCGAAGACTCCCCCTGAGCGAGCCCAACCTTACGGGTTAGGGCATCCCGATGTCAGGTCCCGAGCCGAAGTTGCCTCGGCGTGTGTTGGCAATTTCCTGACAGAGCGGCGAATACCCGGCACTGCATACAGGTCGCCAACGGCGCGATCAGTCCCGCCGTCCGCGGAGCGCGATCGCCACCGCGATCGCCCCGGTGGCCGCCCCGCCCAGCGCTGCGGTCACCACGCCGGCCCGGGCGGCCTTGCGCCCGGTGCGGTAGTCACGGATCGGCCAGCCCTTCACGCGCGCGTGGGCGCGCAGGCGCGCATCCGGATTGATCGCGCACGGATGCCCGACCAGCGAGAGCATCGGCAGGTCGTTGTACGAGTCCGAGTAGGCGGCACAGCGAGAGAGGTCGAGGCCCTCGCGCGCGGCGATCGCCTTGACCGCCTCCGCCTTGGCCGGTCCGTGGAGCATCTCGCCGACCAGTTCGCCGGTGTAGACGCCGTCCTCGGTGGCCGCCACCGTCCCGAGCGCGCCGGTGAGCCCGAGCCGCCGGGCGATGACCCGCGCGGCCTCGACGGGCGCCGCGGTCACCAGCCACACCCGCTGCCCCTGGTCGATGTGGGTCTGCGCGAGGGCCCTGGTGCCGGGCCAGATCCGGTGGGCCATGCCCTCGTCGAAGATCTCCTCCATCAGGCTCTCGACCTCCTCGGCGCGATGGCCGCGGATGAACGACAGCGCCGACGACCGCGCCGACTCCATGTGGGCCGGGTCCTCGACACCGGCCACGCGGAAATAGGCCTGCTTGTACGCGGCCGAGGCGATGTCCCGCGTACGGAAGAACTTGCGCCGGTGCAGGCCGCGGGCCAGATGGAAGATCGTCGCGCCCTGCATGATCGTGTTGTCCACGTCGAAGAAGGCTGCCGCCGTCGGGTCTCCGGTCGCCGGGTAGAGCCAGGCCTCGATCTCCGCGGCCGCAGCCGATGCCTCGCCGGCGAGAGCCGAGCGGCGTTTGAGGTCTTTTCGCCGCAGCTCGGCACGGCGGCGGTCGCTGGCGCTGCTCATTGCGCCAACAGTAGTGGTCCGGACGCCGTGAGGGGACCCAGGTGTCAAGATGGTCGGATGGAACCGCGTGTGACCTTTTACTCCCGCCAGGGCTGCCATCTGTGCGACGAGGCCCGGCTGGTCCTCGAGAAGGTGGTCGGGGACGACTACACCGAGGTCGACATCGACGCCGACGAGGAACTGCGCGAGCGATTCACGAACGAGGTGCCCGTGACGTACGTCGACGGGAAGCAGCACGACTTCTGGCGTGTCTCCGAGGACCGGCTGAGGGCAGCGCTCGCGCGCTCCCCAGAATAACTGTCGATCGGCCCATTACCGCGAACAACCCCCCTCTGCCAACTCCGCAAACACGTGTGCTAGCCGACGCTCTGCGAGTTTGTTCTCGCGGTCACAAACTCCGTATGGTGGCTGAGCCGCAGGGCGATCCCGGGCTAAAAAGCCCCCGTCTGTGGCGCCGGCATTGAAAGAGCAGAGCGTGACGGCACGGAGTACGAATACGGGCGAGGGCAGCGGTGCCCAGGACCCCCACCGGGAGATCCCCGAGGCGACTGTCGCCCGGCTTCCGGTCTACCTCCGGGCGCTGACCTCGCTCGCCGAGCGCAACATCGCCTCCTGCTCTTCCGAGGAGCTCGCGACGGCCGCCGGGGTGAACTCGGCCAAGCTGCGCAAGGACCTCTCCTACCTGGGCTCCTACGGCACCCGTGGGGTCGGCTACGACGTCGACTACCTGAGCTACCAGATCGCCCGCGAGATCGGCGTCACCCACGACTGGCCGGTCATCATCGTCGGTATCGGAAACCTGGGTCAGGCGCTCGCCAACTTCTCCGGCTTCAGCAGCCGCGGGTTCCGCACCGTCGCGCTCCTGGACGCGGCCGCGCCGATGCAGGGCCGTACGGTCGCCGGGCTCGAGGTCCGGCCCTTCTCCGACCTGGCCGAGATCGTCGCGGCCGAGCAGGTCTCGATCGGCGTCATCTCCGTGCCGGCGACCGCTGCCCAGGACGTCGCCGACGCGATGGTCGCGGCCGGCATCAGCAGCATCCTCAACTTCGCGCCCGCCGTCCTGAACGTGCCGCCGGGTGTCGACGTACGCAAGGTCGATCTCTCGATCGAGCTGCAGATCCTCGCGTATCACGAGTCGCGCAAGGCTGCAGAAGCTGACGAGACGGTGGACAATGGTTCCGAGGAAGGGATCACCGCATGAGTGTCCTTGTTGTCGGCATCTCACATAACTCTGCGCCGGTCTCGCTGCTCGAGGCGGCGGCGGTGGACGCGGACGGCCTGCAGAAGCTCCTCACCGACGTGGCCGGTTGTGAACATGTCAGCGAGGCAGCGGTCATCGCGACCTGCAACCGTCTCGAGATCTACACCGAGGTCGAGCGCTTCCACGGGTCCGTCGAGGAGCTCTCCCGCCGCATCATCGAGGGCGCCGGTCAGACGCTCGAGACGATGCTGCCGCACCTGTACGTCCACTACGACGACGGTGCCGTCTCCCACCTGTTCAAGGTGGCTGCCGGGCTCGACTCGATGGCCGTGGGCGAGGGCCAGATCCTCGGGCAGGCCCGCGCGGCCCTGCAGCTCGGCCAGGAGATGGGCACGGTCGGACCGGCGCTCAACAGCCTGTTCCAGCAGGCGCTGCGGGTCGGCAAGCGCTCGCGCGCCGAGACCGACATCGACCAGGCCGCCCCGTCGCTGGTCACCGCGTCGCTGGACCGCGCCGCGCGAGCCGTGGGTGACGTACGCGGCAAGCGGGTCGCCGTCGTCGGCGCCGGCGCGATGGCCGGGCTGGCCACCGCGACCGTCTCCCGGCTGGGGGCCGCCGACGTGGTCGTGGTCAACCGCACCACGGCCAACGCCGAGCGCCTCGCCCGGGAGTACTCCGCGCGTTCCGCCTCGCTCGACGCGCTGGCCGACGAGATCGCGGCCGCCGACATCGTGATCACCTGCGCGGGCGCCAGCGGTCTGCTCGTCCCGGCGGACATGGTCGGTGACCGCAGCAGCCGCCCGATCGCGCTGATCGACCTGGCCCTGCCCCACGACATCGACCCTGCCGCGGGGTCGCTCCCAGGCGCCACCCTGATCGACCTGGCCGCCCTCGCCGACGAGCTGCACGCGTCGCCCGCCGGCAAGGAGGTGCTCGCGGTCCGCGACATCGTCACCCAGGAGGTCGCGGCGTTCCTGAGCGCTCGTCGCCAGTCCGCGGTGACCCCGACGGTGGTCGCGCTGCGGAGCATGGCCACCGGTGTCGTCGCCGCCGAGATGGAGCGCCTCGACAACAAGCTGCCGGGCCTCGACGAGGTGACTCGTGCCGAGGTCCTCCGGACCGTACGCCGCGTGGCCGACAAGCTGCTCCACGAACCGACCGTCCGGGTCAAGGAGCTCGCCAACGAGACCGGCGCGGTGTCCTACGCCGCTGCGCTCGCCGAGCTCTTCGCGCTCGACCCCGAGGCCGTCTCCGCGGTGACCCGGGCCGACGTCCCAGGAGACCACTCATGAGAACTCTTCGTCTCGGCACCCGCCGTTCCCAGCTCGCCGTCACCCAGTCGACCCTCGTCGCGGAGATGCTCCGCGCCCAGGGCCACATCGTCGAGCTGGTCGAGATCGTCTCCGACGGCGACCGCACCCAGGCGGCGAACACCCCGCTGACCAGCGCGAACTCGACGGGCGTCTTCGTCAGCGCGCTGCGTGACGCGCTCCACGCCAAGGAGATCGACCTCGCGGTCCACTCCCTCAAGGACCTGCCGACCTACCCCGAGGACGGCGTCGAGCTGGTCGCGATCCTGCCGCGCGAGGACCCGCGCGACGTGATCGTCGCACGCGACGGCCTGACCCTCGGTGAGCTCCCGCCGGGCTCGCGGGTCGGCACCGGCTCGCCGCGACGCGTCGCCCAGATCAAGGCCCTCGGCCTCGGCCTGGAGCTGGCCGGCATCCGCGGCAACGTGGACACCCGCATCGGCAAGGTCCGCTCGGGCGAGTTCGACGCGGTCGTGCTCGCGCGTGCCGGCCTGGCCCGCATCGACCGGCTCGACGAGGTCACCGAGGTCCTCGACCCGATCCAGGTGCTGCCCGCTCCTGGTCAGGGGGCCCTGGCGGTCGAGTGCCGCGCAGGCGACGCCGATGCCGACGTACGCAAGATTCTGGCTTCCCTCGACGACTCGTCCACCCGAGCGGCTGTCGAGGCGGAACGCGCGGTGCTCGCCACCCTCGAAGGTGGCTGTGCCGCGCCCATCGGGACCCTCGCCGACGTGGTTGAGGGTGAGGAAGGACCAGAGCTGTGGGTGCGGGCAGTCGCGCTCTCACTCGATGGCTCGCTCTCGATCCGACTCTCCGCATCCGGGCCGCTCGACGACGCCGCAGGCGTCGGGCGCCGGCTCGCCGAGGAGATGCTCGCCGAGGGTGCAGCAGACCTGACCGACGACCCCACCACTGACCCCGGACAGGCTGTCATGGACACGGGCGGTTCCCCCCAGACCGCTCCCGAGCAGGACAAGGTGCACAACGCATGACCCGAGCAAAGACCACCGAGCAGACGGCCGAGCACAGCTCGGCCACCCCACTGGGCTGGGTGTCCTTCGTCGGCAGCGGTCCTGGTGACCCTGAGCTGCTGACGGTACGGGCGATCGACCTGTTGAAGCAGGCCGATGTTGTCGTGACCGAGGCCCCCGAGCACGCTTCGATGGTGCGCGGCGTACTCGGCATCCCCGAGCCGGTCGAGCCCGCCGAGGGTGACGAGGCCCCGGAACCGGTCGGACCCGAGTTCATCGACGGCGGGTTCGGCGTCGACGGCCAGCCCCTGGCCAACGCCGCCCGTGCCAAGGCCGTCGTCAAGCAGGCGAAGCTGGGCAAGCGCGTCGTGCGCCTGATGACCGGCGACCCCTTCCTCTACGCCTCCGGCCCCGAGGAGGCGCAGTCCTGCGCCAAGGCGGGCATCGGCTTCGAGATCGTCCCCGGCGTCTCGTCCGTGTCGGCCGTTCCCGCTTACGCCGGCATCCCGCTGACGACCAAGGACCACCAAGAGGTCGCCGTCGTCACCTGCAACGAGAAGATCGACTGGAGCCAGTACGCCGACAACCGCACCCTGGTTCTCCTCTCCGGTGTCGGCATGATCGGTGACATCGCCAAGGAGCTCGTCGCGGCGGGCCGCCCGGCCAAGACCCCGGTCGCGATCACCCGCGTCGGCACCACGACCGAGCAGTCGACGGTAGAGTCGACGCTGGAGAACATCGCTGTCGACGCTCGTGCCGCACGGATGGCGCCGCCGGCGATCGTGGTGATCGGCAAGGTGGTCAACTTGCGTGAGACGCTCTCGTGGTTCGAGACGAAGCCGCTGTTCGGCTGGCGCGTGCTGGTGCCCCGCACCAAGGAGCAGGCGCCTGCGCTGTCGCTGAAGCTGAAGGGCTTCGGCGCCGTGCCCGAGGAGGTGCCGACGATCTCCGTCGAGCCGCCGCGCAACCCGCAGCAGATGGACAAGGCCGTACGCGGTCTGGTCGAGGGCCGTTACAACTGGATCGCCTTCACCTCCATCAACGCGGTGCGCGCCGTACGCGAGAAGTTCGACGAGTACGGCCTGGACTGCCGCGCCTTCTCCGGTCTGAAGATCGCCGCCGTCGGCGAGAAGACCGGGCAGGCGCTCGAGGCCTGGGGTCTGCGCCCCGACCTTGTGCCGAACACCGACAACCAGTCGGCCGCCGGTCTGCTCGAGGTGTGGCCGGAGTACGACGAGGACCTCGACCCGATCAACCGGGTCTTCCTCCCGCGCGCCGACATCGCCACCGAGAACCTCATCGCCGGCCTGGTCGACCTCGGCTGGGAGTGCGACGACGTGACCGCCTACCGCACCGTCCGGGCGGCCCCGCCGCCCGCGCCGACCCGCGACGCGATCAAGACGGGCAAGTTCGACGCGGTGGTCTTCACCTCCTCGTCCACGGTCCGCAACCTGGTCGGCATCGCGGGCAAGCCGCACACGTCCACGGTGATCGCGGCGATCGGTCCGGCCACCGCCAAGACCGCCGAGGAGCACGGCCTGCGGGTCGACGTGATGTCGCCCGAGCCGTCGATCGAGGCGCTCACCGAGGCGCTCGCCGCCTTCGGTGCCGCGCGTCGTGCCTCGCTGGTCGAGCAGGGCCTGCCGGTCACCAAGCCGTCCGACCGACGCCCCGCCTCGCGACGCCGCTCGCGTACGTCCTGATCATTTGAATGCCGAGTCGGCTCATCTTGACCTCCCCCGCTTCGCTCCTCCGGTCAAGATGAGCCGACTCGGCGTAGTCTGGAGATCTGATGAGCATCGAGAAGCCCGTGATCCGTCCCCGCCGGCTGCGCCGCACGCCGATCATGCGCCGGATGGTCGCGGAGACGGCCGTACGTCCCGCCAACCTGGTCCTGCCCGCGTTCGTGCGCGAGGGGATCGATGAGCCCGTCCCGCTCTCGACCATGCCCGGCGTGGTCCAGCACAGCCGGGAGTCGCTGCGGAAGGCCGCGGCCGAGGCCGCGTCCGCCGGCATCGGCGGCATCATGCTCTTCGGTGTCCCGGAGACCAAGGACGCCATGGGCTCGGGCGCGCTGGACCCGGACGGCATCCTCAACGTCGCCATCGCCGACGTCGTCTCCGAGGTCGGCGACGCGCTCACCGTGATGAGCGACCTGTGCCTGGACGAGTTCACCGACCACGGCCACTGCGGCGTGCTCGCCGAGGACGGCTCGGTCGACAACGACGCCACCCTCGAGATCTACGCCCAGATGGCGATCGCCCACGCCGAGGCCGGCGTCCACATGGTCGGCCCGTCCGGGATGATGGACGGCCAGGTCGCGGTGACCCGCGCAGCTCTCGACGGCGCCGGCTACACCGACGTCTCGATCCTCGCCTACTCCGCTAAGTACGCCTCGGCCTTCTTCGGTCCCTTCCGCGAGGCCGTCGAATCCGCGCTCGAGGGCGACCGGCGCACCTACCAGCAGGATCCCGCGAATGCGCTGGAGGGTGTCCGCGAGGCGCTCCTTGACGTCGCCGAGGGTGCCGATATCGTGATGGTCAAGCCCGGGCTCCCGTATCTCGACGTCCTGCAGCGAGTGCGTGAGTCTGTCGATGTTCCGGTGGCTGCCTACAACATCTCCGGGGAGTACTCGATGTTGGAAGCCGCCGCCGCGAACGGCTGGATCGACCGCGAACCGGCGATCCTGGAGACACTCACCGCCTTCAAGAGGGCGGGCGCGGACGTCATTCTGACCTACTGGGCCACCGAAGCAGCTGGCTGGCTGCGAGGCTGACGTTCTCGCTTGATCAGCCGAGCACCTCTGTGACGTGGAACATATCCTGAGAGTAGACTCGAGCCTGTGACCAATCGAGAGTTGGGCAGCACAAAGCGCACCGGTCGGCCGCGCAACAGTGGACGGAATTCGGCGAACCCGCGGGAAGAGATTCTCAAAGAGGCATCCCGCCTCTTCACCGCTCAAGGGGTCGCGGCGACGACGATCAGCCAGATCGCCGAGTGCGTCGGACTGCGCCAGTCCTCGATGTACTACTACTACAAATCCAAGGAAGAGATCCTCTCCGCCTTGATGGAGAAGAACCGCGAGTCGCTCACGCTCGCGGAGAAGCTTCTCGAGGAGGACGGCCCGGCTGCTCCGCGGCTCTACGCCTTCCTCTACACCGACGTTCGCCAGCTGTGCACCGCCCCGCTCGACTTCTACGAGCTGGAGGTGGCCGCCCTGGCGCAGCCGCAGGTCTTCGCGGGCTTCGAGGAGGACGGCGACAAGCTGCGTGACGCGGCCGCCCAGCTCCTCGAGCTGGGCGTCGACAGCGGTGAGCTGCGTCAGACCGACCCCGCCGCCACCGCGCTGATGCTGCTCTCGCTCAACGAAGGTGCCCAGCACCGGCTCTGGCACGGCCGGCGCGACGACGAGAAGGCTATGGCGAGCCCCGACGTTTTGGCCGAGTCGGTCGCCGACTACCACCTCAGCTCCTTGCTCGCCGACGCGTCCTCGCTGGATGCCGTCCGCGAGCTCGGGCGCGCCTTCGTCACCGAGTACGAGGACGACGAGCCCGCCGCCTGAGACGCTCCGGACATGAGAAGGGCCCCGCCATCCGGCGGGGCCCTTCTCATGTCGGCTCAGTTGCCGGTGAGCGCACCGAACAGGCCACCGAGGATGCCCTTGAGGATCAGCGTGAGCACGTTGCCGATGGTTGCGTTGACCTGCTCGATCGTCTTGCCGGCCATGGCGTTCACGCACTGGGTCAGCGCCTGGCCGGACTGGCTCGCGCTCAGGAGCGGGTACTTCGCCAGCTCACGCTGGCACGCGGACAGAATCTGAGAGGGCGTGGCGACGATCGTCTCGACAGTCTCCTCGAGCGGCTTGGTCACCGTCTCCGCAGGACCTTCGGTGGCACCACCGCCACCACCGCCGGTGCCTCCACCGGTGCTCCCGCCGGGAGTCTCCCCGGAAGGAGCCTCGCTGGAGGGGCTGGAGGGAGACTGCGAGGAGCCGCCGCGCGGGCCGGCCTGCTGGCCGCCTGCCCGGAACTCACGGTCCTTCTGCTTCGAAGACTTGGGAGCATCCATCCGCGGGATCGCGTAGTCGACCGGGACCGTGCTGTTCGGGATCGAGGTGAAGTCGCCGGAGCGGTAGGCCTCGGCGACACCGAGCACGGTCGTGACGTACGACTGGCTGTGGTTGTAGCGGAAGACCGCTGCCCGCGCGCCCTGGTCGGTGGAGAGGTCGTCGTCGCCGGAGCAGAGGTAGACGGCGGAGGCGAGGGCGGCGTCGTTGATGTCTTGGGGGTTGCGCTTGCCGTCGCCGTCGGCGTCCACGCCGACCATCGCCCAGGTGGAGGGGATGAACTGCATCGGGCCGACCGCGCGGTCGTAGCTGGTGTCGCCGTCGTACTGTCCACCGTCGGTGTCGGTGATCTGGGAGACGTTGCCCTTGCCGTTGAGCGGCACCCCGTAGATGCCGGGCGTGGAGACGCCCTCGGCGCTGAGCCGGTTGTCGTTGGCGCGACCGTGGTTGGACTCGACCCGCCCGATCGCGGCGATCAGCGGCCAGTCGATCTTGCAGGCGGGGTCCGCGGCGTTGATGACGGTGGCCGCGCGCTGATAGGCGGCGAGTGCGGCGGACGGGATCCCGGCGGCGCTGGCCGTTCCGGGCAGCGACTTGTCGCCCCCGTTGGTCGAGGCCGACACGCTGGCCGGCGCCTCGATCGCCTCGGCCGGGACCGACGTCCCGTCGGGCAGGCTGAACGCGTCGTCGTATCTCGGCCCTGATGCGGTGGCACTCGACTGCGTCAGACCGGTGACGTTGACCGTCCAGGCCGCGCTCAGCAGCGCGAGCGGAACGAGCGCGGTCGCCTTCTGAAGGCGGCTGTAGCGCGAAGCGGACATCGAATCTCCCCTGGTGATCACCGCACTGAAAACGTACGGAGGTCGTGCTCCCTCATGCAACGTTCAAACGAACCGTCTCACGTCAAAGTTACGCGCGTCACGTTTTACGTGAACATAGCGTTCCACTAAACGAGACGCCTGTGAGACGGATGAAAGCTCCAGTTCATGACGCCGAACCCGTCTCCGAAATATTTCGGTCCCAATATGTGGGTCAAGTGTCCAGGACGATTGACCGAGCGGATGAAAAAGGTAATCCTCATCACACTGCCCGGGCCACGGGAGGGCCGGGTGGAACTCCTCGAGAGGATCCGATCGAATGCGCCACCAGCGTTCAACCACGATGTGTGTCCGCCTGCTCGTCGCCTCAGTCGTCGCCACCGGACTGCTGTTCGGGCCCTCGCCCGGATCGGCGATGAACAGTGCGAGTGCCGCGCCCGAGTCGGCGTACCTCGTCGGCCGTGGGCTCGCCGACGTCACCGGCGAGCCGGGGGAGAACGGCATGATGGGATACGCCGACCTCGCGCAGAGCACCACCGGCATCCACATGCGTCAGCGCGCCCGCGCGTTCGTGATCGCCGACGCGGCGAGCGGTGAGAGCGTGGTCCACGTCGTGGCCGACGTCGGGATGATCTTCCAGGGCGTGCGCGACGCCGTCCTCACCAAGCTCGAGCAGCGGTACGGCGACCGTTACGGCGAGCGCAACGTCATGCTCACCGCGACCCACACCCACGCCGGACCGGGCGGGTTCTCGCACCACAATCTCTACAACATCACGACGCTCGGCTACCACGAGAAGACCTTCCGGGCGCTCGTCGACGGCATCGTCGCCGCGATCGCACGCGCCGACGCCGATCTCGCGCCCGCGGACCTCGGCCTGTCGACCAGCCAGATCACCAACGCCAACGTCAACCGCTCCAAGCAGGCGTTCGACCGCAACCCGGAGGCCGACAAGGCGTACTTCCCCAACGGGGCCGACACCCGCAGCACCACGCTTCAGGTACGCCGCAAGGCTCCCGACGGGTCGACCAGTCTCGACGGGGTCATCAACTGGTTCCCCGTCCACGCCACGAGCATGTCGACGAACAACACGCTGATCAGCCCCGACAACAAGGGCTACGCGGAGTACGCCTGGGAGCGGCAGGTGCGCGGCGTCGACTACATCGACGACACCGCCCCCGACTTCGTGGCGTCGTTCGCTCAGTCCAACGCCGGCGACATGTCGCCCAACCTCAACCTCCAGCCGACTGACGGCCCGACCAGGGACGAGTTCGAGAACACCCGCATCATCGGCACCCGGATGCTCGACGCGGCCCGCGAAGGACTCGGGTCCGACAAGCGCTCGCTCGAGGGCGGCATCGACTCGCGCATCGTGTACGTCGACTTCTCCGAGGTCGCCGTACGGCCGGAGTTCACCCCCGACGGCAAGCCGCACACCACCTGCTCGGCCGCGCTCGGCGCCTCCTTCGCCGCCGGCAGCACCGAGGACGGCGGTGGCGGACTGCCGATCTTCAAGGAGGGCAAGGACGGCGGCAACCCCCTGGTCGGACTGATCGCCGATGCGCTCTACACCGCGTCGCCCGAGCTGAAGGCCTGCCAGGCGCCCAAGGAGGTGCTGCTCCCCGTCGGCGACCTCGACCTGGTGCAGCAGAAGCTCCCGGTGCAGCTGATGAGGATCGGCGACTTCTACCTGGTCGGGATGCCGGCAGAGGTCACCGTGGTGTCGGGTCTGCGGATCCGGCGGGCCGTCGCCGAGGCCGTCGACACCGATCTCGAGAACGTCCTGGTCCAGGGCTACGCCAACGCCTACGCGCACTACCTGACGACGCCGGAGGAGTACGACTCCAAGGAGTACGAGGGTGCGAGCACCCTGTTCGGTCGCTATGAGCTGCCGGCGTTCATGCAGGTGGCCTCCGACCTCGGTACGGCGATGCGCGCCGGGGTCGACGTACCACAGGGGGCGAAGGAGGCCGACCGCAGCGTCTGGCAGATGCCGTCGCCCAGCGGCGCCGTGCTCGTCGATGCGCCGCAGATCGGCCGGCGGTTCGGCGACGTGCTGACTGCGCCGGGCTCGATCTACCGCCCCGGCCAGCAGGTCAGCGTGGTCTTCGCCGGGGCGCACCCCAACAACGACCTCCATCTCGGTGGCAGCTACCTGGCCGTCGAGCGCAAGGTGGGTACGACCTGGCAGCGCGTCGCCGACGACGGCGACTGGTCGACGAAGTTCCGCTGGGCGCGCGACGGCATCGCGGCCTCCAAGGTGACGATCACCTGGGACGTCCCACCCGGCACCGCGTCAGGGAGCTACCGCATCCGCTATTTCGGCGATGCGCGCAACCTGCTCGGGACCGTCTCGCCGTTCACCGGCACCTCGCCCGTCTTCGGGGTCACCTCGTGAGCCGGGTCGCCGGTCGGGTGGTGGGCGTCGCTCTGCTGGCGGCGTCGGGGCTCGCGCTCCCGGGGACTGCCACGGCCGCGCCCGACGCCGCGCCCGCCACGCCGCGCGTGCGAGTGCTCACGCACAACGTGCAGATGTTGCCGCCGATCATCGGTGGCAAGGCCAACGCCACCCGGGCCGAGCTGATCGCGAAGGCCGACTACGTGAAGGGCCATGACGTGGTGGTCTTCGACGAGGCCTTCGACAACGGTCCCTCGGAGACCCTCAAGAGCCGGCTCGCAGCGCAGTATCCCCACCAGACGCCGGTGCTCGGGCGCTCGAGGTCGGGCTGGGACGAGACGCTCGGCGCCTACTCCTGGCTGACCCCCGAGGACGGCGGCGTGACGATCCTGAGCAAGTGGCCGATCACCCACAAGATCCAGTACGTCTACAGCGGCGGGTGCGGCGCCGACGCGCTCTCCAACAAGGGCTTCGTCTACGTGCGGCTGGATGTCGACGGCACTCCCGTCCACGTCGTCGGCACCCACGTCCAGGCGGAGGATCCGCTCTGCTTCGGTGGCGGGGCCGCCGTCCGCGCCGAGCAGTTCGCGGCGATCGACGACTTCCTGGACGGCCTGGCGATCCCGGCCGACGAACAGGTCATCGTGACCGGCGACCTCAACGTCGACAAGGCCTCGTCCGAGTACGCCGACCTGCTTGCGGCCACCGACACCGTCGCCCCGACGTCGTACGCCGGGCACCCCTTCAGCTGGGACCCGACGACGAACCCGCTCGCCACGGGCGGGCAGGAGCACCTCGACTACGTGCTGCATCGCCGCGGCCACGTACGTCCGCAGACGTGGACCAACACGGTGCTCACGCCCACCTCGCCGCCCTGGGCGTACGCCGGGACGACCTACACCGACTACTCCGACCACTATCCCGTCGCAGGCAGCTGAGGAGCTCCGATGAACGTCACACCCCGACTGCGGAGCGTCATCGCAGCGACTCTGACCGCGGGCGCCGTGCTCGGCGCCACTGCGGCACCCGCCGTCGCCGATCCGGCACGCACCCCGAGCGCCGCACCGGCGTACCAGAAGTACGTCGCCCTCGGTGACTCCTACACCGCCGGCCCGCTGATCCCGTGGAACAGCACCTGGTGCTTCCGCTCCAACAACAACTACCCGGCGTGGCTGGCCACCGATCTCGGCCTCTACTACGAGCCGGGTGCCTTCCGCGACGTCAGCTGCTCCTCGGCGGACACGAGCAACCTCACCCTGCCGCAGCCGACGCCGACGCCCGAGCTCAACCTGGCGAGCCAGTCGCCCCAGCTCGACGCCATCACCCTCGACACCGACCTGGTCACGCTCGGGATGGGCGGCAACGACTACGGCGTCTTCGGCTCGCTCATCGGCTGCGGCGACTTCCGTGACCAGGACCCCACGGGTACGCCGTGCCGGGACCACTACACGGTCGGCGGGATCGACACGCTCTCGGCCGCGCTCGACAACACCGGCCGCAACCTGAAGCGCTCGGTGGCCCTGATCAAGGAGCGCGCTCCCGGCGCGAAGGTCGTCCTCGTCGGCTACCCGAGACTGCTGCCGCCGACCGGCTACTGCCCGGACGTGGTCCCGTTCGCAGATGGCGACTACGCCTGGGCCGACTCCCTCAACCGCAAGCTCAACGCGGTCATGAAGCGCGCCGCGACCGACGAGGGCGCGACGTACGTCGACACCTACGGGCCCGCTCTCGGTCACGACGCCTGTGCCGGTGATGCCGCGTGGGTCCGTGGTGACTCGACCGACCTCTTCGCCGCCGCTGCCTTCCACCCCAACGGCGCCGGAATGCGCGCCATCAGCACGATCGTGCTGGATGCGCTCGGCGAGCAGTCGGTGGCCGGGACGACCGCGCCGAAGACGCGGCCTGACAACGCACGGGGCGACCGCGAGCAGCAGCGCTGGCTCCGCGAGCACCCGGACGCCGTGCTCCCGACCGACGACGCTCCGGTAGGGGCGCGATGACGCCGGAGCGGGAGGCGGTCGCCGATGCCTGCCGGGCGTTGGCTGCCGAAGGGCTCGTCATCGGTACGGCGGGCAACGTCAGCGTCCGCGCCGGTGACCTGGTCGCGATCACCGCGACCGGGGCGTCGTTCGCCACGATGACCGCCGACCAGGTGACCGTCCTCGACCTCGACGGGCGGGTCGTCGCGGGTGAGCTCGCGCCGACCTCCGAGGTCGACCTTCACCTCGGGCTCTACCGACGCCGGGAGACGGGCGCGATCGTCCACACGCACGCTCAGATGGCCACCGCACTGTCGTGCGTCCTGACCGAGCTGCCGTGCGTTCACTACGGTCTGCTGGCGCTTGGCGGCACGGTCCGCGTGGCTCCGTACGCGACCTTCGGCACGCCGGAGCTCGCCGAGCTGGTCATCGAGGCTCTCGAGGGCCGCGGCGGCGCGCTCATGGCCAACCACGGGGCGATCACTCATGCGGCCGACCTGGCCAAGGCGGTCGAACTGGCCCTGCTCCTGGAGTGGGGCTGCACCGTCTACTGGCGAGCCGCCGCCATCGGCACCCCGCGCGTCCTCGACGAAGACCAGCAGGCCGCGGTGATCCATGCCGCCCTGACCCGCAGCTACGGCACCACCCGCCCCTCATCACAGGAGAACTCGTGACCACTTCCCCCACCGTCGTCACCCTCGGCGCCCACGTGCTCGACACACTGGTACGCCACGTCGAGTCGATCCCCGAAGGACAGGCCGGCCAGCTGGTCGACGAGATCCGGGTCACCGCGGCCGGCCCCGCTGGTGGCACCGCGCTGGTGCTCTCCAAGCTCGGCGCGACCGTGGTCAGCGCGGGCGCCATCGGGACCGACGCGGTCGGTGACCAGCTGCTCTCGCTGCTGCGCCGCGACGGCGTGGACACCGACCATCTGGTACGCCGCGAGGACCACCAGACCTCCGCGAGCGTGCTCCCGATCCGCCCCGACGGGTCGCGACCCGCGTTCCACGTGATCGGCGCCAACGGCGCCTACGGTGCCGACGACGCGCCGCTGGACGTGATCGCCGCGGCGGACCACCTGCACCTCGGCGGGCCGGAGTTCATGGGCGGCGACGCGGCCGCGAAGATCCTCGCCCATGCGCGCGACAACGGCGTGACCACGTCGCTCGACTCGCTCGCTCCCGGCGATCCGGGCATGTTCGAGTGGATCGCGCCCGCGTTCCCCTATGTCGACCACCTGCTGGTCAACGACGAGCAGGCCCTCGGCTGGACCGGTGCAGCCGACCTGGAGGCGGCCTGCCGCGCGCTGGTCGAGGCCGGCGCCGGCTGCGTGGCCGTGACGGCAGGTGCCCAGGGCGCGGTCGTGGTGACCGCGGACGAGACGGTCCGGGTGCCGGCGTACGACATCGAGGTCGTGGACACCACCGGTTGCGGCGACGCGTTCTCGGCGGGCTACATCCGGGGTCTCGCGCTGGGCCGGACGCCCGCCGAGGCGGCCGCACTCGGCTGCGCGACCGCCGCCCAGGTCGCCGGCGGGCTCGGCTCCGACTTCGGCAGCTTCGACCTCGCCTCGGTCGAGAGATTCGCCGCCGACGCGGCGCTCAAGGAGGTCTGAGCAGTGCCGCGCCCAGCTCGGGTCGACGTGGCGATCGTCGGCGCCGGCCTGGCCGGCCTGACCGCCGCTCGTGCCCTGGTGGCCGCGGGCCGCAGCGTCGTCGTGCTCGAGGCGCGCGACCGGGTGGGCGGTCGCACCCTCAACCACGACCTCGGCGACGGCCAGGTCGTGGAGGCCGGCGGTCAGTTCGTCGGGCCGACCCAGAACCACATCCTCGCGCTGGCCGCCGAGCTCGACGTCAAGACCTTCCCGGCGTACACCGAGGGCGAGGCGGTCTACGTCCGCGGCGGCCGCGCCAAGCGCTACGCAGGCGACGTACCTCCGGACCCGACGGCCCTGGCGGACGTCGCGGTGACGATGGCTCGTATCGACCGGCTCGCCCGGCGGGTCCCGTTGGGCGCCCCATGGCGGGCACGCAACGCCGCCCGGCTGGACGCGGTCACCTTCGACTCGTGGATCCGCGACAGCACGGTCAGCGCTGCCGGCGTCGACCTGGTCAACATCTTCTTCGGCTCGGCCTACGGCGGCACCGCGGCGGACGCCTCGGCCCTGTTCAGCCTCCACTACGTCGCCGGCATGGGCGACGAGGACAACCCCGGCTCGATCACCCGGGGGATCGGGGTGGAGGGCGGAGCCCAGCAGGATCGCTTCGTCGGCGGCTCGCAGGCGGTCTCGCTGGCGATGGCCGAGCAGCTCGGGGACCGGGTGGTGCCGAACGCTCCGGTGCGCGCGATCGAGCAGAACGGCCGCACCGTGAAGCTGCGTACCGACGCGGGGGTGTGGCAGGCCGGGCACGCGATCGTGGCCGTCCCGCCCCCGCTCGCCGGCAAGATCTCGTGGTCGCCGTTGCTGCCCGCGCCGCAGGCGGCCCTCTTCGACCGGATGCCGATGGGCAACCTGATGAAGTGCGAGGCGGTGTACGACGAGCCGTTCTGGCGCGCGGACGGGCTCTCCGGCCAGGCCACGTTCCGCTCGCCCGACTCCGCGATCTGCTCGATGTTCGACAACACCCCGCCGAGCGGCGGACCCGGTGTGCTGATGGGGTTCCTCGGTGGCCGCGCCTGGCGGTCGCTGGCCCACCGGCCGCCCCGCGAACGCCGGGCCGCCGTGCTGCGCACCTTCGCGCGGGCAGTCGGGCGGGAGGCCCTGCGCCCGCGCGACTACTTCGAGCAGGACTGGTCGAGCGAGGAGTGGACCCGGGGCGGGCCGACCTCAGTCCTGGCGCCCGGCGTGCTCACCGCGCTCGGCGCCTGGCGGGACCGGCCCTTCGGGCTCGTGCACTGGGCCGGCGCGGAGCACGCCGACTACTGGAACGGCTACATGGACGGTGCCGTCCGCTCCGGCCGCGACGCCGCGGCCGCCGTGATCGACGTACTGGAAGGAACTGAGAGATGAGCATGACCGAGCTGAGCGAGACCGCTGTGCTGGCCGTCCCGGTGGAGCGGGTCTGGCAGGTGGTGTCGGCGACGAACCGGTACGCCGAGTGGGTGGACGGCGTCTTCGAGGTGACCGACCACCACGGCGAGGCCGAGGTCGGCCGCACCTACGCTGAACGCAACCGCACCATCGGACCGCTGTCCACGCGGTCGACCTGGACGGTCCGGGAGATCGAGCCGCTGACGACCCGCATCGACACCGGTGAGGGCTTCGCGCCGCTGCACGAGATGACCAACGTCTTCCGGTTCCGGCCGGTCGCTGTCGACGGTGTCGACGGTGCCGGCACCGAGATGACGTACGCCGTCCGTTACCGCGTCGGTCTCGGCCCGCTCGGCGCGGTGATCGACAAGGTCACCCGGCCCGGGTTGCGGAAGGCGTTCCAGCAGTCGATGCGCAACCTGGAGGACCTGATCGTCGCCGAGGGTGCGGACTGATCGCCCGAGCGTCAGGGATCAGTGCCGGATCGGCGACGCTTGGTGCTTGGTGAGGCCGAGGACCCGGTCGAGGTACGGATTGGCGAAGACGCCGGTCGGGTCGAGCTCGTCGCGTAGCGCGGTGAAGTCGCCGAATCGCGGGTATCGCTCGGCGAGGTCGGCCGCGGTGAGCCGGTGCATCTTGCCCCAGTGCGGACGCCCGTCGGCGGCGCCGAGGATGTCCTCGCAGACGGAGAACCAGCGCTCGTGGGGCATCCGGTGGTACTGGTGGAAGGCGACGTACGCGACGTCGCGGTCGTACGCCGGCGAGAGCCAGATGTCGTCGCTCCTCACGAAGCGGACCTCGAGCGGGAACGACACCTTCTCGTCATGGGTGTCGACCCACTGCCGGAGCTCGCGGAGCACGTCTGCGACCGCGGCCCGCGGGACGGCGTACTCACCCTCGCGGAAGCGCACGTCGCGGTGGGACGCGAACACGTTCGGGGCCAGGTCGGTGAAGTCCCGGGACGACACCGCGCGGGTCACGAACCGGGTGATCCCGGGCACCAGGCCGGGGAATCGGGTGCCGAGGCGCAGCAGCGCCTCGAAGCCGATGTTGGTGACGATCTTGTCGTCGATCGTCCGGGCGAGCGTGCTCATCGGGTTGAGCTCCACATCGCCCGGAAGCCGCTCGAAACGGCGTGTCAGCGCGGTGGTGGTGTGCGGGAACCAGAAGAACTCGAAGTGGTCGTTGCCGGCCACCAGCTCGTCGAGCCCGTCGAGGGTCTCGTCGAGCGGCATCGGCGCGTCGACCGCGCGCAGGGCGTAGAGCGGCACGCACTGGAGGGTGACCGTGGTGATGACGCCGAGGGATCCGATCGACACCCGTGCGGCCTCGAAGAGCTCCGGCCGCTCCTCGCGTGAGCACGTCACGACCGAGCCGTCGGCGAGCACCAGCTCGAGCGCGCGGATCTGGTTGGAGATGCTCCGAAACCTCTCGCCGCTGCCGTGGGTGCCGGTCGAGACCGCGCCGGCGACCGTCTGCCGGTCGATGTCGCCGAGGATCTCCATCGCCAGACCGTGCTGGGCGAGGATCGGGTTGAGCCGGTGCAGTGGGAGGCCGGCCCCGACGGTGACCAGGCCCGAGTCCGCGTCGACGGCGAGCACGCCGTCCAGCCGGTCCGGCCGGAGCTGCAGCCCGGGCGCGACGGCCGCGCCGGTGAAGGAGTGCCCGGATCCGATGGCGCGCACGGTCAGGCCGTCGGCGACGGCAGCCTTCACCTCGGCTGCGACCTCATCGGTCGTCGCGGGCGTGGCCACGCGTGCCGGGGTCACCTCTTCGGTACCGGACCAGTTGCGCCATCGAGTGCTCATGGGTGGGTCCCTTCTGTGGGCAGTCGGGCCTCAGGATGACCCAGGTCACAGCAAAGGTCAATAGTCTTGGACACTTGACCTAATTCGGTGGTCGGTCCATGCTCGACGAATGCTGGATCTCACCGTCCCGACGCGCGTACGTGCCTCCTTCGACGACCTCGAAGCCGCCACCGCCGACCTCCCCACGCCGTATGCCGTGGTGGACGTGGCCGCGCTGCGCACCAACGCGGCCGACCTGGTTCGCCGTGCCGGCGGCACACCGATCCGCGTCGCGAGCAAGTCCGTGCGCTGCCGTGCCCTGATGCGGAGCACCCTGGCGATGCCGGGCTTCCAGGGCGTGCTCGCCTACACCCTGCCCGAGGCTCTCTGGCTCGCGCGTGAGGTCGAGGACGTCGTGGTCGGCTACCCGACCGCGGACACGGCCGCCATCCGGCGGCTCGCCGCCGACGACCTGCTGGCCTCGCGAGTGACTTTGATGATCGACAGCGTCGAGCATCTGGAGCTGATCGCCGCCGCGGCCGGCGCCAGTGGTCCGCGGATCCGGATCTGCATCGAGCTCGACGCCTCGCTCCGCCTGGCCTCCGGCCGAGTGCACCTCGGCGCCCGGCGCTCGCCCGTGCACGCGCCCGACCAGGCGGCCGCGCTCGCCCGGGCCGTCGTGGCGCACCCGCGCTGCGAGCTCGTCGGCGTGATGGCGTACGAAGGCCAGATCGCGGGGATGGGCGACAACCAGCCGGGCCTGTCCAAGCACGTCGTCCGGGCGCTGCAGCGGAGGTCCGTCGACGAGCTGGCGGAACGACGGGCCGCCGCCGTGGCCGCTGTGCGCCGCGTGGCGCCGATGGAGTTCGTCAACGGCGGCGGCACCGGCAGCATCGAGACGACCGTCGCCGAGGACGCCGTGACCGAGGTGGCGGCCGGGTCGGGGCTGCTCGCTCCGCACCAGTTCGACCACTACACCCGCTTCCACCCCCAGCCCGCGGCGTACTTCGTCCTGTCGGTCGTACGCCGCCCCTCACCGCGCCACGCGACGGTTCTCGGCGGTGGCTGGATCGCCTCCGGGGCCGCCGGCAAGGACCGGCTCCCGATCCCGGTGTGGCCCCGCGGCCTGCGTCTGGTGCCGTCCGAGGGAGCGGGCGAGGTGCAGACGCCGCTGACCGGTGCTGCGGCCGCCCGGCTCGGGATCGGCGACCGGGTGTGGTTCCGGCACACCAAGGCCGGCGAGCTCTGCGAGCACGTCGACGAGCTGGTGCTCGTCGACGGCGGCAGCGTCGTCGACGCCGTCCCGACCTACCGAGGAGAAGGAAGGACGTTCCTGTGACCACGACCGTGACCCCCGCGCCGCCACGGGCGGCCCGCCGGGCCTGTTTCGCGGCCTTCGGGATCCAGGGATTCACCTTCGCGTCCCTGATCACCCGGCTGCCCACGATCAAGGCCGAGCACGACCTCAGCGACTACCAGGTGCTCCTGCTGCTGGGTGGCGTGGCGATCGCGTCGGCCGTCGGCAGCGTCATCACCGGGTACGCCGCCGCACGCTTCGGCAGCGCCCGGGTCCTCAGGGCCGCGCTGGTCGGCGCATCGGTGGCGACGCTGCTGGTCTCCCTCCCGGACAGCGTTGCGGGCCTGGTCGTCGCGGTGTGTGCGTACGGGCTCTTCGTCGGCCAGATCGACGCCGCCATGAACATGCAGGGCGTCGGCATCGAGGACCTCTACGGCCGCAGCATCATGGTCGGCTTCCACGGTATGTGGAGCCTCGGCGCGGTCATCGGCGGCGGCTACGCGGCGCTGACCCTGGAGCTGGGCTGGTCGCTCCTGCTGTCGTTCGCGATCGTCTGCGCGGTCGGGCTCGCGCTCAACGCCGCGCTGCTGGGCGGCCTGCTGGTGGTCGACCCCATCGACGGCCGTGTCGACGCCGGTGACCACGCGCCGCACGCACCGCACGCACCGCAGGTGCCGTGGCTGCCGGTCCTGCTGCTCGCCGTACCCACCTTCGTGATGTGGTTCCTCGACTCGTCGATCTCAGCCTGGGGTGGCATCTACCTGGTCGACGGGCTGTCGTCGACGCAGAGCGCGGCGGCCCTGGCGTTCACGGCGTACCAGGCCGTGCTGCTGCTCACCCGGCTGGTCGGTGACACGGTCGTACGCCGCATCGGGCCGGTGCGGACCGTGCGCATCAGCGGGCTCGTCGCGATCGTCTCGATGGCGCTGGTCGTCGCCGCGCCATCGGTGTGGGTCGCGATCGTGGGCTTCGGCCTGCTCGGCGCCGGCCTGGCGATGATCCCGCCGCTGTCCTTCGTCGCGGCCGGCCACCTCGACGCCGACGGTGGCGGTCAGGCCGTCGCCCGGGTCAACGTGTCCAACTACGTCGGCTACCTCGTGGCCGCCGTCGCCATCGCCACTGTCGCCGAGCAGGTCAGCCACCGCGCGATGTTCGTGCTGCCGCTGCTGCTCAGCCCGGTCCTGTTCCTGATGGCATCCCGATTCGCCCCACGCCGGTCAGTCCGCCGGGCCGGGTGACGGCGGGGCGAGGAGAGGTAGCGCCTCGAGCAGGATGTCGAAGGCTCCGAGCACGTTCGCGTCCGGGTCGAGCAGGTGCTGCAGCTGCAGGCCGTCCATGGCCGCCATCACCAGGCGCGCGACGCCCTCCAGGTCCGTAGCGGGTGCCGCGGCCGGCTCGGGCTCGGCCGGTGCGGCCTCGGTCAGCGCTGCGGTGAACTCGGCGACGGTACGCCGGTAGCGGGCCACGGTGAAGTCGTGGGCCGGGTGGCTCGGGACGATCGACTCGGCGGTGACGGTGGTGAACAGCTGGGTCAGCCCGCGGTCGGCGATGGCCCGCTCGAACATGCTCCGCGCCACCTGGGCCTGCTCGTCCCAGGTGGCGCCGGTGTCCGCCTGTTGGCGCGAGGCCTGGTCACGCTCCTCCAGCACGGCCATCAGCAGGCCCGTCTTGGAGCCGAAGTGATGCAGCACCCCGGCCTGGCTCAGGCCGGCCAGGTCGGCGATCTCCCGCAGCGACGCTCCGTGGCTGCCTCGGCGCCCGAACACGTCCTGCGCCACGTCGAGGATCCGGCGCCGCTGCTCGGCGGACTTGGCGTAAGGACCACGGGCTCGGCTGGACATGCTCCGCAGTCTAGGTGGGCCAACGCGAAAACCTAGCGGCCATTCGGTATTGGCGTTATCGTCTGAGCCATGACCCGGCCGCTGCCCCGATTCCCTCCCGGCTTCGAGTGGGGTGTCGGCGCCTCGGCGTACCAGACCGAGGGCGCGCTCGACGCCGACGGGCGGGGACGGTCCACGTGGGACGTGTTCTGCGAGCAGCCCGGGCGGATCGCCGACCGATCGACGCCGGCGACCAGTGCCGGCTTCTACGACCGCTACCCCGAGGACATCGCGCTGGTACGCGACCTCGGCGCCGACGTCTACCGGTTCTCGATCGCCTGGCCGCGGATCCTGCCGACCGGGTCGGGCGAGGTCAACGCGAAGGGCCTGGACTTCTACGACCGGGTCGTCGACGAGATGCTGGCGGCCGGCCTCAGGCCGGCGCCGACCCTCTACCACTGGGACACCCCGCTGCCGATCGAGGAGGCCGGCGGCTGGATGAACCGAGACACCGCGCTCCGCTTCGGCGAGTACGCCGCGGTCGTGGCTGACCGGCTGGCCGACCGCGCGGCGTACTGGATCCCGCTCAACGAGCCGGTGGTGCTCTCGTTGCTCGGCTACGCGATCGGCGGCTTCGCCCCTGGGCAGGAGCTGCTCTTCGAGTCGCTGCCGACCGTCCACCACCAGCTGCTCGCCCATGGGCTGAGCGTCCAGGCGATTCGTGCGGCCGGTGGCCGCAGCGTCGGCACCGCCAACCCGCACGCACCGACCTGGCCCGCCTCCGACAGTCCGGAGGACCTCGCCGCCGCCGCGTTCAGCGCCGACCTCACCGACTGGATCTGGGGCGACCCGATCCTCCTCGGACGCTACCCTGAGGGGTATGCCGAGGGGATGCCCGGTCCGGTCGCCGAAGACCTCGAGGTCATCTCGGCCCCGCTCGACTTCTACGGCGTCAACTACTACAGCCCGCAGCGAGTCGCCGCCCCGACCGGTGAGCCGTCGGTGATCCAGGAGCACGAGATCCCGACGGAGATGCCGTTCCGGGCGGTCGAGGTCGACGGGCCCAAGACCGGGCTCGGCGGCGAGATCAGCCCCGACGGCCTGCGCGAGATCCTGCTGACGCTGACCGAGCGGTACGGCGAGAGCCTGCCGCCACTGATCGTCACCGAGAACGGCACCTCCCAGCAGCCCGGCACCGAGGAACCCGGTCCGGACGGCAGGGTCCACGACGACGGCCGGATCGACTACCTCGACGCGCACGTGCGCGCCGTGCACCAGGCGATCGAGGAGGGCGCGGACGTCCGCGGCTACTGGGTCTGGTCGCCGACCGACACCTTCGAGTGGACTCAGGGCTTCACCCAGCGCTTCGGCCTCGTCCACGTCGACTACGACACCCTGGTGCGTACGCCGAAGGACTCCTACTCCTGGTATCAGCAGCTGATCGGCGCCCAACGTGACCAGCTCTGAGCTCACTCTGTCGGCGCTGGACGAGCCGGCCGAGCCGGCCCCCATGTCATGGGTGGCCGCGATCTCGCTGGCCAACGTCGGACTGTTCACCGCATGGTTCGGCCCGATCCTGACCCTGCTCGGGATGCAGGCGGAGCGGTTCGTCGGTGACGACAAGGAGGCCGCGCTCGCCTGGGTCGTCGGCATCGGCGCGCTCTGCTCGACGGTCGCCAACCCGGTCTTCGGCGCGCTCTCGGACCGGACGACGTCGCGCTTCGGCCGCCGCCTGCCGTGGACGGTCCTCGGCATCTGTGGCGGCGTGGCCAGCCTGGTGCTGCTGGCCTTCGCGCCGAACCTCGTCGTGGTGGCCATCGGATGGTGCCTGGCCCAGATCGCCCTCAACGCGAACTTCGCCGCGATCACCGCCGCCGTACCCGACCATGCGCCGCACCAGCAGCGCGGCACCATCGGCGGCTTCCTCGGCCTCGCCCAGACCGTCGGCGCCGTCGTCGGAGCCGGGCTCGCGGCCGCTGCGGGTGGGATCGTCGGTGGCTACCTCGCGTGCGCGGTCTTCCTGGTGATCGCGAGTGCGCCGTACGTCGCGATGCGCCGCGACCTGGTCCTCGACCCCGCCGACCGGCCATCCTTCTCGTGGGGAACGTTCCTCCGCGGCTTCTGGATCAGCCCTCGCCTGCACCCCGACTTCGCCTGGGCGTGGCTCACCCGCTTCCTGATGAACCTCGGGTTCGCGATCGGGCTGGTCTACCTGCTCTTCTACCTCGACGACGCGGTTCACCACGAGAACCCCGAAGCCGGCGTCTTCCTGCTCTCGGCGGTCAACTCCCTCGCTCTGCTGGTCACGGTCGTCGCCGGCGGATGGCTCTCGGACCGGTTCGACCGCCGCCGGATCTTCGTGACCGTCGCCGGCGTCGTGATGGCAGCCGGCACCCTGTCGTTGGCCGGCTTCCACTCCTGGACGGCCGCGATCATCGGCGTGGCCGTCCTCGGTCTCGGCATGGGCGTGTTCACCTCGGTCGACCTCGCGCTGATGATCGACGTACTTCCCGAGGCGATCGACCGCGGCAAGGACCTCGGCGTCGTCAACATCGCCAACTCGCTGCCGCAGGTGCTCGCCCCCGTCGTGGCTGCGCCGATCGTGAGCGTGCTCGGCGGCTACTCCACCCTGTACGCCGTCGCCGCCGGAGTGACGCTGACCGGCGCCGTCCTGGTCTACCGGATCAAGTCCGTTCGATAGGAGACAACTCGTGACCACCCACCCTGATCTGCCCAGCCTGCAGCTCCCCACCGACTTCGTCTACGGCGTCTCCACCGCGTCGTACCAGATCGAAGGTGCCGTCGAGGAGGGCGGCCGCGGGTCGTCGATCTGGGACACGTTCTGCGCAGAGCCGGGCCGGATCAAGAACGGCGACACCGGGGCGGTCGCGTGCGACCACTACCACCGGTACGCCGAGGACATCGCGCTGATGAAGGACCTCGGCGTGGACGCCTACCGGTTCTCGATCGCCTGGCCGCGGATCCAGCCGACCGGCTCCGGGCCGGCCAACGCCGAGGGGCTGGCCTTCTACGACCGGCTCGTCGACGGGCTGCTGGAGGCGGGTATCAAGCCGGCCGCGACGCTCTACCACTGGGACCTGCCGCAGGCTCTGCAGGACGCCGGCGGCTGGCTCAATCGCGACACCTCGCTCCGTCTCGCCGAGTACGCCGCGATCGTCGGCGAGCGTCTCGGTGACCGGGTCTCGATGTGGATGCCGCTGAACGAGCCGGTCGTGGTCACCATGTTCGGGCACGCGCTCGGCACCCACGCCCCCGGCCAGGCGCTCGGCTTCGACGCGCTGCCGGTGGCCCATCACCTGCTGCTCGGCCACGGCCTGTCCGTCTCCGCGCTGCGGGAGGCCGGAGCGAGCAACATCGGCATCGCGTCCAACCACCAGCCCGCCCGGCCGGCCTCGGACTCGGCCGAGGACCGGGAGGCGGCGGAGATGTTCGGCACGCTGACCAACTGGCTGTTCTCCGACCCGATCCTGCGCGGCGAGTACCCCGACGAGCTGATCACCTCGATGATGCCGGGACCTGTGGCGGAGGACCTGAAGGTGATCTCGGCGCCGCTCGACTGGTACGGCATCAACTACTACCAGCCGGTGCTGGTCGGCGCCCCCGGATCCGGTGGCGACCACGGCCCGGCGCTCGAAGGCGCGATCATGCCGGAGGGGCTTCCGTTCGAGCCGCGCCAGCTCGTCGGCGTACCGACCACCGACTTCGGGTGGGCGATCGTCCCCGACGGGCTCACCGAGATCCTGACCCGGTTCCACGAGCGGTACGCCGACGCGCTCCCGCCGGTCTACGTCACCGAGAGCGGATGCTCCTTCCACGACACCGTCGCCGCCGACGGCGGAGTGCACGACCAGCCCCGGATCGACTACCACGACGCGCACCTGTGGGCTGTTGCCGACGCGATCGCCGCGGGTGTGGACGTACGCGGCTACTTCGCCTGGTCGCTGCTCGACAACTTCGAGTGGGCGGAGGGGTACGCCGAGCGCTTCGGGCTCGTGCACGTCGACTACGACACCCTGCGGCGTACTCCCAAGGACTCGTTCCGCTGGTACCAGGAGCTGATCGCCGCCCGGGCGGGTCAGCGGTCGTAGACGCCGACCTCCCACAGGGAGTAGCCGTAGCGGGTGGCGCGGCTGACGCCGTGGATGCGTACGTAGCGAGCGGTGGTCGGCTCGAAGGTCGCCGTCTCGACCCCGCCCTTCCCGGTGTCGGTCGACCACACCGTGCGCCACGTCGTGCCGTCCGAGGAGACCTCGACCTTCCACGCCGCCGCGTGGGCGCTCTCCCAGTCGGCGACCACACGGCCCACGGTCCGTTCGCTGCGCAGGTCGAGGCCGAGCCACTGGTCGTCGCTCCAGTCGCTGGCCCAGCGGGTGCCGGTGTCGCCGTCGATGGCGCGGCCCGGGGCGAAGCTGGTGAAGGCGCTCCACTCCGACGAGCTCGCCGTGGCGCGCGATCCGGCCGCGAGGTTGCCCGGCGGCGTGTAGCCGGATGCGGCAACCCAGGTGTCGAGGTAGGACTGGGCTCCGCCCATCAGGTCCTGGACGGCCTCCGTGCCGCCGAGGCGGCGGATCTGCTCGATCCAGTCCGGGACCAGGCCGACGTGGGCTCCGCCGTCGGTGTTCACGTCCCAGACCCGTTCGCCGGTGACCTGCCGGTCGATCATCGACCCGCCGTCGACACTGCGGAACGGATAGGTCACCGGGCTGGGTCCGTCGGCACCCAGGGGAGCGGGGTGGGAGCCGAGGCCGTTGAAGTCGGTGCCGATGCCGAGGCCCTTGTCGTACTCGGTGCGCAGCGCCTCGGTCCGTCCGGCGGCACCGATGAACTCCTCGGGCCCGAACATGTACTCACCGATGAAGCCGCCGAGCCCGTAGACGCGTTCGGCCCAGCCGAGGTCGGCCCAGCTGTGGCTGGAGATGACGCCGGGGTAGTCGGCCGACTCGAGGATGTCGAGCGCGCGGCCGGTGGCCTTCACGCTCATGTGGTCGAGCTCGACGAGCATGCCGCGCTGCATCATCCCGCGCATCGCGTACTCGCCGAGTCGGGAGAGGCCGCGGGTGTTGCACTGCGCGTCGCCGTCGTACGTCGGCACCTCGGTGCCCGCGGGCAGCTTCTCCTCGATCTCGGGGACGGATGCGTTGCCGATCGGGTTGTCGTGCTGCGGCCCGCGGCACTTCTCGGTCTGCCAGAAGGTGCCCGTCGAGAGGAACTGGCCGACGTTGATGATCGTCCCGGTCGTGCCCGAGTCGAAGCGCACGCCGCAGAGCGCGTTGTCGAACTTGTGGCACAGGAACATGCTGCGTACGCCGAGGGCGTGCAGCTCGTCGAGGCCCTGGTCGATACCCGCCTTGCTGCACTGCGGGACGTCGAGCACCTGCTTGCAGCCGAACGGCTCGGAGGTCTCCACGCCGAGGATCACGGCGAGCTTGCCGTCCTCGATGACCTGCTTGGCCTGGGCGGGATCGGTGACGATCCGGAACCAGCCCTTGCCCTCGCCGCCGTACATTCTGTCGACGAAGTCCTGCAGGTCGTAGGTCTTCTCCGCCTGAAGGCGGATCGACTCCATCTCGTTGCAGCCGCGGTCACGGTTGGGGTTGATCGAGCAGATCACGCCGTTGCTGGTCAGGTCGGTGACCAGGACCCGCTGCCCGGCTCGCCACGACCGCTCCAGCCAGGCGTAGTAGTTCTGCTGGTGCGACATCGTGCGGTACGAGGGCCAGTCCTTGAAGGTCGGCCAGCCCACCGGGTCGTGCTTGCCGTCCGGCTCCGCGCCGGTCAGGTTCTCGAGCAGCGCGCCGGAGCCGTCGGGGTAGTGCGCCGCGCAGTCCTCGAGGGCGTCGGCGACCCCGGCGTCGGAGAACGGCTTGCCACAGACCAGTTCGCCCCCGAACGCCTCGTTGGTCATCAGGTGGTTGTGGACGTCGGCGAAGCCGCGTACGTCACCCGTGGCGTCGGTGCCGGTGAACGGCTTGCCGGTGACGTTGACCTGGGAGTCGGGCACCGGCCGGTCGGCAGGCTCCCACCACCGGTCCGGCGGCGACGACCAGCCTGGCGGGGCGAACGCCACGAAGCCGATGAGGACGAGACAGAGCAGCGAGCGGACGGCGTTCACAGTGCCTCCAGGGTGCGTGACGTACGCCGCATCCTAGAGTTGGACGCATGACCGGGTCAACGGTCCAGATGCCGGTGACTACGCTGATCTGGCCATCGATGCGACGTGCGCCGCGGCGAAGTCGAGCGCGGCCCCGGCGGCCTCGGCGTCACCCTCGTTGAGGAACAGCAGGGTGAGGCCGTCGATGTTGGCGGTGAGGTATCTCGCCAGCATGGGGATCGGCTGGTCCCACGTCACCCCGGTGGACTCGGCGAGGACGGTGAGGACCTGGGTGTTGGCCTCGAGGTAGGTCTCGTACTGACGGCGCGCGACCGTGGCCAGGCCCGGCTGACGAAGGGCGTACTGCGTCAGCTCGTAGGTCACCTGGTGCTCGTCGGGGTTGGCGATGACGTGCTGCCAGTACGCCCTGAGCGCCGCCTGGAGCTTCTCCTCGAACGACTCCTCCCCGCGCATCTCCACCAGGGCCAGCTGGAGCGTGTGCCCGGTGATCGCCTCGATGACGTTCTCCAGGAGCTCCTGCTTGGAGCGGAAGCAGTAGTGGAAGGCCCCGAGCGGCATGTCGGCCTCCGCCACGATCGAGCGTGTCGTGGTCTTGGCGACGCCGTCACGGACCATCACCCGGATCGCGGCCTCGACCAGGCGTTCGCGGCGTACGTCGGCTGAGACGCGCGCCATCAGCGGTCTCTCGTCAGTAGGAAGCCCATGTCGCCAGCGTAGGTGACCAAGACGAATGACCAGGATCCGGGTTGTCGTCGGAGACCGACGTGCGGATCCGCCGCTGCGCCGTGCCGCGCCGGGGCGGAGAAATGGGGATTCGACGTGGTCTGGGGAACAATGCTGCGGTGCCTCACGACATCGCACCCCTGTCCGCAGCGGCATCCGAAGCGCTCTTCGCCCGCGCGAAGGCCGTGACGCCGGGCGGCGTGAACTCGCCCGTGCGCGCCTTCAACGCGGTGGGCGGGACGCCGCGCTTCATCCGGGAGGCGAAGGGGGCGTGGCTGACCGACGTCGACGGGAACGAGTACGTCGACCTGATCTGCTCCTGGGGCCCGATGCTCCTGGGCCACGCCCATCCGGAGGTCCAGGCCGCGGTCCTGGAGGCCGTCACCCGGGGTACGTCCTACGGGACCCCGACCACCCCGGAGGTCGAGCTGGCCGAGGCGATCGTCGAGCGGGCACCGGTCGAGAAGGTGCGGTTCGTGAGCAGCGGCACCGAGGCGACGATGTCGGCCATCCGGCTGGCACGCGGGTTCACCGGGCGCGACGTGATCCTGAAGTTCGCCGGCAACTACCACGGCCATGTGGACTCGCTGCTCGCCAGCGCCGGCTCCGGGCTGGTCACCCACGCGATCCCCGGCACCCCGGGCGTACCGGAGAGCAGCACCGAGCTCACCGTCGTGCTGCCGTACAACGACCGAGCCGCGGTCACCGCGGCGTTCGAGGAGTACGCCGGCCGGGTGGCCTGCCTGATCACCGAGGCCTCGCCCGGCAACATGGGCATCGTGCCGCCGGAGCCCGGGTTCAACCAGTTCCTGAGCGAGACCTGCACGAGGAACGGCGCCCTGTTCATCTCCGACGAGGTGATGACCGGGTTCCGGGCCAGCAAGCAGGGGCAGTGGGGTCTGGACGGCAAGCCCGAGGGCTGGACGCCCGACCTGGTCACCTTCGGCAAGGTGATGGGTGGCGGCTTCCCGGCGGCGGCCTTCGGCGGCCGCGCCGACGTGATGGGATCGCTCAGCCCCGACGGGCCGGTCTACCAGGCCGGCACGCTCTCCGGGAACCCGGTCGCGACGACCGCCGGCCTGACCACGCTGCGGCTGGCCACCGACGAGGTCTACGACCACATCACCAGGGCCGCCGACGTCGTGAAGGCGGCGATCGAGGAGAGCTTCACCAAGGTCGGTCTCCCGCACGTGATCCAGTCGACCGGCACGATGTTCTCGGTCTTCTTCACGGACAAGCCGGTGCGCAACTTCGACGAGGCCAAGACCACCGACGAGGCGGCGTACAAGGCCTTCTTCCACGCCATGCTCGACCAGGGCGTCTACCTGCCGCCGAGCGCCTACGAGGCCTGGTTCCTCTCCTCCGCCCACGACGAGCGGGCGATCTCCCAGATCACGGAGGCGATTCCGTACGCCGCCGAGGCTGCTGTAAAGGTGAAGGCATGACGTCCCAGGGAAATGGCATCGAGACCACGGTCCACCTGCTGCGCCACGGTGAGGTGCACAACCCGGAGGGGATCCTCTACGGGCGCCGGCCCGGGTTCAACCTCTCCGAGCTCGGCCTGCGGATGGCCGAGCGGGTCGCCGACCGGATCGGCGGGCAGGACATCACCCACGTCATCTCCAGCCCGCTCGAGCGTGCTCAGCAGACCGCCGGGCCACTGGCGAAGGCGCTCGGCGTCGACATCTCGCTCGACGAGCGGGTGCTCGAGTCGGAGAATCTCTTCGTCGGCAAGAGCTTCAAGGACGGCATGGGGCCGCTGAAGGATCCCAAGGTCTGGCCGAAGCTGCTCAACCCGCTCAAGCCGTCGTGGGGCGAGCCCTACCTGGAGATCGTGGCCAGGATGATGGCCGCGATCCACGACGCCCGGGACCAGGCGAAGGGGCACGAGGCGGTCATCGTCTCCCACCAGCTGCCGATCTGGACCACCCGGCTCCACATCGAGGGCCGCAGCTTCCTGCACGACCCGCGCCGCCGCCAGTGCGCGCTGTGCTCGCTGACCTCGCTGCACTTCGTCGACGACGAGTTCGTCGCGCTCTCCTACGGCGAGCCGGCCGGCGACATGCTGCCCGCGAAGGACAAGTACGCGCCGTTCTCGGCCGGCGACTCGGAAGATTAGAAGTCTCTCAGTTTTGTTAGGCAGGCTCAGGGGCATGCGTTGGCTGCTCGCTCTCCCACTGGTGGTGATGCTCGCTGCCTGCGGGCAGACCGGCACGAACGAGGCCGGCTACATCTCCGGTGACGGCCGCACCCAGGAGATCCCGGTCGCCGATCGCGGGGAGCCGGTCGAGCTCACCGGCGAGACCCTTGAGGGCAAGCCCTTCGACCTAGCCGACACCCGGGGCAAGGTCACGGTGCTCAACGTGTGGTGGACCGGCTGCGCGCCGTGCCGCAAGGAGATGCCGATGCTCCAGGCGGCCTACGAGGAGCTGGGCGACGAGGTCGCCTTCGTGGGGCTCAACACCCGCGACGCCTCGGCCGCGCAGGGGCTGGCCTTCGAGCGGCACTACGGCGTGGAGTACCCCTCGGTCTACTCGCCCGACGGCGCCGCCGTCCTCGCGCTGAAGGGCTCGCTGGCGCCGCGCGCCATCCCGGCCACCGCGATCCTCGACACCGAGGGGCGCGTGGCGGCGCTGATCCGCGGCGAGATCCCCTCGGCACGTACGCTCGACGAGCTGATCTCCGCGGCGGGGAAGTCAGAAGAGGGCTCCGCATGACGGACTGGTTCGCGAGCACCGCCGGGAGCGGTTCGCTGATGCTGGCCATCCCGGTCGCGCTGCTGGCCGGGTTCCTCTCGTTCGTCTCGCCGTGCACGCTGCCGATGCTCCCGGGCTACCTCTCCTACGCCACCGGCCTGTCCGGCGCCGACCTCGCCTCCGGTGACGTACGCCGCGGCCGCATGCTCGCGGGCGCCCTGCTCTTCGTCGCCGGGTTCTCGGTGGTCTTCGTCCTGATGGGCATCACCGTGGGCGGGATCGCCTACAAGCTGCTCGAGTTCCAGCAGACCGGCACCAAGGTCCTCGGCGTGCTCTCGATCATCATGGGGATCGCGTTCATGGGCTTCATCCCGCTGCTGCAGCGCGACCTGAAGTTCCACAAGGTCCCGGCGGTCGGCCTGGCCGCGGCGCCGCTGCTCGGCTTCCTCTTCGGGCTGGCCTGGACCCCGTGCACCGGACCGACGCTGGGCGTCATCGCGGGCCTCGCCTGGGACCAGGGCACCGCCGCCCGCGGTGGCCTGCTGCTCGCCGTCTACGCGCTCGGGCTCGGCATCCCGTTCATCCTGGTCGCGGTGATGTGGCGCAAGGCCACCGTCGCGCTCACCTGGTTCCGCCGGCACACCCGCGCGATCACGATCATCGGCGGCGTACTGATGATCCTGATCGGCGTCGCCATGCTCACCGGCTGGTGGGACAACGGTGTCCAGTGGCTGCAGGTCCAGCTCGTCCAGCGTTGGGAGGGCATCGCACTGTGAGCACCACCTCGGCTCCCGACCAGGAGAAGAAAGATTCCGTACGCCGCCCGGGCGAGCTGAACGCCCGCGAGCTGGCCCGCTGGGGCTGGCGCCAGCTGACCTCGATGCGTACGGCACTGATCCTGCTGCTGCTCCTCGCGCTCGCGGCCGTCCCGGGGTCGCTGATCCCGCAGGACGGGGTCGACTCGCTCAAGGCCGACCAGTGGCGCGAGGCGCACACGACGCTGACGCCGATCTACGAGAAGCTCGGGCTCTTCAACGTCTACTCGACGCCGTGGTTCGCGGCGATCTACCTGCTGCTGATGGTCTCGCTGGTCGGCTGCATCATCCCGCGGTGCCTCGTCTACGCGCGGGCGATGCGGGCCGAGCCGCCGGCGACGCCGGCCAAGCTGACCCGGCTGCCCGACTCCACGACGTACGTCACCGACGAGGAGCCCGCCGAGGTGCTCGCCGCGGCGCGGAAGCAGCTGCGCGGCTACCGCATCCGCAAGGAGGTCTCGACAAGCTCGACCACCGGGGAGCAGTCCGTCTCCGCCGAGAAGGGCTATCTGCGCGAGGCCGGCAACCTGATCTTCCACATGTCGCTGATCATCGTGCTGGTCGCGTTCGCGACCGGGAGCCTGTTCGGCTACAAGGGCGGCGTGATCGTGCTGGTGGGGGAGGAGTACGGCTTCGCCAACGAGCTGTCGCAGTACGACGACTTCAAGCCCGGCTCGCTCTTCGCCCCGGAGGACCTCGACGACTTCTCCTTCAAGATCGACGACTTCAAGGCCGAGTGGCTGAGCACCGGCGCGGGCGCCGGGACCGCGCGCGGGTTCAACTCGAAGATCCGCTACACCACGGGGTCGAGCGAGGAGAAGAGCTATGACCTCAGGGTCAACCACCCGCTGACCATCGGCGGCACCGACGTCTTCCTGCTCGCCCACGGCTACGCGCCGGTGATCACCGTGCGCGACGGCAACGGCGACGTGGCCTACTCCGGCCCCACGATCTTCCTCCCGCAGAGCCAGAACCTGCTCTCCTTCGGCGTCGTGAAGGCGCCGTACGCCTCGCCCGAGGAGCTCGGCTTCCAGGGGCTGTTCTACCCGTTCGAGGGCACGGTCGACGGTGAGCCGGTCAACCTGATGGGCGACATCGGGGACGGGTCGCACGCGATGCTCTCGCTGCAGGGCTTCCGAGGCGACCTCAACCTCGACGCCGGGCCCCAGTCGGTCTACGCGCTCGACACCTCCAAGGCCAACATGATGTCGCCCGACGAGACCGGCAAGGCGTTCAACCTGCGCCTCGGGGAGACGGCCGAGCTCCCCGACGGACTGGGGTCGATCTCCTTCGACGACGTCCAGCAGTGGAACCGGGTGCAGATTTCGAAGTCGCCCGGCAAGGAGTGGGCGCTCCTCGGCGTCTCTCTCGCCCTCGTGGGGCTGCTCGGGTCCCTCTTCATCCGCCCGCGACGGGTGTGGGTTCGCGCCCGCCGAGTCGATGGGCGCACACTGGTCGAGATCGCCGCCCTCGACCGCTCCGGCGGTGGAGACACCGCAGCCGTCGTCACCGGCCTTGCGGAGACCTTACGAGGCGCGCGAACACAGGAGGAGAACCGATGACTGACCACACCTGGGGCGTACTCAGCAACCAGGCCATCACGGCCGCCGGCGTCGTCTACTTCCTGGCGCTGCTCTGCGCGCTGGTCGAGTGGTCGGCCTGGCAGTCGCGCGCCCGGGCCGCGGTCGCGGAGAAGGAGCTCGTCGGGGCCGGTGCCCCGGCCGACGAGACCGATGCCCCGGAGAACCCCGCCGCCGCCGTACGCGAGCAGCGCGCCGCCCTCTTCGGACGCCTCAGCCTGCTGCTGACCGCGATCGCGGTGGTGTGCCACCTGCTGGCGCTGGTCGGCCGTGGGATGGCCGCCGACCCCAACCGGGTGCCGTGGGGCAACATGTACGAGTTCACGATCTCCGGCTCGTTCGTGGTGGCCGCCGCGTACGTCGTTCTGTATCGGCGGCTCAAGCTGTCCTGGATGGCGCCGTGGGTGCTCGGCTTCACCGTCGTGGTGCTGATGCTGGCCGTGGTCGGGCTCTACGAGCCGGTCGCGCCGCTGACCGAGGCGCTCAACTCCTACTGGCTCGTCATCCACGTCATCGCGGCCATCATCGCCACCGGCGGGTTCACGCTGGGCGGCATCGCCTCGGCGGCGTACCTCCTCAAGGCGCGCTTCCCCGACGCAGCTCTGCTGGCGCGGGTGCCCGACCTCGACAACCTCGACCGGGTCTCCTACCGGATCCACGCCTTCGCGTTCCCGGTGTGGACCTTCGGCGTGCTGATCTCCGGACCGATCTGGGCACACGAGGCCTGGGGCTCCTACTGGAACTGGGACCCCAAGGAGGTCTGGGCGTTCATCACCTGGGTCGTCTACGCCGGCTACCTGCACGCCCGCGCGACCGCCGGGTGGAAGGGCAAGAAGGCTGCGATCGTCGCGCTGATCGGGCTGGCCACGCTGTGGTTCAACTTCATCGGCATCAACTACTTCTCCTCGACCTCGCAGCATTCGTACGCTGCGCCCGCAGCCCCGGCGGTCGTCGAGCTCACCGAGGGAGCCTCACGATGAAAGAGTTCTGGATCTACACCGGCCTGCGGCTGCTGTCGCTGGTCGCCACCTTCGGCATCGTCGCGGGCATCTGGTCGCTCGTCGCGGGCGAGGTCGACATCTTCTTCTCGGTGATCCTGGCGTTCGTGATCAGCGGCGTGCTCTCCTTCTTCGTGCTCGACCCGCAGCGGCGGGCCTTCGCCGAGAAGGTCGAGGCCCGGGCCGCGAAGGCGGTCGAGGCCGCTCGCGCCAAGGAGGACGCCGAGATCGACTCCGAGACCGACACCACCTCGAACGGCGAAGGCGATAGCCACAAGGTGTCCTGAACTGGTAGATAACGGTCATGTCGATCGTTCACAAGGCCACGCTCACCCCGTCGAAGAAAGAGATCTTCGGCGCCTGGCTCGCCAGCCGGACGTGGTGCGAGGGTGACCTGACCGGCACGATCGGCTCCTACCGGTTCGACGACCCGGCCGGACGGGTCGGGATCGAGTGCGTGCTCCTCGAGGTCGGCGAGTCCGTCGTCCACCTGCCGGTCTCCTACCGCGAGGCGCCCCTCGACGGCGCCGAGGACTTCCTGATGGCGACCACCGAGCACTCGGCGCTGGGCACGCGCTACGTCTACGACGCCACCGCCGACGCGGTGGCGGTCCGGGCCCTGCTGACGGCCGCGCTCACCGGCGCGACCCAGGAGCCGATGGACGTCTACGACCGGGGACGCCTGGTGGATCGACGCGAGAGCGTCGTCACCGCGACCGGCACCGGCTCGTGGTCGCGCAACGCGGTGCCGCACTTCGACGGCGTCACCATCCGCTCCCACGGTGCCGACACCCGCGTGGACGCGGGCAGCTTCGCGATCGTCGTGAAGCGGGTCGTCGACGGCTCCGACGCCGACGGCGCGGAGTCGATCCAGGTCACCTGGCCGGACGGCGCCGGGGCGCTGGTCGGCGTACGTCACCTGTGACGGGACGGCCTCCGGGCTTGTCTGTGAGTCCGCTGTGTAGCGCAGATGATCAACGGGGCCTCCCGTAAGTCACGAGTCGGAAACATCCTCGTCCTGCACTTGACGCATTCGGACATGAAGAGGCAGCCTGTCCCAATGTGAGCGCTCACATCTGTGATGTGGCTCACCTGGGAGCCGGTCCGTGCGCCGGTTTTCGAGACCCCCCGATAGCGGCGCGTCGGCCTACCGACGTGGCCGTAGATGAAATGGAGCAGGTAAGTGCGCAAGGTACTCACCACGATCACCGCGGCGGCGCTTGCGCTCGGGCTGGCGGCATGCGGCAGCGGCAGCGACGGCGGCGATGGCGACAAGGGCACCGTCGGTGTGGCCATGCCGACCAAGTCCTCGGAGCGCTGGATCGCAGACGGCAACAACATCAAGAAGCAGCTCGAGGCCGAGGGCTACAAGGTCGACCTGCAGTACGCCGAGGACGACATCCCGACCCAGGTCTCCCAGGTCGAGAACATGGTCACCAAGGGCGTCGACGTCCTGGTGGTCGCGGCCATCGACGGCACCGCGCTCGGCGAGGTCCTCGAGACCGCTGAGTCCCAGGACATCCCGGTGATCAGCTACGACCGCCTCATCCGCGACACCGAGGCCGTCGACTACTACTCGACCTTCGACAACTTCCAGGTCGGCGTGCAGCAGGCCACCTCGCTCGTCGACGGACTGAAGGCCAAGGGCGAGGGCCCCTACAACGTCGAGCTCTTCGGTGGTTCCCCGGACGACAACAACGCCACCTTCTTCTGGGACGGCGCCATGTCGGTGCTCGAGCCGCTGATCAAGTCCGGCGAGATCGTCATCCCCTCCGGTCAGACGGACTTCAAGCAGGCCGCGATCCTGCGCTGGGACCCCGCCACCGCGCAGAAGCGCATGGAGGACATCCTCACCAAGACGTACGCCTCCAAGAAGGTCCAGGGCGTGCTCTCGCCCTACGACGGCCTCTCGCTCGGCATCATCGCCGCGCTCAAGGGCAACGGCTACACCACCGCCGACCTCCCGGTCGTGACCGGTCAGGACGCCGAGGTGCAGTCGGTGAAGTCGATCAACGCCGGTGAGCAGTACTCCACGATCTTCAAGGACACCCGCGAGCTCGCCAAGGTGACCGTCGACATGATCGTCGCCGTCGGTGCGGGCGAGGAGCCCGAGGTCAACGACACCGAGACCTACGACAACGGCGAGAAGGTCGTTCCGTCCTACCTCCTCGACCCGGTCGTGGTCACCAAGGACGACGTCACCAAGGTGCTCGTCGACTCCGAGTACTACACCGCCGACGAGATCAAGTAGCGCCCACGTACGCGGCGTGGGCCCGGGTCCCTCCGGACCGGGCCCACGCCGTCACCTGGCCAGATAGCAGGAACCACCACATGACCTCACCGATCCTGGAGATGCGCGGCATCACCAAGGAGTTCCCCGGCGTCAAGGCGCTCGCCGACGTCAACCTCGTCGTCAACCGCGGTGAAATCCACGCGATCTGCGGTGAGAACGGCGCCGGCAAGAGCACCCTGATGAAGGTGCTCAGCGGGGTCTACCCCCACGGCACCTACAGCGGCGACATCGTCTTCGAGGGCGAGACCGCGAAGTTCGCCAACATCCGGCAGAGCGAAGCCGCCGGCATCGTGATCATCCACCAGGAGCTCGCTCTCATCCCCGAGCTCTCGATCGCGGAGAACATCTTCCTCGGCAACGAGACCGCCAAGCGCGGCATCATCGACTGGGGCCGCGCCAACCGCGAGGCGATCGACCTGCTCGCGCGGGTCGGCCTGCGGGAGAACCCGCTGACGCCGGTGAAGAACCTCGGCATCGGCAAGCAGCAGCTGGTCGAGATCGCCAAGGCGCTCTCGAAGGAGGTCAAGCTGCTCATCCTCGACGAGCCGACGGCCGCCCTCAACGACGACGACTCCCAGCACCTCCTCGCGCTCCTGGAGGGGCTGAAGGAGAAGGGGATCACCTCGATCATGATCAGCCACAAGCTGAACGAGATCGAGCAGATCGCCGACGAGATAACCATCATCCGTGACGGCCAGAGCATCGAGACCCTGTCCGTCGCCAGCGGTGGCGTCGACGAGGACCGGATCATCCGCGGGATGGTCGGCCGCGACCTCGAGAACCGCTTCCCCGATCACACCCCCTCCATCGGGGACGTCCTCTTCGAGGTGCGCGACTGGACCGTCATGCATCCGCAGGACAGCCACCGTGAGGTCATCCGCCAGGCCAACCTGTCCGTGCGGGCCGGCGAGATCGTCGGGATCGCGGGGATGATGGGCGCGGGACGTACGGAGCTCGCGCGGTCGATCTTCGGACGCTCCTACGGCTCCCGGACCTCCGGCTCGCTGGTGCTGGACGGCGAGGAGCTGCAGCTCAACACGGTCACCCAGGCGATCGATGCCGGCATCGCGTACGTCAGTGAGGACCGCAAGGGCCTGGGGCTCAACCTCATCGACGACATCAAGACCTCGGTCACCGCGGCGGCGCTGAAGAAGCTGCGCTCCGGGCTCGTCGTCGACGAGCACAAGGAGGTCGTGGTCGCCGAGGGCTACCGCAAGAACCTCAACATCAAGGCGCCCTCGATCACCGCCGGGGTCGGCAAGCTCTCCGGCGGCAACCAGCAGAAGGTGGTGCTGTCCAAGTGGATGTACACCGACCCGAAGCTGCTGATCCTCGACGAGCCGACCCGAGGCATCGACGTCGGCGCCAAGTACGAGATCTACGGGATCATCCAGGAGCTCGCCCGCAGCGGTCGCGGCGTACTGGTGATCTCCTCCGAGCTGCCCGAGCTGCTCGGACTGTGTGATCGCATCTACACGCTCGCCGAGGGCGTGATCACCCATGAGTTCGACCGCTCAGAGGCCACCCAGGAGTCCCTGATGCGCTACATGACCGCGGACGCGAGGAAGTAACCCCCGATGAATGCCCTGCTCAACACGCTGCGCGGGAACGTCCGCCAGTACGGGATGATCATCGCTCTGGCGGCGATCGTCATCCTCTTCCAGATCTCGACCGAGGGCGTGCTGCTCAAGCCGCTCAACGTCTCCAACCTGGTGGTCCAGAACGCCCAGATCCTGATCCTCGCCATCGGCATGGTGATCGTGATCGTGGCGCGTCACATCGACCTCTCGGTCGGCTCCGTGGCCGCCTTCGTGGGCGCCGCCGCGGCGATCATGATGACCCAGTACGACTTCCCGTGGTGGGTCGCCGTCTTCCTCGGCCTGCTGATCGGCACTGCCATCGGTGCCTGGCACGGGTTCTGGGTGGCGTACGTCGGGATCCCGGCGTTCATCGTCACGCTGGCCTCGATGCTGCTCTTCCGCGGTCTGACGCTGGTCGTGCTCAAGGGCGCGACCGTCGGCGGTCTGCCCGAGCAGTTCAAGGCCATCGGCAACGGCTTCCTGCCCGAGATCGGGCCGGACACCGGGTTCCACAACCTGACGCTCCTCATCGCGGTGGCCGCCGTCGGTGTCCTGATCTTCCTCGAGGTGCGTCGACGCAACGCCCAGATGGCGTACAACTTCGACGTCCTGCCCTTCCCGCTCTTCGTGGTGAAGCTGGCGCTGCTGACGATCGTGATCATGTACTTCGCCTACCTGCTCGCCGACGCGCGCGGGCTGCCGATCGTCGGGCTGATCCTGGCCGGGCTGATCGTGGTCTACACGTTCATCATGAACAAGACCGTCTTCGGCCGGCACGTCTACGCGATCGGCGGCAACGTCGACGCGGCCACGATGTCCGGTGTCAACACCAAGCGTGTCGACTTCCTGGTCATGATGAACATGGGGCTGCTGTCGGGTCTCGCGGGCCTGGTCACGACCGCCCGCCTGACCGCGGCCAACCCGAAGGCCGGCGTCAACTTCGAGCTCGACGCGATCGCCGCCGCCTTCATCGGTGGCGCGGCCGTCACCGGTGGTGTCGGCACCGTCGTCGGCGCGATCATCGGTGGTCTCGTGATGGGTGTCCTCAACAACGGCATGTCGCTGCTCGGTGTCTCCATCGACTGGCAGCAGGCCATCAAGGGCCTCGTGCTCCTGCTCGCCGTCGCCTTCGACGTGTGGAACAAGCGCCGTACGGCCGGCTCCGGCGGTGCCGGTGCCGAGGCTGCCGAGCCCAGCGCTCCGCCGCCCGACAAGCTGGCCGAGGAGATCGAGGCCATGGAGGCCGAGCTGAGCGTCGACTCCAACGACCCTCCGAAGACCTGATCCATCCCCCACACCCCCACCCCGCGACCCCTGCCTCCCCCCGGGCAGGGGTCGCTGGGTTTTCGTGGGCGGCGTGGGGTCACCTCCCCGCGACACCTGCAACGAGCCACCGGTGTTGAATAGCAGGGTGGCAAACACCGCTCAGTGGCTCCAGGGAGCCCGTCCTCGCACCCTCCCCGCGGCGCTCGCGCCGGTCATCGCCGGCACCGGAGTGGCTGCGTACGCCGGTGGGTTGGTCTGGTGGAAGGCGCTGCTCGCTCTCGTGGTCGCGCTGGCGCTGCAGGTCGCGGTCAACTACGCCAACGACTACTCCGACGGGATCCGAGGGACCGACGACGAGCGCGTGGGCCCGCTGCGGCTGACCGGCTCCGGCCTCGCGACACCGGCCGCGGTCAAGCGGGCCGCGTTCATCGCGTTCGGGATCGCCGCGGTCGCCGGCCTGGTGCTGGCGGTGACGTCCGCTTGGTGGCTGGTGGTTGTGGGCCTGGTCTGCATGATCGCTGCCTGGTACTACACCGGCGGCTCCCACCCGTACGGCTACGCCGGCCTCGGCGAGGTCATGGTCTTCGTCTTCTTCGGACTCGTCGCGGTCATCGGCACCACCTTCGTCCAGACGCAGACCTGGGAGTGGGGCGCGTGGTGGGCCGGCGTGGGGATCGGCGCGATCACCTCCGCCCTCCTCGTCGCCAACAACCTCCGCGACATCCCCGGCGACACCGAGTCGGGGAAGATCACCCTCGCCGTACGCCTCGGCGACGCGCGCACCCGCTGGCTCTACGTCGCCCTCGTGGCCGTCGCCGCAGTCTCGGTCGTGCTCGTGGCCCTGACGACGTCTTGGTGGGCGCTGCTCGGTCTCGGGTTCGTCGCCGTCGCCGCCCAGGGCGTACGCACCGTCCTCGACCGCGCCAACCTCGGCCCGCGCCTCATCCCCGTCCTCCAGCAGACCGGGCTGGCCACGCTGGTGTGGGGCCTGCTCGTCGGCGTACCTCTGCTTTTCGTCTGAGCGCCGGGCGTGTGTAACACGCTGTTCGTAGCACTATCCGGTCGTTCTGATAGGGCGAGTAGTACTACGAACGACGTGTTACACGAGTGGTGGCCGGCCTCACGCCGCCTTCGAGCGACGTACTCGGAATCGCTCCAGGTCGGAGATATCGGTGCCGAAGGCTCGGCATGTGGTCAGGTACTCCCGGCGCAGGCGATCCTTCAGATAGGTGCGGTTGCGGCCGAAGAGATCGTCCCACTCCACTCGTGACATGCCGAGATGGAAGCCGTGGGCCCAGTCCTGCCTGGTCTTCTCGTCGGCCAGGATGTCGTCGACCGATCGGAGTGCCAGACCGCCAGCTGCGGCGGGTATGTACTTGCTCCGGCCGTCGAACTCGAAGAGGTGACGGCCCACCCGGAGGTCGAACCTGGCGGTGCGTACGCCGTCCGTGATCTCGAACTGGGTCTCGATCCCGGTCAGCCCGATCTCTTCGAGTACGTCGCGGGTAAGGGACTCGCCGACCGACTCAGCCCCCGCATACGAGAGCTCGATGGCCTCCCGCGCCAGACGGCGGTTGGGCCAATGCCTCATGTGGTCGAGAACCTCCCAGAGCTCGTCGACGGACGCCCCCATCCGCCTGGCGGAGTCGACGGCCACAACCCCGTACGGCCGGCCGTGCTCCCGAGCGATGTCGATCGCCGTCCGGGCAGGACCGAGCACGTCGAACCCGTTCGCTCGAGTCACCTGATCGTCCGAGTAGGGCGCCAGGTGATGCTTCACGCCCCACTTGTTGTGGGTGCCGACCACAGGTTGGCGAGTGACGTGCGTCTGAGGCTTCGTGGGTAGCAGGATGCCCATCTCGAGCTCGAGGGCCGCCGTTTCATGGCTACGTACGAACGGAACCGTGATCGCCGCGCAGGCGGCCCGGTCGCGAAGGCGTCGCTTTTCTGTGGGCAGGGTGATGCTCTCGACGTACGTCCGTTCGGCATAGACCCCGCGGCGGACCACGGTCCACGTGTCGCTCTCGAGGTATCGATGGATCGCGTTGAGATCGAGGCCGGCGGTGAGCGCCTGGTCGCGGGTGATGAGGCCATGATTGGCCGCCATGATCGCCTGGATGCGCGGGTTCATAGGCCTAGCCTGTGGTCTCGCGCCGACACCTACCGACCCCTCAGAGCTGCGCTGTGGATAACTCCGGCACGGCCTGGGCCTGTGGATGGTTGGTGGCCCCGTGGCGGCTCGGGCGCGGGTGTAACACGCTGTTCGTAGCACTATCCGGTCGTTCTGATAGGGCGAGCAGTACTACGAACGACGTGTTACACCGGAACTGCCCCGACCGCGAAGGCGCTACGCCGGCGCGGGGACGGGCTGGGTCTGTCGGGCGAGGTAGCGCTCGGCGGCGCGGGCGGAGGGGTGGACGCCGATCGCGGCGATGACGATGATCCCGGCGATGATGGCCCAGCCGAGGTGGCCGAGCTCCATGGCCAGGAAGGTGTACGCCGCAGGGGCCCAGACGGTGCCGAGGGTGTAGCCGACCTGGGCGGCACCCTGGTAGTCGCCACGGTGCTCCGGGTCGGAGAGGTCGGCGATGAGGCCCCACTCGCCGGCGGACTGGAAGAGCTCGGCGCCGGTGACGGTCACGTGGCCGATCCAGACGAGGGCGATCGTGATCAGGCCGACGGTGTCGTGGGTGACCGCGATGATCGCGCAGGAGGCCAGGAAGCAGAGTGCGCCGCGGCGCTGGGCCTTGAGGGAGGTCGTCACGTCGGTGACGCCACGGGCGGCGATGACCTGCAGCCCGACGGCCATGACGGTGTTGGTGCCGAACAGCCACGCCAGCAGTACGCGTGGGGCGTCGGTCTCCTGGACCAGCCACAGCGGGATGACGACATTGAGCAGGACCTGATGGGTGCCCAGCACGCCGTCGAAGAAGGTCGTCGCGAGGAACGCGCGGTTGCGCAGGGCGCCGAGGCGGTCGCGTACGTCCGGCTTCAGGTCACCGGGCGAGGCAGCGGCGGCGAGGCGGGGGAGGCGCGAGATCCAGTAGGCGTTGACCAGCAGCACCACGGCGGTCAGCACCGGGATGGCCTTGATCAGGGTGTTCGAGTCGGCGGCCAGGGCGAGACCGCTGGCCAGCGCGCCGAGCGTGTAGCCGACGTTGCGGGCAGCACGCATGTAGGCGAACGAGCGGACCCGGGTCGCTGCGGGGAAGACCGAGATCCGGTAGGCGTCACGGCCCGACTTCTGCCAGGAGGACGCGAGCGCGAGGAGCACCTCGACGGCGACGTACGCGGCGAAGTTGCCGACCAGCACCCAGGCGCCGAACAGCAGCGCCTGGAGGACGGCACCGGCGATCCAGCTGAACCGGGTGCCGAGACGATCCGCGAGTCGGCCCAGGGGGACGGCGAACAAGAAGGTTGCAGCGCCCGCGATCGTGAGACCGAGGCCGACCTGTGCGGCGGAGAGGCCGACGATCTGGGTGAAGAAGACCGCCGAACCGGTGAGAAAGGTGCCTTCGGCGAACGCAGAGAGCACCGACTGGTACGACATCGCCCGGATGAGCGGGTCGTCTGAGAGGACCTTGTCCCTCAACCGGATGAAGTGAGGGGACAAGACGACTCCAAACTATCTTGACATCGAGACAAGCGCAGTCTTGTCATCGCCTGGTTCGACGTCAAACAGTTTTCTGTGCTGAACGGTCCCCAAACCGGGCAGCGAGGAAAAAGGAGTCCATCGCGCCGACGCCCGTGCGTCGGCGTAGGTTGCGGCCGAGGTCAGCGGGTGGAGCCCTCGATCGTGCCGATCACGCCGCCGAAGACGTCGGTGGTGACGCCCCAGATGCCGCCGGCGATTGCGGAGATCGTGCTGGTCAGCCCTTGCGGATCGGTGAACAGCCAGAACCCGACGAACAGGGCGCCGATGACGATGAAGATCTTCTTCTTGTCCATGTGAGCTCGTCCTCCCGAGAAATCCGATTGAATGTGGAGTGAATTCGCGAATCCGGACGCAAGCGCGCGAAACTCGCGAGGTTGCTCCGGGATATAGATTCCCCGAAGTTAGCCTCCCCTCGCAAGAATACGGCGAAGGAGACCGCTGAGCGGGACAGTGTCGTGCGCAGCGGTCCGGTGGGCGGCATGACGTCCGGGTGACGCGGTCCATCGAGTGCTGGTACGCGCGCGGTGTGCACGTGTCGTCAGGTGGAACGAGGTGCGCTACGGCGGTCTGGCGACTACGCTCGTCTCACATGGCGGTGGCGTTTGTCCAGAATGCCGATGCCCGGGAGTTTGCGTCAGCCCGCGGGAGGGGCAAGGCGCCCCCACCCACCGGTGCCGCATGGGGCTGCGCCGGCCGGGACAACCGAATACTTCCGGACGGATCCGGCAACCACACCTCACCTCGGGAAAGGGAGCAGAACAATGGCACCGCACCAGTTGATTCAGACACAAGCCGCCGAGTATGGCACCGGCGGCTTGGCAGAGTGGATCACCGACAACATCATCACGCTGGTCGTCCTCATCTTGGGCGTCACGGTCCTGTGGGCTGCCCGCAGCGGCAACATCTCGAAGGCCGTCACGATCGTCGGTGGCCTGATCATCGGTCTCGGCGTCCTCGGCCTGGCCGTGGGCAACAACGCCACGGACCTCGGTCAGTGGATGGCTGGTCTCTTCAAGGGGTGAACCCGGTCCCGTTAGCTAACCCAGGGAGGGATCTCGGGGATGAGGCTGCCTGACGACGACGAGCTGTACGAGGTCGACCAGACCTATCTCGGTCCCCCTCGTCGCTACATCGGGGAGATGCGTTATCGCACCATCTTCCTCTTTCTGGTGATCGCACCATTGACGCTTGTGCTGCTGCGCAAGCTCGGCATGCCGGTGACGCTGCTCAGCATGGGGCTGTGGCTGATCGGCGCCTCCTACCTCTCGATGAAGGCCTCCGACTACATCAGCTCGGAGAGCTCGGCCGGCGCCTGGCTGATGACCTTCTGGCACGAGCTGACCACGCCGCGCGTGGAGACCAGCGCCCAGTACGCAGGCGGCGCGGCGGTCGCCTTCCGGCACGCCACGAGCCCTCGTGGCGGCTGGGCGAAGGCCATGCGACGGCCCGGCCGGCGGTTCGCGCAGCAGCCGGGCGCCACACCCTCGCCGAGGTTGCTGGAGGCGACGGTCGTCGCCTCGACCCCGAGCGTCCAGACCCGCGTCCAGACCCAACCGGTGCGCGGCAAGGCCGCGCCCGTGCGGCCGGTGATCGAGGCGAAGGTCGTCGAGGAGCCGCTCCCGGCACACCTCTCGGTCCAGCCCGAGGCTCAGCCTGCGAGGCAGCAGCACGCCACCGGCGTACGTCCGGCGAAGGGTGGCTGGTCGAGCCGGCCGTCCTCCTCGCCGCGTGAGCCCCGCGACGTTCCGTGGAAGGGCGGTGCGCCATGGCAGGCCCGGCAGGAGCCGGAGCAGCCCGTGTCGCGCCCGCAGCCGTCCCCCGAGCCGACCGAGCCGAAGACTCAGGCCGCTCCGCCCGCTCCGCCCGCGCCCCCGGCTCCGGCTGCTGAGACCTCCGCTGCACCGCCGCCTCCGCCCCCGGCGCAGTCTGCACCGCGCACTGCGCCACCCCCACCACCTCCTCCGCCACCGCCTGCGACGGCCCCGGCGGCCCAACAGCCTGCCCCGACGACCGAACCGAAGTCCGAACCGGAGCCTGCGCCTGAGCCGGCACCCAAGGCCGCTCGGCTGCCGCTCTCGCACGCGGTCAGGCCGGCAGTGGTGATCGCACCGGAGCCACTGTTCGACGACGTCGACGAGTGGGACGACGCCGACCAATGGGACGACTTCGACGATGCGCCCTCGGGAGGTACCCGTCCCAGGGACAATCAGGACGAGCGGGTGGTGCCTGACGGGCGCCCGCAGAGTGTGGACGACTACCGCAAGCGCCTCGACGGCGACGACGCACCCAACGACGGAGGAACCGCATGAGGCGGCCGCGAACGGAGCGGGCCTACGGGCCTGGCTTCGAGAAGCCCAAGCCGGGACGCAAGAGCGTCTTCGGCCGGGGCGGCGACGACTCGAAGGGCGTCCGTGAGCCCAGAGGCGACAAGTGGGCGCTGGAGGAGGTGCGTGGTCACCTGACCTTCACCAGCGACCGCATCATCGCCTGGTACCTCGCCGAGCCTCAGACCTGGTCGTTCCGCGCCCACTCCGACCTCGAGGCCCTGATCACCGACCAGGCGAGCCAGCTGGCCGACCTGGTCGGCAACACGGTCCACGGCCGGGTCACCACCCGCCCCTATCCCGTACGTCACTGGGCGCACGCCGCGTTCGCCAACGCTCCCGACCCGCAGCCCGGGTTCGAGGAGATGATGGCGCGCAACCAGGCCCACATGGCCGCCCACAGCCAGGCCGACAAGCTCGTCTACTACGGCGTCGACCTCGGCCGTCGCGACGCGACGGTGCGGACGCTGGCGAAGTTCTCCGCCGGCGCCGCCGAGCGCGAGATGGCTGCGATCAGCGAGCGCCTCGACACGGTCAACCGCGTGATGTCGCGCCCGGGCTTCTCGGCGCGGCCGGCGGTCGGTCACGACATGGAGTGGATGATCGCCCGTTCGCTCTCCCTGGGCGCCAAGATCCCGGTGCCCGAGCCGGGCGAGGCCCAGCAGAACTTCCTCGACACCGACGACATGGCCGAGTGGTTCGAGTCGGTCGCCTGGTCGGCAGAGCCGCTGGCACCGACCGTGCAGGTCACCAGCAGCATCGGTGGCCGCCAGGAGACCAGCCACGTGTGCGTGCTGACGGTCTCCCGGATCGGTGACATCGAGGTCCCGGAGACCCACGCGCCGTGGATGGCGAAGACGGACGCCCTCGGCTTCCCGGTGGAGTGGTCGTTCCGGGTCGAGCCCCGCTCGCCGGAGGACGTCTCCCGCGAGATGGCGTCGCTGACCCGCCGCATCGACGGCCAGGTCAGCCACTGGTCCGAGGACCACGGCAAGCGGCCTCCCAAGCAGCTCTCCCGTCAGGCCGGCCGGGCCGCCGACGTCGAGGACGAGATGCGCTCGGAGTTCACGGGCCTGTCCACCCGGACCAGGGGCTGGTACCGGATCGCCGTCACCGGCCGCAGCGAGGCGGAGGCGCTCGACAAGGCGCAGAAGGTGGTCGACCTCTATCGGCCCCAGATCAAGATCACCCGCCAGCTGGGGCAGTATCACCTGGCTCGCGAGTTCGTCCCGGGCGAGCCGCTCGCCTCGACCGCGCATGCCCGGAAGTTCCCGGTGCTCAAGGTCGCCGCCGGGCTGCCGGCGGTCACCGCCGAGGTCGGTGACAAGCGAGGGTTCTACCTCGGCGAGACCTCAGCGATGGCGTCCCGGGCCGTGCTGATGGACCCGTGGTACCTCACCGAGGTCATGGAGCAGGCCGGCCTGATCCCGCTGGTCGGCACGCCCGGTTCCGGAAAGTCGACCCTGATGGGCGTCGTCATCTACATGTCGATCCTGTCCGGCATCCACGGCGTCGCCATGGACCCGGCCGGCCGACTGCAGCGGCTGATGACGCTGCCCGAGATCGGCGGCGGCATCTTCAACGGCCAGCAGGTGCCAGCACGCGCCCGCAGCGTGGACGTCCTCGGCGGCCGCCCGGGAAGCCTGTCGCCGTACGCCGTCGTCCCCGACCCCAACCCGGAGCTGATCCGGGCCGAGGCGATGTCGGACCACGAGTTCGCCGAGCGGCTCCACCGGGAGCGGTCGGCCGCCGTGCAGCAGCGCCGCGACCTGACCGTCTCGGTGCTCCGCTCCTGCCTCCCGGTCGGACTGGCCAACAACGAAGAGGTGCTCAAGCGCATCCGCGCCCGTGTCATGGAGGCGCAGGCCGACCGCGGCGCCGACACCTCGACGATCGTGAAGATGCTCTTCGAGGGCGACGGTGGCGACCACGAGATCGGCCGCGAGCTCGCCGCCGCCCGCGAGCGTGAGCTCGGCCGCCTCTTCTTCGGCAACGACTTCCTCCAGTCCGACGAGGAGCTGAAGGGCACGCCGTTCACCTTCTACAACCTCAAGGGACTCAACACCCCGCCGGAGCACGTGCCGCGCGAGGAGTGGAGCGCCGAGGAGCAGATGGCGCGCCCGATCATGACGCTCGCCGCCTGGTCCGCGCTGCACCTGATCTACCGCAGCGACCCCAACGAGCGGAAGCTGTTCGCGCTCGACGAGGCCCACGAGGTCACCCAGGCCTCCGGCGGCACCGGTCGTGCCCTCGTCCACAAGCTCTCCAGCGACTCCCGCAAGAACAACTGTGCCGCGCTGGTCTCGACCCAGAACGCCTCCGCGATCCTGGGCTCCGACATCAACAACTTCGTCGGGGCGGCCTTCGTGGGACGTACGCAGGACGAGAGCGCCCAGCGTGACGCGCTCAAGCTGCTCGGCAAGCCCGAGGGGCTCGGCTACGAGGCGATCCTGGCGCGGCTCTCGCCGCGCACCAGGCGCGGCGACGAGCAGCTCGGCTACCGCGAGTTCATCTACCGCGACGGCCTCGGTGGCGACACCGGTCACGGCGGTATGGAGATCATCAAGGTCACCCTCAACCATCACCCGGGTCTGCAGGAGGCGCTCAACACCACCGCCGACCCCACCCGCCGCGTCAGTCGAGCCATCGGCGGCGAGCCGGTCGATCTCGCCACGTCTGAGCTTTCCGGGGATGGGATCGGCTGATGCAGCCGCGCTCCGCTCACCACAGGACACCCCTGCGCCGTAGGGCGGCTGCCCTCGTCGTACTCGTGGTTGCTCTGCTGTCCGTCGCCGGGCCGGCGGCGGCAGCGGGGCCGAAGGGGATCGACATCCCGATCCCGTTCGATCCGACGGGTGGCCTCTCGGGTGTGAGCGACGCGTGCAACAACCTGGACGCGCCGATGCCGGCCTCTCCTTACGGGGATGGCAGCTTCATCGTGCGGATGACGGCGTTGGGGGCGGCGTCGAAGGCGGGGACGCAGCTGAACGATCCGAAGGAGATCAACGACGAGCTGGATCCGTTCCGCAACAAGGACGAGGTCTCGCTGGAGTCGGCCTACGGGACCACGCCGCAGTGGTGGACCTACGACAACGGGTGCACGGGGCAGTTCGTGGCGGGGGCGGGGACCTCGATCGGCAACATCATGTTGGAGATCTCGGGGATCCTGCCGAACTGGTCGCATGCGTTGTTGAACGCGGTGATCGGTGAGAACTCCTTCCTCAAGGCGTTGGACGACCCGATCGTGGCGGCCTCGGAGGCGGTCACCAACGGGGTGTGGGCGCCGTGGGTGAGCGTGGTGTTGTTGCTGGTGGCGGCGACGGTGATGATCCGGGCGCGTGATGGCCGGTTCGCGCGGGCGGTCACGGCGGCGGGTTGGGCGCTGGGCGTGCTGGTGGTGACCTCGTGGCTGATCCAGTATCCGGTGGAGTCGACCAAGCTGGTCGATGACGGGGTCCGGTCGGCGACGGGGATGATCGCGACCGGGTTCAACGACGGTCGTACGGTGCCCGGGGTCAACGACGACAAGTTCGGTGAGACCGATGCGGTCGAGGCCGTGGACGGCCAGATGGACGAGGTGGTGCGGTCGACGCAGTACCGCACCTGGCTGGCCGGCGCCTTCGGCGACCCGGACTCGGCTACCGCGAAGACGTACGGGCCGCGGGTGTTCCGGTCCACGCACTTCTCCTGGCAGGAGTACGACACCTATCGCAAGGATCCCAACGGCGAGGGCAAGAAGGTCTTGGAGGCCAAGCAGGACGCCTTCAAGGAGCACGCCGAGGCGGTCAAGAAGTCCGATCCGGTGGCGTATGAGTACTTCAAGGGTGAGCACTGGTCGCAGCGGGCGACCACGGCGTTGGTGAACCTGGCCGTGGTCGTGGTGGTGTGTGGGTTCCTGCTGGTGGCCGGGCTGGCGATCTTGTTGTCGTTCGCGTTGATCCGGTTGATCGTGCCGTTCGCGCCGGCGGCGGGGGTGTTGTTCATGTTGGACCACACCCGGGACGCGGCGGTGGCGATGCTGAAGCGGGTGGTGGGTCCGTTGGTGATGGGCCCGATCTACTTCCTGGTCGCGTTGTTGCTGCTGCGGCTGGACTCGGCGATCTTGACCTCGACGATGTGGTTCGTGCTGAAGCTGGGGCTGATCGCGGTGCTGACCGTGCTGGCCTGGCGCCTGACCCGACCGGCCGCCTACGGGATCCCACTGCCGGGCATGGGCCGGCTCACCTCGATGCTCTCCTCGTACGTCGGCACCCGGGCGGGCGCCGAGGCCGGTGTCAGCGACGCGAACGCCGACCGTCCGCCCGTCCCCGGCGGTGGCCCGGCAGGCACCGGATCGGTCTCGAGCCCCGGCGGTGTCTACATGCCCGGACACGAGCTGACCGGCAGGCGACCGACGTTGGTCGCCGAGCAGGTGCCCAACCAGGCTCCGGTGTCGGCCGCCGGAGCGCTGGGCGCCGCGGCGAGCGCGAGCGCCACACCGACGTACGCCCTGGGGTCCTCGATGAGCGGCGAGGAAGGCGAGCGGGTGGCCGGCCAGTGGTTCGACTCGCGCTCCGTCGAGCGCGACGAGCCGTCCTTCCGCGACGAGTCCCGCCCTGGGTTCGCCGCCGGGCAGGTCTACAACAACGACCGTCCCGAGGCGCCGAGCCCGGTGGACTACACCGCAGGCGCCTACGCCGACCGCGAGCCGGAGCCACCGCGACAGTCGCCGGTGGCGGAGGCCAACGTGGACTACGACGCCGACGGCAACGCGGTCTTCGTCATCTACTCACCGAACGGGAACCGCTCGGTGCCCGTCGACAACGGTCCGAGCTGGTCTGAAGGAGGAGCCCGGTAGTGCGGTCGACAACGACGCGTGGTGTGCTGTGGGAGGTCATCGCGCCGGTGCTGAGGTGGCCCATGAGGTCGCCGTTCCGGTTCTTCTCGGTGGTTGTCGGCATCGTCTTCGTCATCTGGCTCATCGCCCAGTGGAGCGACGCTCCCGACGCCGAGCCGGCCGCCCAGCCCGAGCGGGGTTCCGCGTCGGCGCAGCAGAGCGCCTCCGCGACCGGCTCGCCGGCCCCCGTCCCGGACCCGACACCTTTGGCGACCAAGTTCGTCGCCGCCTGGGCCCGTCCCGACCTGACCACCGACGAATGGTGGGCCGGGATCAACGCCGCCCGCCCCGACGAGTCGCTGGCCCAGGCCCTGGGCACCACCGACCCGGCGACCGTGCCGGCGACCAAGGTGGTCGGCCCCGCGAAGGTGCTCGAGCAGACCGACGGTGAGGCACGCGTCGAGGTCACCACGGATGGCCCCAAGGTCATCGTCTACCTGACGCTGGTCGACAACGTCTGGTACGTCGCGAACATTCTTCCGGGGGGATGAGACCGATGTGGATCTTCAAGGCGCGTCTGATCTGGGGGATCGTGGCCGGGGCGGCCACGCTCGTCCTGGTGGTCACGGGTGCCTTGGTGATCCTCATCGGTGGCCTGGCGAGCACCGAGCAGAGCACCCAGGACCAGGCCGAGTCGGGCTGTATCGGCGGGACCAACGCGATCCAGGCCGGCAACCTCGGGCCGGACGGTGAGATCCCGGAGGGCAGCATCGCCGGGTTCAACACCGAGCAGATCCAGAACGCCCGGACCATCGTGGCGGTCGGCAAGCAGTCCGGTGTGCCCGCCTACGGATGGGTGATCGCGCTCGCGACCGCGATGCAGGAGAGCACCCTGCGCAACCTGAACTACGGCGACCGCGACTCGCAGGGTCTCTTCCAGCAGCGCCCGGTCTCCGGTTGGGGGTCGGTCGCGGACATCACGAACCCGGTCAAGTCCGCCCAGGCGTTCTACGGCGTGGCCACCCACACCGGCAACACCGGGCTCCTGGACATCCCGGGCTGGCGCAAGATGCAGGTCACCGCGGCGGCGCAGGCGGTGCAGCGCTCGGCGTTCCCGCTGGCGTACGCCCAGCACGAGGACGAGGCGCGAGCCCTCGTCGCCGCGCTCGCCGACGGGGTCTCGGCCGCCGACCTGACGGCCACCGCGACCGACGTGGCCTGCACGATCGGCATGGCCGGGATCAGCACCAGCGTCGTACGTCCCATCCAGGCCGGCCTCGCGGTAGACAACGACAACTACGGCAACTCCGGCTCCAACTGGGCCAACATGCACACCGGCAACGACTACTCCTCGCCGTGCGGCACGCCCGTGCAGGCGGCCCACGGCGGCACCATCGTGATCGAGTCGGGCGGCAGCTGGGGCTGGTCGGGACGCTGGCTGGTGAAGGTGCAGACGGCGCCCGGCAACCTGACCACGTGGTACGGCCACATGCAGTCGCTCTCGGTGGCCGCGGGGCAGACGGTGAAGGCCGGCCAGGTCATCGGGCAGGTCGGCAGCGAGGGCAACTCGACCGGCTGCCACCTCCACTTCGAGGTGCACCCGCACGGCGGCGGCTACCTGCAGGACCAGGTGGACCCGGCGGCCTGGCTGGACAAGAACATCGGCAAGACCCTCGAGACGACCAAGCAGGTCGCCGGGCTGCCCGGTGCGGGGCAGGTCGGCGCCTCCCCGGCCGCCGTCTCCGGCCCGCAGGTGCGCCTGGCGCAGGCCAACATCAAGGTCTCGATGTCCAGCTCGAGGTACCGCTCCGACCTGGCCGAGGTCATGAAGCACGGACCCGACTTCGTCTCCCTGAACGAGGCCCAGTCACGGTCGGTCTCCGACCTCTCGGTGCGCGGCTACGGCACCTATCGCGCCTCGGCGGACGAGTACGGCACCCGGAGCCAGGCTCTCAGTCCGGTCGTCATGTGGCGTACCGACCGCTGGGTCGCGGTCGACAAGGGCACCGTCCAGCTCACCAAGCCGGTCACCGGCGTCAAGAACGACAACAGGTACGCCACCTGGGTGGTCCTCGCCAGCAGCGACGGCTCCGGGCGCATCTCGGTGATCTCGACCCACACGATGACCTCGCCCGCCAACAGCCCGCAGGCGCGTAAGAACGAGGCCCAGCGCGGCTTCGCGAAGCTCGCCGGACTGGCTCAGGGGCTGCAGAAGTACGGCCCGGTCCTCGTCGCCGGCGACCTCAACTCGCCCTACCCGCGCAACGGCGGCGACGGCGATCCGTGGGGCCCGAAGCCGTTGATGACCAAGGCCGGGATGACCTCCTCCTTCGAGACCCTGGGCGCGCCTCCGCAGGGCTGGGCCACCCACGACGGCGGCGGCACGATCGACTGGCTCCTCGGCTCGAGCGCCACCGCCACTCCCACCCGCCACGCCACGTTCAAGCTGGAGTCCGACCACCACGGCCTCGTCGGCGACTTCAACATCCGCGGCCAGTAGCGCGCCGACGCGTGTTACAGCCGACGGCCGCCCGCGAACCCCCGCACCGCAGGAGATAGCGTTGGGGTGTGGACGACGTGGTGGTACGGGCTGAGAAGACCGTCGCCGCGATGGCCGAGTGGCTCGCCGGAGGCGGGCCGGAGCACTGGGTCGTGGAGACCTCGGGCTCGACGGGCAAGCCCAAGCGGGTGATGCTCTCCCGAGCGGCCGTGAAGGCGTCCGCAGCGGCATCGGCGCGGCGCGTCGGGGCGAGCGGGCAGTGGCTGCTGACGCTGCCGGAGTCGTACGTCGCCGGGGCCAACGTGATCGCCCGCTCGCTGCTTGCGGGGTTCGAGCCGGTGATCGCCGCCGCCCACGAGTCCTTCGCCGAGGCCGCGGCGGCGATGGCGGACGGGCCTCGGTTCGTGTCGATGGTGCCGACCCAGCTGCACCGGATCATCGAGTCGGGCGGTGACGACCTGGCCGCGCTGGCCGGCTTCCACACGCTGCTGCTCGGCGGTGGTCCGATCGACCCGTCGCTGCGGGCCCGTGCCGAGAACGCTGGGGTCGACGTCGTCGCCACCTATGGCTCGGCCGAGACCTGTGGCGGGTGTGTCTACGACGCGATGCCGCTGGACGGGGTGGGGATCGCGATCGGCACCGACGGCCGGGTCCGGATCAGCGGACCGATGCTCTTCGACGGCTATCAGGGCGATCCCGAGCAGACCGCGAACTCCCTGGTGGACGGCTGGTTCCTCACCTCCGACGCCGGCACCCTGGACGAGGACGGCCGGCTCCGGATCCTCGGCCGTCTCGACGACATGGTGATCTCCGGCGGCGTGAAGGTCCCGGCGGCGCTCGTCGCCAGGCGGCTCCGCGAACACCCGGACGTCGAGGCCGCGGAGGCCCTCGGCACTCCCGACGACGAGTGGGGCCAGCGCCTGGTCGCCTTCGTCGTCGGCGACATCGACGCCGGCACCGTCCGCGAGTGGGTCGCCGCTGAGCATCCCCGCTCCTGGGCGCCGCGACAGGTCGTCGCGCTCGACGCGATCCCGCTCCTCGGCAACGGCAAGCCCGACCGGCAGGCTCTGCTCGCACTGGCGACGACCGACGACGCGGAGGCACGATGACCGACCAAGGCCATGTCTTCGCCCTTCCGATGACGACTCGCTTCCGGGGGATCACCGAGCGCGAGGGCCTCGTCTTCGAGGGCGCCGGGGGATGGGGCGAGTGGTCGCCGTTCCTCGACTACGACACCCCCGAGATCGAGCCTTGGCTGCGCTGCGCCGAGGAGGCGGCCGCGGGGGACTGGCCGACGCCCGTACGTGAGACCGTGCCCGTCAACGCCACCGTTCCGGCGGTCGGCCCCGAGCGCGCCCACGAGATCGTGACCCGCTCCAGGTGCGCGACCGCCAAGGTCAAGGTCGCCGACCCGGGCCAGAGCCTGGCCGACGACATCGCCCGCGTCGAGGCGGTCCGGGACGCCCTCGGCCCCGCCGGCAACGTGCGCATCGATGTCAACGGTCTCTGGACGGTCGACCAGGCGCTCGCCGCGATCGGCGTGCTCGACAGGGCCGCGGGCGGGCTCGAGTACGTCGAGCAGCCCTGCGCCACGGTCGAGGAGCTCGCTGACGTACGCCGCAAGGTCGATGTCCCGATCGCCGCGGACGAGTCGATCCGGCGGGCCGCGGACCCCTATCGCGTACGCGACCTCGAGGCCGCCGACGTGGCGGTGCTGAAGGTGCAGCCGCTCGGCGGCGTACGCGCCTGTCTGCGGATCGCCGAGGACATCGGGCTGCCATGCGTGGTCTCGTCGGCGCTGGAGACCTCGGTCGGGATGGCCGCCGGGATCGCGCTCGCCGCGGCGCTGCCTGAGCTGCCCTACGCCTGTGGGCTCGGCACGGTCTCGATGTTCACCGAGGACATCGCCGCGTCGCCGCTCCTCCCGTCCGGCGGCGTCCTGCCCGTACTGACTGCCTCGCCCGCACCCGAGCGCCTGCTCGCCGATCGGGCGCTGCAGGCGACCCCGGAGCGCGCGGAGTTCTGGCGCAAGCGTCTGGCCGACGTGCGTGCCTACCGGGGAACGCTTCGGTGAGTCGACCACTTTCCCGCCATGGCGGGATTCTGCGCGGTGCCCGTCGCCCTGGTTGCCGCATTTCCCCGCCATGGCGGGAAAATGCCCCGAGGAGGATGAATGCCAACAGCTACTGAGCTCGCCCGGGCGGTCGTCACCGCGCTCCTCGAGGCGCGGGTCACCGACATCGTCATCGCGCCCGGATCGCGCAACGCGCCGCTGTCGTTCGCCGTTCTCGACGCTTCGCGAGCGGGGCTGGTACGTCTGCACACCCGGATCGATGAGCGCTCGGCCGGCTTCTTCGCGCTCGGCCTGACCAAGGTCGGCTCGCGCGCGGCGGTGATGTGCACCTCCGGCACCGCGGTCGCCAACCTGCATCCGTCGGTGCTCGAGGCCGCTCACGCCGGGGTGCCCCTGGCCGTCGTCACGGCCGACCGGCCGGCGCGGCTCCGGGAGACGGGCGCCAACCAGGTCACCGACCAGGTCGGCATCTTCGGTCTGCTGGTTGCGACCCGCGACCTGGCCGACGCACCCGACGAGAACGACATCGCGGCGCTCGACTCCGCACGCGGCCCCGTCCACTGGAACATCCAGCTCGACGACCCGCTGACCCCGCCCGACCGCTGGCAGCCGGGGACCATCGAGGCCCGCCCGGCCCCGCCGCGCCCCGAGCTGATGATCCACGAGTCGATCCCGACCGGCCCCGGGACGCCGCGCACGGTCGTCGTCGCCGGTGACGACGCCGGCCCGCCGTCGCGGATCCTCGCCCAGGACGGCGGCTGGCCGCTGCTCGCCGAGCCCTCCTCGGGTGCGCGCACCGGCGACAACGCGCTGCGCTCCTACCGGCTGCTGCTCGAGTCACCGCTCGCCGAGCGGATCGAGCGGGTCGTCGTCTACGGCCACCCGACCCTCTCCCGGCCGGTCACCAACCTGCTCGCCCGCGCCGACATCGAGGTCATCGCGGCCCCGGTCGAGGGGGTCTGGCCCGCGCGCCCGTTCCGGGTCGACCGCGCGATCCGCACCCGGCTCCACGTCGAGGGCGAGCCCGACCCGGCGTGGCTGGAGGAGTGGCGCGAGGCCGACCGTGACCTCGGTCGTCAGGTGGACCGGCTGCTCCACGAGCAGCAGGAGATGACGGCGTACGACGTCGCCGGCTGTGTCGCCCGCGCCCTGCCCGACGGTGGGCTGCTGATGCTCGGCCCCTCGAATCCCGTACGCGACCTGGACCTGATGATGCGGCCCAACCGCGTCGGCGGGCGCCGGAAGGTGCTGGCCAACCGTGGCCTGGCCGGCATCGACGGCATCGTGTCGACGGCGATCGGCGCCGCGGTCGGCCGCGAGTCCTCGACGCGCGCGCTCGCGCTCATGGGCGACGTCACCTTCCTGCACGACGCCGGCGGTCTCCTGCTCGGTCCCGAAGAGGTCCGCCCGGACCTCACCATCGTCGTCGCCAACGACGACGGCGGCTCGATCTTCGCCTCTCTCGAGCAGGGTGCCGACGACTACGCCGACAGCTTCGAGCGCCTCTTCGGCACCCCGCACGGCACCTCCCTCGAAGCGCTCTGCGCCGCCCACCGCATCCCGCACCTCGCGGTCACCTCCGTGCCCGAGCTCGAAGCCGCCCTGGCCTCCCCGAACGGCGGCATCGAGGTCGTCGAGGCAGTGGTCTCGCGGGACGGCCGTCGAGAGCTCGACCTGGCGATCCGCGCGCTCGCCCGTTCCTGAGCCGCTGACCCGATCGGCCATGGCACAGTGTGCCCGTGACCGAACAGCCACAGTGGCCGGGCGTGGTGCCCTACGTCGAGTACTACACCGGCGCGAAGCGCATCCTGGTGCTCCACCTGACCAGCGGAAACAAGATGCTGGCGAACAACCCCGGCAAGCTGCCGCCGATCGCGAGCATCGACGGCCGGCAGTACGTCGTCTACTGGGGCACCGTGTCCTTCGAGATCCCCGCCGAGCGGGCCTGCCACGTCAGCGTCCACGTCGAGGGCGACTACATCCAGCAGGCCGCCACGATCTTGCTCTCACCCGGCGCGGAGCCGGTCCAGCTGACGTACGCGACCCACTACACCTCCGGCGTCGGCTCGCTGACGCTGTCCTGACTCAGGCCCGCCAGTACGGGTCTCGGCCGATGAAGCCGAGGAGCTGCTCCTGCGGAGTCGCATCAGCCGGGACGTCGACGCGAGGGCCGAACTGGCCCGAGGCACGCATGGCGTCCTCCATGGTCGCAGCGGCGGCCAGCATCGCCGCGGCACGCTCGGTACCGAGGTCGAAGTCGCGCCCGAGGGCGCGGGACATGTCCCAGGAGTGCATCCAGATGTCGGGGGTGTAGATCTCCGAGAGTGCGACGTCGAGCGGCTTGTCGCCCATGTGCGGGTTGGAGACCATCCGGCCGGCGGGGTCGTCGAAGAGCCCTTGGACGTCGGCAGTGTGGGTCTTCCAGGCGGCGACCGGGTCCGCAGCGATGTCGAGCGGCGCAAGATCCACCCCGGCCGACCCGCGGAGGAAGTCGCGTGGCCACTCGACCAGGTGAGTGACGACATCGAGCGCGGTCCACGCCGCCACCGGGCTGGGGCGGGCCCAGTCCTCGGGGGCGGCGGAGCCGACGATCTCGGCGAACCGGGCAGCGTCGTACGCGTGCTGCTCGCGCCTGCTCAGATCGGGGGAGCTCACGAGAGCTCCGCGAGGAGCTCGTCGAGCTGCTCGTAGCCCTGGAGGACGCCCTTCTCCATGCCGCTGGCCATGATCGCGGCCTGGGTCTCGAAGGACTCCACGACGCTGAGGCCGGTCAGTCGGGTGCGGCCGCCGGGGAGCGGCTCGAGGGTGAGGTACTCCAGCGAGGCTCCTTCGGGGGCGCCGCGCCAGGTGAAGGTCTGGACGATGCGCTCGTTCTCGCGCACCTCGTGGAAGCTCCCGAAGAACTGGGTGAACTCGTCGCCGTCGCGCTCGGCGGAGTAGGCCCAGGAGCCGCCGGTGCGGAAGTCCCAGGTGGTGATGTGCATGCCGACGTCGCGCGGGCCGAGCCACTTGGCGTACAGCTCCTTCTCGGCGTGGGCGCGGAAGACGAGCTCCGGGGGAGCGTCGAACTCGCGGACGATGGTGATCGTCGGGGTCTCCTTGGAGGCCTCGATCGTGGTCTCGTGCTTCGTGGTGGTCATGATGCGTCCTCTGCTCGTGTTGATTCTCGTGATGGCGTGCTTTCCTGCATCTCGGCCAGCAGTGCGTCCAAGCGCTGGTAGCGCTCCTCGGCCTGCTGCTGATATCTCTCGATCCACTTGGTCATGAGGTCGAACACCTCCGCTTCGAGACGTACGGGGGCGCGGCGCGACTCTCGGCTCACCAGGCCGGCGTCCTCGAGCACCTTGAGGTGCTTGGAGACCGCCTGGAGGCTGACGTCATAGGGCGCCGCCAGTTCGCCGACCGTCGCGTCGGCGGACGAGAGCCGGGCGACCAGGTCGCGCCGGGTCGGGTCCGCCAGGGCCGCAAAGACTCGGGAGAGTCTGTCCTCGCTCATCTCGTACTCCTCAACCATTTGGTTGATAACGAGGCTAGACTCCCCGCTCGACGATTGTCAACCGTTTGGTTGAGTAACTTGCTTACCGGAAAACATTCCCCGGGGGACATCGGTTGCGGCACCATGTTTCCCAGTCACGACGCTTCTCAGTGCATGTCTCCTCCTCGGGAAAGGCCCAGCCCATGAGTCCTTCGCGCCGCAGATCCATGAGAGTGACCGCGATTGCCGCCGGTCTCCTCCTCGCCCTCTCCCTCTCTCCGACCCAGTCCGCCGGCGCCGCCGAGAAGGACGACCGCCATCTCACCCAGAAGGCGCGGTCGCACGGTGTCACGATGGAGCACGGCGCGTACGTCGGCTGGTCGACGCCCGGCTCGAACGCCACGGGCGGCACCGCCAACGACGCCCCGATCACCGCGCAGGCGACCGTGAGCGGCATCGACGTCTCCGGCCACCAGGGCAACGTCGACTGGGCCTACTGGTGGGGTCAGGGGAAGCGGTTCGCCTACATCAAGGCAACCGAGGGCACCTACTACCGGAACAGCACCTACTTCCCGCAGCAGTACAACGGCTCCTACAACCAGGGCTTCATCCGCGGCGCCTACCACTTCGCCAACCCGTCCGACTCGGGCGGCGCGGCGCAGGCCGACTACTTCGTCAACAACGGCGGCGGCTGGTCGGCCGACGGGAAGACCCTTCCCGGGGTGCTCGACATCGAGTACAACCCCTACAGCGGCGGCACCTGCTACGGCCTCTCCCAGGCGTCGATGCGCTCGTGGATCGCGGCGTTCCTGGACCGCTACCGCGCCCGCACCGGGCGTGACGCGGTCATCTACACGACCACCGACTGGTGGACGACCTGCACCGGCAACACCTCGCAGTTCGCCAGCGCCCACCCGCTCTGGATCGCGCGCTACGCCAGCACGCCGGGCACCCTGCCCGCAGGCTGGGGCTACTACACGTTCTGGCAGTACACCTCGTCACCGCTGGACCAGAACACCTTCAACGGCGCGTACGAGCGCCTGCAGGCGCTCGCCCTGGGGTGAGTCCTCGTCGGGGGCGGACCCCCGGTCCTCACAGGCCCAGCTGGGTCTTCCAGGAACCGAGGACCGGGGTCCACTCGAAGACGCGACGCTCCTTGATCAGCCCGACCGCGACGAACGGGTCCTCGTCCACGGCTGCCTCGACCGTGGCGGTGTCGCCCTCGAAGACGAGCAGGCCGCCGCCGTCGGAGGTGGGGCCGGAGAGGACCAGGTTGTCCTGGCTCGCCAGGAACCCACGATGTGCGTCGAGATGCTCGGCGCGTACGTCAGGGAGGTCGTTGTAGGCGTACAGGACTGCGACGAGGGCCATCAGAGGTCGGCCCCGTCCGCGAGACGTACGTAGCCGTGCTCGGCCGGGATCAGCGCTGCCGCCTGGGTGTCGAAGATGCCTGAGCCCGCCTCGGAGTAGACCCGGTCGTGGATCGCGACGGTCTTCGAGGCACCGACGGAGCGGGCGAAGTCGATCAGCTCGCCCGAGCGCGCCCACGGAGCGGAGACCGGCAGGAAGAGTACGTCCACGGCCTGGCCGGGACCGTCGAGCGCGTCGCCCGGGTGGAAGATCTTGGTGTCCCCGGCCTGGATCAGGTAGCCCGAGTTGTCGAAGTGGGGCAGGTCGGCGTGGATGACCGCGTGCTTCTCGTTGATCGCGGTGACCGGGAGCCCGGCGTCGAACGACTCGCCCGGCTTCACCACCGTGGTCCGCTCGTGGACCGCGGGGGCACCCTTCTGGATCTGCGCCGCGACCGCGCCGATCGTGTAGATCGGGGCGTCGCTGCCCTCCAGGAGGGCCGGGTTGTAGTGGTCGGGGTGCTCGTGGGTGATCAGCACCGCCGTCGCGCCATCCAGCGCCTCGGGCTGGGTGAACACACCGGGGTCGACGACGACCACCGCCCCGTCGTGCTCGATCCGGACACAGGCATGGCCGAACTTCGTGATCCTCATGCCGCCGAATCTATCGCGGCCGGGTTAGACGTCGGAGCGGACCATGTTGGCCAGCCACAGGCCGAGAAAGACCGGAAGGAGTACGCCCCAGCCCATCCGCACCGCGGAGCCGTCCGGCAGGGCCACGACGCCGATCATCGCGATGGCGCTCGGCAGCGCCCCCGCCACGATCACGATCCCCGTCTCGATCCCAGGACGGTTGCTCCGGGAGTAGGCGAGGTAGAGGCCCATCGCCGCGGCCGCCACGGCGAAGAGGATCGTCAGCACCGCAGCGACGATCAGCAGCTTGTACGCGCCCGGGGCGTCGTCGGGGCGGTCGCCCAGCCAGGCGATCGCCGACCAGAAGCCGTAGCTGTCGCCTTCCTCGCCGTCGTCGTGGACGATCCGGAAGGCCGGCACCGAGATCATCGCGACGATCAGGAACGGGATCGTGAGCAGCTGCGTACGTGCCAGCCGGTCGGCGGTCTCCTCTCCTTCACGCAGGGCTGTGCGGATGAGGCCGTCCGAGTTCTCCATGCACGGAGGTTAAGACAGCGCGTCTCGAATCGGGACGAACTTGGCCTGGGTCTCGGCCAGCTCGGTCTCCGGGTCGGAGCTCGCCACGATGCCGCAGCCGGCGAAGAGGCGGGCGGTGCGGTCGTCGATCATCTCGGCCGTACGCAGCGCGATGCCCCACTCGCCGTCGCCGGTGGCGTCCATCCAGCCGACCGGACCGGCGTAGCGGGCGCGCTCCATCGACTCGATCTCGGCGATGAGCGCGACGGCGTCCTCGCGCGGGGTGCCACCGACGGCGGCCGAGGGGTGCAGTGCGGCGGCCAGATCGAGCGAGCTGACCCCGTCGCTGGCCACGCCGGTGATGTCGGTGGCCAGGTGCATCACGTTGGGGAGCTTGAGCACGAAGGGCGCGTCGGGCACGTTCATCGAGGAGCAGTGCGGCTCCAGCGCGTCGGCGACCGACCTGGCGGCGTACTCGTGCTCCTCGAGGTTCTTCGAGGACTCGGCGAGCGACGCGGCGAGGGCGTGGTCGAGGTTCTCCTCGCCGGTGGGCCAGATCGTGCCGGCGAGCACACGGGAGGTGACCAGGCCGCGCTCGCGGCGTACGAGCAGCTCGGGGGTCGCGCCGAAGAGATCGTCGACGTGGAACGTCCAGCAGGTCGGGTACGCAGCGGCCAACCGCCGCAGCACGGCGCGGATGTCGATCGGGGCGCTGGCCGCGGCCAGCAGATCGCGGGCCAGGACGACCTTGTCGAGGTCCCCGTCCTGGAGCCGGGCGACGGCGTCGGCGACGATCCGCATCCAGTGCTCGCCATCGACGTACGCATCGGCGAAGACGACGTCGCGCGGCGCCTCCGGCTCCGGCATCGGAATCAGGTCGGGGGGTGGTGTGGCGGCCGGGCCGACGGTGGTCACCCAGGCCGTGTCGCCGCGCTTGCCCACGATGACCGCGGGCACCTTGAGGACGGAGAATCCCGGCAGGTCCGAGAAGGCGAAGGAGCCGAAGCCGACCAGGCCGGTGCCGGGCTCGCGGACGGGGTCGGAGACCGTGGAGACCGCCGCCAGCTCCTCGAACCACTTGGTCGCGTGCGCGAACCGCTCCGGTCCGGACGTACGGATCTCGGCGGCGGTGCCCCAGCCGACCAGGCCCTCGCCGTGGCGGACCCAGGACAGAACGCGCCGGCGGGCGGGCAGCAGCGCGAGCAGGTCGTCGAGCGTCTCCGACCCGGCATCGAGTGCCACGGTGGTGGCTACCAGGGACGGCTGCTCAGACTCGTTCACACGCCCAGGGTATCGGCGTGGTGTCGGCGAGGACGAGTCGAAGTGATGTATGGCATCCGCCCCGGGTTGCCATATATGACCATGTGGGTTGTAGCGTGCGCTGGCGTGAGTACCAACAAAGAGCAGTCGTTCATCGCAGAGAACGGCATCACCCTCGGCATCATCGCCTTGGCCCTCTTCGTCGTGCTGGGCGTTGGCCTGCCACGGTGGGTTGGCGACTCCGAATCCCACTCGGGCGTGAAGATCACGCTTCCGGAGACGCTGTCGGGCGGCTACAAGCCGGCGGACCAGAAGTCCTCCTACGACCTCGACGTGATCAAGAAGCAGGGCGCGTCCGAGGAGCAGCTGGACCTGTTCATCAAGCAGAACGCCGCCAGCTCGAAGACGGAGGACCGCAACGTGTCCGACGCCCTCGGGTTCTCGATGGCTTCGCGCACCTACATCACCAAGGACATGAAGAAGTCCGTGATGATCCGCGCCTTCGCCGGTGACGGCAGCGCCTACTACGGCGGTGGCGAGGTCTCCAAGGTGGGCGACAACGTCTGCTACTCCAGCGCCGACCAGCAGACCGGTCAGACCCAGGCGACGTGCTCGCACGCGTCCAACGACCTGACCGTCCAGGCGACCGCTGCCTCGAAGAAGGACGCGGCGAAGTACGCCGACGAGATCTTCGAGAAGCTCGCCTGAGTTCGGTCCCGGACGCAGACCGAGACAGAATCAGCCCGTGACCCGAGCAGATCTGGACAAGCAGCCCGGCGAGGTACGTCGGATGTTCGACGCCGTGGCCAAGCGCTACGACGTGACCAACGACGTGCTCTCCCTCGGCCAGGACCGACGCTGGCGACGCGAGGTCATCAAGGCCGTCGACCCGAAGCCGGGCGAGCTCGTGCTCGATCTCGCCGCCGGCACCGGCACCTCGTCCCAGCCGTTTCTGGATGCGGGTGCCGAGGTGGTCCCGACCGACTTCTCCATCGGGATGCTCCAGGTCGGCAAGAAGGCCAAGCCCCACCTGCCGTTCACGGCCGGCGACGGCACCAAGCTGCCCTACCGCGACTCGACCTTCGACGCGGTGACGATCTCGTTCGGCCTGCGCAACATCGTCGACCCGGCGGCGGGCCTGCGTGAGCTGCGCCGGGTGACCCGCCCCGGCGGTCGGATCGTGGTCTGCGAGTTCTCGCACCCGACCTGGAAGCCCTTCCGGACCGTCTACGTGGAATACCTGATGAAGGCCTTGCCGCCGGTCGCTCGGGCGGTATCGTCCTCCCCGGACGCCTACGTCTACCTCGCCGAGTCCATCCGTGCATGGCCCGACCAGGCAGGCCTCGCCGCCATGCTCTCCGCAGCGGGTTGGCAGGCTCCGACCTGGACGAACCTCTCGGGTGGAATCGTCGCACTTCATCACGCAACCGCTTGATCTCTGCGAAAGTTCAACTATGACCACGACGTTGCCATGGGACGGCATCTTGATGCCTCGCGAGGCCTACGGGCCCGCAGCGGTCAAGGCCAGGGACTCACTCACCGACGCGGCCGCACAGGGCGACTGGCGTCGCGCGCTCTCGCAGGTGCGCAACGACTACACCGTCGGCGTCAACACCTGGAAGATCGGCGGTGAGTCGATGTTCACGCCGCTCCACCACGCCGCCTACCTCGGTGCCCCGCGGGAGACCGTCCAGGAGCTGCTCTCGCTGGGTGGGGTTCGTTCGCTCCCCACTGCCCATGGCGAGACGCCCTACCAGCTCGCCCAGCGACGCGGTCACGACCACCTGCTCGACATGCTCGACCCCTACTTCCGTCCCGGCACCCCGCTCGGCGACAACCTCGAGAACGTCAACCTCCACGTGAACACGACGCTCGCGGAGCTGACCGCCGAGTTCCGCGGCGAGAACCAGCTGCGTACGTTCGACGTACGGCTCATCTCCGAGGAGGGCGGCCCCGACGAGGCCTGGTTCACCGCCCCGGGGATGTACGGCGGCATCCGGATCGGGATGTTCTGGGGTCGCGCCCACCTGGAGTACAACTCCCGGCTGGGCGACTCCTACGTCGTCGTCGGCCCGGAGGGATCGGCCTACGTGAGCCGTTCCAAGCGCGCCGTACCCGCCCTCCCCGTTCGCTGACCCCTCGCCTGTCGACCCGTGCGGCGTTGCGGCATGATGCGCCGTCATGACTGACACGATCGACGTCCCGGATGCCACCTGGACGGTGACCTCCGAGGAGCGGCGCAGGTTCCTCCGCGCGTACTGGTTGTGGTGGTGGCGGCAGCCCTCGATCTTGTTGGTGCTGTGCGGGGCTGTGGGAGTCGTCATCGGTGCGGTGGCGGTTCTTGACGTCTATCCGGCCGTGGTGATCGTCTTCCTGCTCGTGGATCTGGCCGTGTTCGCCGCCTTCTCGGTGTGGCGGGTGCGGAGGATCTATCCCCTTGGAGAGACCTTTCGCTCCTGGGCAGATGTCACCGCGTACCGGCTCGAAGGCCCCGGGGTCGGTATGGAGATCAACTGGGGTCGCATCACCGCTGTGAACGTCGGACCGGTCGCGACGCATCTAAGGACGCGGACGCCGAAGCAGAACCTCTTGGTCGCTGGGCAGGTGCTGGGTGAGCAGGCGAGAGCGCGCCTGGCTCTGGGGGTCGGGGAAGGTGACTCCGAGCCGGTCGTTCGCGAGGACGTGCCCGGTGAGCGCTCCGTGGTAGTCGACCGGCAGCTGCAGATAGCGCTTGGCTTGGCGGCAGCACGGCAGTTCCGCGTGACGGGCTGGTTCCTGGGCACGGTCATGGTGCTCATGGCCCTTCTCGCGATGGCTGGTTCCGACCCCTGGCCGACCATGTGGATGGTGGGCGTGCTGATGCTTGGCTTGGGTGCTGTCGTTCTCGCAGTGGTTGCTCCGACGATCGGCAGCTATCCGGTCGGGTCGACCATCCGTGGTCATATGGGGGAGAGCCTGGTCGTCCACGGTCCCTGGGGCCGTACGTCGATCCACCGGTCCAAGCTCAAGCTGGTCGCCACAACGAAGCACGCGATCGCCTTCAAGTCGGGTCCGACCTGGGTGGTCGTGCCGCGGGCGATTCTCGACGAGAAGTGAGTTTCTCCAGACGTACGCAGCATGCGAAGGTCGACGCATGGATGACTCGACCGACGACCTGATCATCGACCTGAACCCGCTCCCGGACGAGATCGGCGGCCGGCTGCGGGCTCAGCTGGAGTTCATCGCGGAGGCCGACAAGCTCAAGACGATCCTGCGCGCCTCGCCGCTGGCCGCGGCCGACCGGCGTGAGAACGACGCCGAGCACTCCTGGCACCTGGCGCTGATGGTGCTGCTGCTCGCCGAGTACGCCGACGAGCCGATCGACGTCGGGCACGCGATCAAGCTCGTGATCATCCACGACATGGTCGAGATCTACGCCGGCGACAGCCCTGTCTTCGACGCCGCTGCGGTCGTCGACCAGGTCGAGCGCGAGATCGCTGCCGCCGAGCGGCTCTTCACGATGCTGCCGCCGGACCAGGCTGGTGAGATTCGTGCCCTGTGGGACGAGTTCGAGGCCGCTCAGACCCCCGAGGCGCGCTTCTGCAAGGCCATGGACCGCCTCGAGCCGATGCTCCTCAACTGGCTCAACCGCGGCGGCACCTGGAGCATGCCCGGTGCCACCGAGTCCCGTGTCCGGGCCCGTGAGGCCGGCGTCGTCGCGGCGAGCACGACTCTCGGCGAAGCCACGGACGCCATCGTCCGCGCGGGCCTCGCCAAGGGCTGGATCCGCCCCGATCCCGACTGACCCCGATCCCGCCGAGTCGGCGCATCCTGACGCGAAACCAGGCCGAGTCGGCTCGTCATGACGAGCCGACTCGGCGAGATCTTGGGTGAGTACGGGCCGACTTGGCGGATTCCTGCCTGGCTGGATTCGCCTCGGATCCCGACTGACGGGGACCCGTCCCGAGTTTGCCCACATTCCCTCCCCGGTATCCGTTACGCTGCGGCGACTTTGGGCCGCGAGGACGCTGAGGGGAGCCGCTCGTGGACGTGGATGTGGTGCCGGGATCGGTGACGTTCTGGACCGTCACCCTCGATGATCAGCGTCGGCTCAAATGGGCGATGGTGAGATTGCGGCTGCGAAGCTGGTCCTACTGGGTCCTGGGGCTGGTTCTGCCAGCGCTGATGACCGGCTCCGGCTGGTTCGGGTCGCGTGATCTGGGGCTTGATCCGCTCAGCGATGCTGTCGCTCTGGTGATGATCTTGACCTTCGGGATCGCCTGCTCGGCGCTCATGCTGCCGCTTCCGCTGTGGATAGTCCCTCGCCGCGTGAAGCGCGAACTTCCTGTCGGAGCCACTCTCGTCGCATGGACGACGGAGAGCGGATTGGGCGTGCGCACGCCCAGCCGACTCACCTTCTACCCCTGGTCGCGGCTGACGCAGGTCGAGGCGGGGCCGGTGCTTGTGCGGTGTCGGCAGGAGGTCGCTAGGACGTTGGCCGTACCGGCGTATCTACCGGCCGGGCCGGATGAGCTGGCGCGGTCGATCGACTTCCCGGCCCAGCTCATCGGGCCGGACATCAGACACGAGCTGGCACAGAGAGCAGGCCGGGAGTCCGTGGAGGTTCCGCTGGCTGGGGAGCCGACCGTCGTCGACCGTGCCCTGAGGCGGCGGCTCATCCGGGCATGGCTGTGGACGCGGTTCGGCATCACGGCGCCGTTCGGCATCGTGGCGTGGTTGGTCCCGGTTGCCATCGCCCTCAACATCGCGGTCCATCTTGCCGGTGGCTCCTACAGGATGGCTGCCTTCCTGGTAGTGGTGATCCTGTGCAACCCGCTCATCTGGCTGCTTTCCGGCGAGGGCCGGATGTCGGGAATGTATCCGGTCGGCGCGACCGTCACCGGCTCCGTCGGTGAGTCGCTCGAGATCGAGGGACCGTGGGGGAGCGTCGCCTGGCACCACGGGTGGCTCAGGCAGCGGCGGATGACCGCGCACACCGTGACGTACGAAGTCATGCAGACGAACGCCGACGGAAGTCCCGCCCATCTGATCGACGTCGAGAAGCGGATCGTCGTGATCCCCCGGGCCTTCCTCGACACGCCGACGCCGGCCGTCAGCACCGAAGTCTGACCCGCCACAACCCCGCCATGGCGTGGTTCTGCAAGCGTTTGCCGCCGGATGCTGAGGCACTTTCCCGCCATGGCGAGAAAGTGCGCGCGCCATTTCGGCAACCCACTTGCATTCCGTCACAGGAGTGGCAGGATGTGAGTTGGCCCACATTGTGATTCTATTCACAAAGTCTCAAGAAGGGGTGGGCCGCTCAGGGTAGGAGGCGAGATGGAGCTCTACGTGCCGGTGCTCGCGTTGGCGGGACTGGCGACGCTCTTCGCGGTCGGTTCGGTGATCATGAGCTCGGTCGTCGGGCCGAGCCGCGCCAACCAAGCCAAGGCGGATCCCTACGAGTGTGGGATCGAGGCCACGCCACAGGCGCTGGGCGGTCGCTTCCCGGTGAAGTACTACATCACCGCGATGCTCTTCATCATCTTCGACATCGAGATCATCTTTCTCTACCCGTGGGCCGTCAGGTTCGACGCGATGGGATGGTTCGGCCTCGCGGAGATGGGCCTGTTCCTGCTGACGGTGTTCGTGGCGTACGCCTATGTGTGGCGCCGCGGCGGATTGGACTGGGACTGACATGGGTCTCGAAGAAAAGCTCCCGAGCGGGGTTCTGCTCACGACCGTCGAGGGCCTGGCGGGCTACTTCCGCAAGGCGAGCCTGTGGCCGGCGACGTTCGGACTGGCCTGCTGCGCCATCGAGATGATGACGTCGGGCGGACCGAAGTACGACCTCGCCCGCTACGGGATGGAGGTCTTCCGCGCGAGTCCGCGGCAGGCCGACCTGATGATCGTGGCGGGCCGGGTGAGCCAGAAGATGGCGCCGGTGCTGCGCCAGATCTACGACCAGATGCCCGAGCCGAAGTGGGTGCTCGCGATGGGCGTCTGCGCCAGCAGCGGCGGGATGTTCAACAACTACGCGATCGTTCAGGGCGTCGACCACATCGTGCCCGTCGACATGTATCTCCCCGGCTGTCCGCCACGCCCGGAGATGCTGATCGACGCGATCCTCAAGCTCCACGACAAGATCCAGGGCGGCTCGCTGGGCGTCAACGCCGAGCGCGAGGAGGTCGCCAACGAGACCGCGGCGCTGCGCCAGCTACCGCTGATCGACCAGACGGGACTCCTGCGGTGAGCGACCAGAACAGCGGCCAGAACAGCGGCATGTTCGGAGTGGCGGACACCGGCGACACCAGCGGCTACGGCGGTCTCACCCGCCAGCACGCGATGCCGAGCCGCACCAGCGACGTCGGGGTGCAGCCCTACGGTGGCTGGTTCAAGGAGATCGCCGACGCCCTCGCCTTCACCGAGGCGGAGGCGGTCATCCACCGCGGTGAGCTGACCTTCCACGTACGCCGCGAGCGGCTGCTCGAGGCCCTGCAGGTGCTCCGCGATGAGCTGCGGTTCGAGCTCTGCTCGGGTGTCTCCGGGGTGAACTACCCCGCTGACCAGGGCAAAGAGCTTCATGCCGTCTACCACCTGCTCTCGATGACGTACAACCGTCGCGTGCGGGTCGAGACCTCCGCTCCCGACGAGGATCCGCACGTGCCGAGCGCGGTGGCCATCTACCCGACGCTCGACTGGCACGAGCGCGAGACCTACGACATGTTCGGGATCGTCTTCGACGGCCACCCCGGACTGACCCGGATCCTGATGCCCGACGACTGGCCGGGCCACCCGCAGCGCAAGGACTACCCGCTGGGTGGGATCCCGGTGGAATACAAGGGCGCGACGATCCCGCCGCCGGACACCCGCAGGAGCTACTCATGACGACCACCGAAGACGAGGGACGTACGTTCACCGTCACCGGCCAGGACTGGGACGAGCTGACCGACGCCCTCAAGGACGTCAAGGACGAGCGGATCGTCGTCAACATGGGCCCGCAGCACCCCTCGACGCACGGGGTGCTCCGGCTGATCCTCGAGCTCGAGGGCGAGACGGTCACCGAGGCGCGTGCCGGGATCGGCTACCTGCACACGGGCATCGAGAAGAACATGGAGTTCCGGTCCTGGACGCAGGGGACCACGTTCGTCACCCGGATGGACTACCTGTCCCCGATCTTCAACGAGACGGCGTACGTCCTCGGGGTGGAGAAGCTGCTCGGAATCGGTGCTGAGGTGCCGGAGAAGGCCGACGTCATCCGGGTCCTGCTGATGGAGCTCAACCGGATCTCCTCCCACCTGGTGGCGATCGCGACCGGCGGCATGGAGCTCGGGGCGCTGACCGTGATGACGATCGGGTTCCGCGAGCGTGAGCTCTGCCTGGACCTGTTCGAGTTCATCACCGGCCTGCGGATGAACCACGCCTACATCCGTCCCGGCGGCGTCGCCCAGGACGTGCCGGACGGCACCGTCGCGCGGGTGAGCGAATTCATCGAGCTGATGAAGAAGCGCCTGACCGAGTACGCAGCGCTGTGCAACGCCAACCCGATCTTCAAGGGCCGCCTGGAGCAGGTCGGCTACCTCGACCTGGAGGGCTGCCTCGCGCTCGGTCTGACCGGCCCGATCCTGCGGAGCACGGGCTATCCGTGGGACCTGCGCAAGACCCAGCCCTACTGCGGCTACCAGGACTACGACTTCGAGGTCATCACCTGGGACACCTGCGACTCCTACGGGCGGTTCCGGATCCGGCTGGCCGAGATGTGGGAGTCGCTGCGGATCATGGAGCAGGCTCTCAAGCGGCTGAAGGATCTCGACGGCGCCCCCGTCATGGTGGCCGACAAGAAGATCGCCTGGCCCTCGCAGCTCTCCGTCGGTCCCGACGGCCAGGGCAACTCCCTCGACCACATCCGCCACATCATGGGCGAGTCGATGGAGGCGCTGATCCACCACTTCAAGCTGGTCACCGAGGGCTTCCGGGTGCCGGCCGGCCAGGCGTACGCCGCGATCGAGTCGCCACGCGGCGAGCTCGGCGCCCACGTGGTCAGCGACGGCGGCACCAAGCCCTATCGGGTCCACTTCCGGGACCCGTCGTTCACGAACCTGCAGGCGACCTCCGTGATGTCCGAGGGCGGCATGGTTGCCGACGTGATCGTGGCGATCGCGTCCATCGACCCGGTGATGGGAGGCGTCGACCGATGACGCTTGCTGCTGAGACCTACGACGAGCTGCGCGAGATCGCGGCTCGCTACCCCCAGGCCCGCTCGGGCCTGCTGCCGATGCTCCACCTGGTGCAATCGGTCGAGGGCCGGGTCACGCCCGAAGGAATCCAGGCCTGCGCCGAGGTCCTGGGCCTCACCCCGGCCGAGGTGAGCGGGGTGGCGACGTTCTACACGATGTACAAGCGTCATCCCGTCGGCACCCACCACGTCGGCGTCTGCACCAACACGCTGTGCGCGGTCATGGGCGGAGACGAGATCTTCGCCTGCCTGCGCGAGAAGCTCGAGGTGGGCAACGACGAGACCACCGCCGACGGCGCGATCACGCTCGAGCACATCGAGTGCAACGCGGCCTGCGACTACGCGCCGGTGGTGATGGTCAACTGGGAGTTCTTCGACAACCAGACGCCGGAGTCGGCCTCGCAGCTGGTCGACGACCTGCGTGAGGGCCGCGAGGTCGTGGCCTCCCGCGGCGCGCGGATCACGAGCTGGCGCGAGGCCGAGCGGGTCCTCGCCGGCTTCGAGGACGGGCTCGTCGACGAGGGCCCCGCGGCCGGGCCGGCGTCGCTCGTCGGGCTGGAGATCGCCCGCGAGCGCGGCTGGGCCGCACCTTCCGACACCCACGGCTCCGCCGACGTACCGGAGGAGATGCCCGAGGCCGTCGAGGTGGCCGACACCCGTCGCGCCGAGTCGGAGACGATCGCCGAGGAGGCGTCCGATGACTGACACCCTGACCCCGGTGCTGACCGCCAACTGGGCCGACGAGCAGGCCTGGACCCTGCCCGCCTACGCCGAGCAGGGCGGCTACGACGCGCTCGACGTCGCGCTCGGGATGGCGCCCGAGGACGTACAGACGATGGTCAAGGACTCCGGGCTCCGCGGTCGCGGTGGCGCCGGGTTCCCGACCGGGGTGAAGTGGGGCTTCCTGCCGGCGCCCGACCCCGAGAACCCCAAGCCGCGCTACCTGGTGGTCAACGCCGACGAGTCCGAGCCGGGCACCTGCAAGGACATCCCGCTCATGATGGCGAGTCCGCACACCCTCGTCGAGGGCGTGATCATCTCCTCCTACGCCATCCGCGCGGAACGTGCCTTCATCTACGTACGCGGCGAGGTGCTGCACGTGATCCGGCGGCTGCAGGCCGCCGTCCGTGAGGCCTACGCCGCCGGCCACCTCGGCAAGGACATCCATGGCTCCGGCTACGACCTGGAGCTGGTCGTGCACGCGGGTGCCGGGGCCTACATCTGTGGCGAGGAGACCGCGCTGCTCGACTCGCTCGAGGGGCGCCGTGGTCAGCCGCGGCTGCGGCCGCCGTTCCCGGCGGTCGCCGGTCTCTACGCCAGCCCGACGGTGATCAACAACGCCGAGTCGATCGCCTCGGTGCCGGCCATCGTGAAGAACGGCGCCGACTGGTTCGCCGGCATGGGCACGGAGAAGTCAGCCGGCGTCGGCATCTTCTCGCTCTCCGGTCACGTCAAGAAGCCGGGGCAGTACGAGGCACCGCTCGGCATCACGCTGCGCAAGCTGATCGAGCTGGCCGGCGGCGTACGCGAGGGTCACGAGCTGAAGTTCTGGACCCCTGGTGGCTCCTCGACCCCGTTGTTCACCCAGGAGCACCTGGACGTGACGCTGGACTTCGAGGGGGTGGCCGCGGCCGGCTCGATGCTCGGCACCCGCGCCCTACAGATCTTCGACGACTCCGTCTGTGTGGTGCGCGCGGTGCTGCGGTGGACGGAGTTCTACAAGCACGAGTCCTGTGGCAAGTGCACCCCGTGCCGCGAGGGCACCTGGTGGCTGGTGCAGGTGCTGGAGCGGCTCGAGAAGGGCCAGGGTTCGCCTGAGGATCTCGATCTGCTGCTCGACCAGTGCGACAACATCCTCGGCCGCTCGTTCTGCGCGCTCGGTGACGGCGCGACGAGCCCGATCACGAGCTCGATCAAGTATTTCCGGGACGAATACCTGGCCCATCTGGAGCAGGGTGGCTGTCCCTTCGACGCCAAGAAGTCGACCGCATGGGCGGAGGCAGTTCAGTGACCGATGTGACCGTCAAGATCGACGGACATGACGTGACCGTGCCTGAGGGCACGCTGGTGATCCGGGCCGCCGAGGAGGCCGGGATCGAGATCCCGCGCTTCTGCGACCACCCGCTGCTCGCGCCCGTCGGCGCCTGCCGGCAGTGCCTGGTCGACATCCCCGACGCCGGCAATGGCCGCGGGTTCCCGAAGCCGCAGGCCTCCTGCACGATCCCGGTGGCCGAGGGCATGGTGGTGGAGACGCAGAACTCCACGGCCGTGAAGGCCCAGCACGGGATCATGGAGTTTCTCCTGGTCAACCACCCGTTGGACTGCCCGGTGTGCGACAAGGGTGGTGAGTGCCCGCTGCAGAACCAGGCGATGTCCCACGGCCAGGGTGAGACCCGCTTCGAGGGGACCAAGCGGACCTTCCCGAAGCCGATCAACCTCTCGCCCAACGTGCTGCTCGACCGTGAGCGGTGCATCGTCTGCCAGCGCTGCACCCGCTTCGCCGCCGAGATCCCGGGCGACCCGGGGATCGCGCTGATCCAGCGCGGCGCACAGCAGCAGATCGGTATCGCCGAGGACAAGCCGTTCTCGTCCTACTTCTCCGGCAACGTCATCCAGATCTGCCCGGTGGGCGCGCTGACCTCGGACGACTACCGCTTCCGCGCCCGGCCGTTCGACCTGGTCTCCACTCCGAGCGTCGCCGAGCACGACGCCTGCGGCGCCGCGATCCGGATCGACCACCGCCGCGGCAAGGTCATGCGCCGCCTCGCCGGCAACGACCCGGAGGTCAACGAGGAGTGGATCTCTGACAAGGACCGCTTCGGCTTCCGTTACGCCGTTCGCGACCGGCTCACCTCGCCGATGATCCGTGAGGACGGCGAGCTCCGGCCGGCGTCCTGGCTGGAGGCCGTCGCCGTCGCCGCTGCCGGGTTGGCCGGGGCGGGCTCGGTGGGCGTGCTGCCCGGCGGGCGCCTGACGCTGGAGGACGCGAAGGCGTACGCCACCTTCGCCCGCGACACGCTGCGCACTCCCCACATCGACTTCCGCGCGCGCCCGCTCTCGGAGGAGGAGACCGGCTTCCTGCGCTCACGCGTGGCCGGGACGAGCCTCACCTACGCCGACCTCGACGCCGCCGACCACGTCGTGCTGGCCGGCCTCGAGCCTGAGGACGAGGCTGGCACGCTCTTCCTCCGGCTCCGCAAGGCCAACAAGAGCGGTCTGCGGATCACCACCCTGAGTCCGTACGCCTCGGAGGGCTCGCGCAAGCTCGGAGCCGAGGTCGTCCTGACCGCTCCCGGTGCCGAGAAGGACGCGTTGTCCCAGGTCAGCGGGGTCACCGAGGCTTCGGTGATCCTGGTCGGCGAGCGGATGGCGACCAGCCCCGGCGCCTACTCCGCCGCTGCCGAGCTCGCCGATCGCACCGGCGCCAGGCTCGCCTGGGTGCCGCGTCGTGCCGGTGACCGGGGTGCGGTCGAGGCGGACCTGCTGCCCGGTGCGGGCGGCCTCGACGCCGAGGCCATGGTCCGCGCAGGACTCGACGCCCTCGTGGTCGCCGGCGTCGACCCCGACGACACCGCCGACCCGGCCGCCTTCCTGGCCGCCCTCGACCAGGCCGGCTTCGTGGTCAGTCTCGAGCAGCGGGTCACCGCCGTGACCGAGCGCGCCGACGTCGTACTCCCTGTCGCCACCGCCTCGGAGAAGGCCGGCACCTTCGTCACCTGGGAAGGTCGCCGCCGCCCGTTCCCGAAGGTCTTCGACAAGCCCGCTGCCTACTCCGACGCCGAGGTCCTCGGCCACATCACCGCCGAGTTCGCACTTGTGGACGCCGAGTCTGCAGAAGTGGCGGACGAGAGTGTCGAATCGTCGCCCACAACTACCGATTCGGCCGCCACAGCTACCGATTCGACGGGGCTTCGGCTGGCGACCTGGCATCTCATGCTCGACAACGGGACGCTCCAGAGCGGCGACAAGGCACTGGCCGCGACCGCGCGACCGGCGTTCGTACGCATCCCGGCAGCGCTCCACGAAAAGGTCGGCGACGTCGTGACGATCACCGGTGACCGGGGGAGCTGGACGCTCCCGGCGCTCCCGGCGGAGCTGGCCGACAACACCGTGTGGGTCCCGACGAACAGCTTCGGACGAGGCGTCTGGGCGGACCTGGCGTCCCCGGGCTCGACGGTGACCGTGGTCTCGACGAGCTCGACCGCCGAGGGGGAGCAGTGAACGGGCTGGAGCAGTTCGGCCAGGACCCCTGGTGGATCATCGCGATCAAGGTCCTGCTGGTCTTCGTGGTCTGCGTCGTGCTGACGCTGTTCAACATCTGGTGGGAGCGCAAGGTCGTGGCCCGGATGCAGCACCGCATCGGGCCCAACCGGCACGGACCGTTCGGTCTGCTCCAATCCCTGGCCGACGGTGTGAAGCTGGCGCTCAAGGAGGACCTGACGCCGGAGAAGGCCGACAAGATCGTCTTCATCACGGCCCCGATCCTGGCCACGGTGCCGGCGTTCGTGACGTTCTCGGTGATCCCGTTCGGGCCCGAGGTCAACCTCTTCGGTGTGCAGACGCCGCTGCAGCTGACCGACATGCCGGTCGCGGTGCTGTTCGTGATGGCGATCGCCAGCATCGGCATCTACGGGATCGTGCTCGGTGGCTGGGCCTCCGGATCCACCTACAGCCTCCTGGGCGGGCTGAGAAGCAGCGCCCAGATGATCTCGTACGAGGTCTCGATGGGTCTGGCGCTCGTCACCGTCTTCCTGATGGCGGGCAGCCTGTCCACGAGCCAGATCGTCGAGGCGCAGACGGACTGGTGGTTCGGCGCCCTGCTGCTGCCGTCCTTCCTGATCTACTGCATCTCGATGGTCGGCGAGACCAACCGCGCGCCGTTCGACCTCCCCGAGGCCGAGGGTGAGCTGGTCGGTGGTTTCCACACCGAATACTCCAGCCTGAAGTTCGCGCTCTTCTTCCTGGCCGAATACATCAACATGGCCACCGTCAGCGCGCTCGCCACGACGCTGTTCCTCGGCGGCTGGCGAGCCCCGCTCGGCCTCGGCACGCTCTGGGCCGGCGCCAACGAGGGCTACTGGCCGGTGCTGTGGTTCTTCCTGAAGATGTTCTTCTTCATCTGGGTCTTCATCTGGCTGCGCGGCACGCTGCCGCGGCTGCGCTACGACCAGTTCATGTCGCTCGGCTGGAAGGTCCTGCTGCCGGCGAGCCTCGCCTGGATCGTCGTCGTCGCGGTGATCAAGATGGCCGCGATCCAGGGCGGCTTCAGCCCCAACTGGGTTCTCTTCGGCTTCGGTCTGGCCGTGACGGTGGTCGTGGTGCTCGGCTTCCTCAACCGGCTTCCGGAGAAGGAGGCCCAGGTCACCACGCCGACCGGCGGCTTCCCCACCCCCGCCCTGCCGCTGGGCGGGGCCGTACGGGGTGCCGCCCAGCCGCTGGTGTTCGGACCGCCGGCTGTGCCGACAGCCACCAACGGCGTACGCATTCTTCCCTCTCCTGAGGAGGCCAAGTGAGCAACGACGACCGCTCGTTCAAGGAGCGTTTCTGGGACCCGGTGAGCGGGTTCGCGGTGACGTTCGGGACGCAGTTCAAGAAGCCGGTCACCGAGCAGTACCCACAGCAGAAGGAACCGACCGAGGAGCGCTTCCACGGCCGGCACCAGCTCAACCGGCACGCCGACGGCCTGGAGAAGTGCGTCGGGTGCGAGCTGTGCGCGTGGGCGTGCCCCGCCGACGCCATCTACGTCGAGGGTGCGGAGAACACCGAGGAGGAGCGTTACTCGCCCGGTGAGCGCTACGGCCGCGTCTACCAGATCAACTACCTGCGCTGCATCCTGTGCGGGCTGTGCATCGAGGCCTGCCCGACGCGGGCGCTGACGATGACCAACGAGTACGAGCTCGCCGACACCTCGCGCGAGAGCCTGATCTACGAGAAGCAGGACCTGCTCGCGCCGCTCGAGGAGGGCATGGAGGCGCCGCCGCACCCGATGTTCCTCGGCAACGACGACACCTCTTACTACGCGCCGGAGCCCAAGGAGTCGGCCCGATGAGCTTCGTCATCCTCGCCTCGATCATGGTGATCGCGGCGATGGGCCTGCTGTTCGCGCGCAAGCCGGTGCACGCCGCGCTGTCGCTGGCGGTCGTGATGATCGGGCTGGCGATGATGTACGCGACGCTGGAGGCGCCGTTCCTGTTCGCGGTGCAGATCGTGGTCTACACCGGCGCGATCCTGATGCTTTTCCTCTTCGTGATCATGCTGGTCGGTGTCGACACCTCCGACAGGCTCAAGGAGACGATCGCGGGGCAGAAGGTGCTCGCCGTCATCCTCGGGGTCGGACTGGGCGCGACGCTGATCGCGGGCGTCGGCCAGGCGAGCATCGCCACGATGCGCGGGCTGGCCAGCGCCAACGAGGGCGGCAACGTACAACGCCTCGCCGACCTCCTCTTCTCGCGATACGTGATCGCCTTCGAGGCGACCAGCGCGCTGCTGATCACCGCCGCGATCGGCGCGATGGTGCTGGCCCACCGTGAGCGGATCGACCCGAAGCAGAGCCAGACCGATCTGGCCCAGAAGCGGGTCGCCGACTACGCGAAGAGCGGCAAGCACCTCGGTCCGCTGCCCCCACCGGGCACCTTCGCGCGGCACAACAGCAACGACACCCCGGCGCTGCTGCCGGACGGGTCGCAGAGCACGAAGTCGGTCCCCGCCATCCTCGCCGGCGGTCGCACGGAACAAGGAGAGGACGAATGACAGACAACACCACGGCGTACGTCATCCTGTCCGCCATCCTCTTCACGATCGGCACGATCGGTGTGCTGACCAGGCGAAACGCCATCGTCGTCTTCATGTGCGTCGAGCTGATGCTCAACGCGGCCAACCTGGCCCTGGTGGCGTTCAGCCGGATGCACGGCAACCTCGACGGGCAGGTGACCGCGTTCTTCGTGATGGTCGTCGCGGCCGCTGAGGTGGTCGTCGGGCTGGCGATCATCATGACCATCTTCCGCACCAGAAACACGGCTTCGGTCGACGAGCCAAGGATGCTCAAGTGGTGAACCCTGTCGAGGCCAGCGGCGTCTTCTCGCTGATCTGGCTGGTCATCGCGCTGCCCCTGGCCGGCGCTGCTCTGATCCTGATCGGCCGGCCGTTCGCGCCGGCGCTCTTCGACCGGATCGGGCACTGGCTCGCGGTCGCGCTCGCGGGTGCGTCCTTCGTGCTGTCGCTCGTCCTCTTCATCGCCGCCCTCGGTCGTGACGAGGAGAGCCGGCAGGTCGTCCAGCACCTCTACACCTGGTTCGACACCGGCGACCTCAGCGTCGGCTTCGACCTGCTCTACGACCAGCTCTCCAGCCTGTTCCTGCTGCTCATCACCGGCGTCGGCACCCTGATCCACGTCTACTCGGTCGGCTACATGGCCCACGACGAGCGGCGCACCCGGTTCTTCGGCTACCTCAACCTCTTCCTCGCCGCGATGCTGATGCTGGTGCTGGCGGAGAACTACGTCGGCCTCTTCCTCGGCTGGGAGGGCGTCGGCCTGGCGTCCTACCTGCTGATCGGCTTCTGGCAGTACAAGCCGTCGGCAGCGGCGGCCGCCAAGAAGGCGTTCGTGATGAACCGGGTCGGCGACCTGGGTCTCTCGCTGGCGATCGCGCTCAGCTTCGTCACCTTCGGGTCGACCTCGTTCTCGGCGATCGACATCAGCGACACCACCACGACCACCCTCAACTGGCTCGGCATCCTGCTGCTCGTCGGTGCCTGCGGTAAGTCCGCCCAGGTGCCGCTGCAGGGCTGGCTCCTCGACGCGATGGAGGGCCCGACCCCGGTCTCGGCGCTGATCCACGCGGCGACGATGGTGACCGCGGGTGTCTACCTCATCGTCCGCAGCAGCGCGATCTTCGACGCCGCCGAGGCCGCCTCGACCGCCGTCGTGGTCGTCGCCCTGGTGACGATCATCTGGGGTGCCGCGGTGAGCTGCGTGAAGGACGACATCAAGAAGGTCCTGGCCGGTTCGACGATGAGCCAGATCGGCTACATGATGCTGGCGGCCGGGCTCGGCGGGCCGGGATATGCGTTCGCGATCTTCCACCTGCTCACCCACGGCTTCTTCAAGGCCAACATGTTCCTCGGCGCCGGGTCTCTGATGCACGGCATGAACGACGACGTGAACCTCAAGCACTACGGCGCGCTGAGCCGGGCGCTCCCGGTGACGTTCCTGACCTTCTCGATGGGCTACCTGGCCATCATCGGGTTCCCCGGGTTCGCCGGCTTCTGGTCCAAGGACAAGATCCTCGAGGTCGCCTTCGCCGAGAGCTGGCTGGTCGGCATCATCGCCCTCCTAGCGGCCGGTGTGACCGCCTTCTACATGACCCGCCTGATGATGCTCGCCTTCTTCGGCCGCAAGCGCTGGCCCGAGGGCGTACATCCGCACGAGTCGCCGCGAATCATGACCGGTCCGCTCGTCGTTCTCGCCGCGCTGTCGGTCCTCGGTGGCGTCTTCGCGCTCGGCGGCTGGATCGAGCACTGGCTCGAGCCGGTGGTCGCGATCGGCCACGCCGAGCACCACGGTCCGCTCCCGGTGTGGGCGACCTCCGTCCTCGCGGTGCTGGTCGTCGCGATCGGGGTCGCGGCCGCCGGGTTCGTCTTCGGGCGCCGCCCGATCACGACCGAGCCGACTCCCTACCTGCACGTCCCGCACGTCGAGGACGTCGTGGTGCCGCCCGGGATGGCGATCACGCGCGGTGCCCTCGCGACCGACAAGTACGCCGTCGACGGCCTGATGAGCGGTGGCCCGATCGCCCTCGCGGCGATCGCCGGTGAGCTCCGCAAGGCACAGACCGGCTACGTACGTTCCTACGCCCTCTCCGTCCTCGGCGGCACTGTGCTGGTGACCCTCGCGATCCTGGTGGTCAACTGATGCTGACAATCCTCGTCCTCGTCCCGTTCGCGGGTGCGCTGATCACCGCGGTGATGCCGGCGCGGCCCAAGGCGTGGGCCTTCGGCTTCGCGCTCGCCACCCTGATCGCCGGCATCGTCACGATGTTCACGGCCCCCGACACCGATCTCGTCTGGATCGAGCCGCTCGGCGTCCACTGGGCGCTGGAGATGGACGGCTTCGGCAAGCTGATGGTGATGCTGACCGTCGTCCTGGTCCCGCTCGTGATGGTCGCGGCGGTCAAGGACCACGACAAGAGGTGGTACGCCTGGGCGCTGGCCCTGGAGGCCTTCGCGCTGCTCACCTTCACCGCCGGCGATCTCTTCCTCTTCTACATCGCCTTCGAGGCGACGCTGATCCCGGCGTACTTCATGATCGGCCAGCACGGCGGCCCCAACCGGGCCCGAGCCGCGCTCAAGTTCCTGATGTTCCAGCTCGGTGGCGGACTGGTGCTGCTCGGTGCGCTGATCGGCTTCTTCGTGGTCTCCTCGGAGGCCGGCTCGCCGTCGTACCTGATCAGCGACCTCGCCCAGCTCGACATCGGCACCACCGCCGAGCGCTGGATCTTCGTGGCGATGTTCATCGCGTTCGCGGTCAAGGCGCCGCTGTTCCCGGTGCACACCTGGCTGGCCGACACCACCGAGCAGGCCACCACGCCGACCTCGGTGCTCCTGGTGTGCGTCCTCGACAAGATCGGCACCTTCGGCATGATCCGGCTCTGCCTGGGCCTGGTGCCGGAGGCGTCCGCCTGGGCGACGCCCGTCGTCGTGGTGCTGGCGCTGATCTCGATCGTCTACGGCGCCGTGCTCGCGATCGGGCAGGACGACCTGCTCCGCCTGATCGGTCTGACCTCGCTGTCGCACTTCGGGCTGATCACCCTCGGGATCTTCGCGGCCACCCGCGAGGGCCTGGTCGGGGCGATCCTCTACATGGTCAACCACGGTGTCGCCACCGCGGCGATGTTCCTGATCGCCGGGTTCCTGATCGCCCGCAAGGGGACCGCCTCGATCTCGTCGATGCGGGGGATGGAGAAGGCGACGCCGGTGCTCGCCGGCACGTTCCTGATCGCCGGTCTGGCGACCGCCGGCCTGCCGGGTCTGAGCCAGTTCGTCTCCGAGATCCTGGTCCTGATCAGCGCCTTCGACTACCACTGGCTGGTCGGTGTCATCGCGGTCACCGCGATCGTGCTCGCCGCCATCTACGTGCTGTGGGCCTACCAGCGGATCTTCACCGGACCTGCTCAGCTGACCACACCGGTCCGCGACCTCAATCGGCGAGAGGTCGGGGTACTCGTTCCGCTGCTGGTCGCCCTTCTCTTCTTCGGCTTCGTCCCCGGACCGCTGATCTCGGCGGCGTCGCCGGTCGTGGAGCCTCTCGTCAATGTGATCCAGGCAGGTGAGTGACGCGATGTTCGAGTCCCCCGGAATTTCGTACGCCACCCTCTGGCCCGTCCTGCTGGTGCTGGCCGTGGCGTGCGCCGGTGTCGTGGTGGAGGCCTTCGCGCCGCGGGCCGCGCGGTTCAACACCCAGGTGTCGCTGGCGTTGGCGGGCCTGGTCGCCGCACTCGCCGGGACCGTCGCCGTCGGCGCCGGGTCCAGCCTCGGCGCCTCGACCGGTGAGGGTGCGCTCATCGTCGACGGCCCCGGGGTCTTCTCCCAGGGGCTGGTGCTGCTGGTCTCGCTCGGCGGCGTCGCGCTCTTCGCCGAGCGACGTCTCGACAACGGCGTGAGCGCCTTCGCCGGTCAAGCCGCGGCCCTGCCGGGCACACCTGCCGAGCGCACCGCCTCCCAGCGGGGGCTCGAGCACACCGAGGTCTACCCGCTGATGATGTTCGCGGTCGGCGGGATGATGCTCTTCTGCATCTCCGGCGACCTGCTGATGCTCTTCGTAGCGCTCGAGGTGCTGTCCCTGCCGCTCTACCTGCTGACCGGGCTGGCGCGCCGTCGCCGGCTGCTCTCCCAGGAAGCGGCGCTGAAGTACTTCCTGCTCGGCGCGTTCTCCTCCGGCATCTTCCTCTACGGTCTCGCGCTGGTCTACGGCTTCGCCGGGTCGATGTCGCTGGCCGAGATCGGTGAGGTGGCGGCCGAGGACGGCTCCAGCCCGCTGCTGCTCCTCGGCATCGGCCTGATGGCTGTCGGCCTGCTCTTCAAGACCGGTGCCGTGCCCTTCCACTCCTGGACCCCCGACGTCTACCAGGGCGCCCCGACGCCGGTCACCGCGTGGATGAGCGCGGCCACCAAGATCGCCGCCTTCGCCGCGATGCTCCGGCTCTTCTACGTCGCCTTCGGTGCCGAGGGCGACATCTGGCGGCCGGCGATCGGTGTGATCGCGGTGCTGACGATGCTGCTGGGCGCCTCCTTCGCGGTGGTCCAGACCGATGTGAAGCGGATGCTCGGCTACTCCGCCGTCGCCCACACCGGCTTCCTGCTGACCGGCCTCCTCGGCGTACAGACCGACGCCTTCGGCTCCACCCAGGCGGTGCTCTTCTACCTGACCGCCTACGGGTTCGCCACGCTCGGCGCCTTCGCGATCGTCTCCCTGGTGCGAGGGCCCAACGGCGAGGTCAACTCGTTGGACCGCTGGGCCGGCCTGGGGCGTTCCAACCCCTGGGTCGCGGCCACCTTCGCCGTCTTCCTGCTCTCGATGGCCGGGCTGCCGCTGACCGCCGGTTTCATCGGCAAGTGGGGCGTCTTCGCAGCCGCGCTGGGCGCCGGTCAGTGGCCCGTCGTCGTGGTCGCGATCTGCTCGAGCATCATCGCGATCTTCTTCTACGTACGCGTGATGATGCTGATGTTCTTCACCGACCCGCGCGAGGACGCAGCCACGGTGATGACCCCGTCGTACGCCACCACCGTCGTGATCGCACTGAGCGCTGTCGCCACCGTCTTGTTGGGTGTAATTCCGGGCCCTGTGCTCAGCCTGTTGGTGGATGCGGGAGGATTCATCGGGTGAGCACCAGCGCACCCACCGACCGAGCCCCTGAACTCGCCCTCCCGATCACCGATCCCGAGCTCGAGCAGCGGCTGCGCGCTCGGCTGGCGATCGTGGAGGAGAAGCTGGCGGGCTACGCCCGCAGCAGCTCCCCGTTCGTCACGGAAGCGGCCTCCCATCTGCTGGAGGCCGGCGGCAAGCGGTTCCGGCCGCTGCTGGTGCTGCTGGCCGCCGAGTACGGCCCGGACAAGCTCGCCGACGAGGTCATCACCGCCGCCTGCGTCGTCGAGCTCACCCACCAGGCCTCGCTCTACCACGACGACGTCATGGACGAGGCGCTCGTACGCCGCGGTGAGGACACCGCCAACGCCCGCTTCGACAACCACGTCGCCATCCTGACCGGCGACTTCCTCTTCGCCCGCTCCTCGGAGCTGACCGCCCAGCTGGGCCCGGAGGCCGTACGCATCCAGGCGGCCACCTTCGCCAAGCTCGTCGAGGGTCAGATCCTCGAGGGCGTCGCGCCGCCCGAGGGTGTCGACCCGGTCGACCACCACCTCGAGGTGCTGGCCGGGAAGACCGGCGTCCTGATCGCCACCTCGGCTCTCTACGGTGCGCTCTTCGCCGGCGCTGACAAGGAGATCCAGGACGCGCTGCTCGCCTACGGCGACATCGTCGGCGTCGCCTTCCAGCTCTCCGACGACATCCTCGACATCGCCTCCGACGAGTCCGGCAAGACGCCCGGGACCGATCTCCGTGAGGGCGTACCGACGCTTCCGGTGCTGCTGGCCCGTCGGTCCACCGACGCGTCCGACGCCAGGCTTCTGGAGCTTCTCGACAGCGACCTCACCGACGATGCGGCCCTGGCCGAGTGCGTCGGCCTCCTCCGCGCCCACCCGGCGCTGGCGGAGGCCCGCGCCTACGTCCAGTCCCGCGCCGAGGAGGCCAAGGCCGCTCTCGCGCCGCTTCCCGAGGGCCCCGTCCGCAAGGCTCTCGAGGCCTTCGCCGACATCGTCGCCGTCCGCTCCGTCTGACGTCTCACGCGCTGGTCGAGCCGCCGGAGCCGCTAGGCGGAGGCGTGTCGAGACCAACACAGTCGCATATGGGCTGTGTTGGTCTCGACACCGCTCGCTGGCGCTCGCGGGCTCGACCAGCGAGGCAGGTCTGGTGGGGTGGGAATCCAGGGCGCGATATTCGGTAAAGGGATTCGGCTGCATGGCAGTACCGTGGCGACGTGAATGAGCAACGGCGTGGAGTGATGTTCGGCGCCGCTGCCTACATCATGTGGGGAGCGTTCCCGCTCTACTTCCCACTCATGGAGCCCGCCGGGGCCTGGGAGATCCTGGGACACCGGATCGTGTGGTCGCTGGTCGTGGCCGGAGCGCTGGTGCTGATCGTGGGGCGCCGCCAGCAGGTGGCCGCGATCCTGCGCGACCGGCGCAAGCTCATGCTGCTGACTGCGGCTGCGGCGGTGATCTCGATCAACTGGGTGACGTACATCTGGGGCGTCAACAACGGGCGGATCGTGGAGACGAGCCTGGGCTACTTCACCAACCCGCTGGTCACGATGTTGATGGGCGTGATCATCCTGCGTGAGCGGATGCGAAAGCTGCAGTGGGTCGCGCTCGGGATCGCGTTCGTGGCCACCGTCGTGCTCACCGTCGACTACGGCCGGCTGCCGTGGGTCGCGCTGATCCTGGCATTCTCCTTCGGCACGTACGGGCTTCTCAAGAAGAGCGCGGGCGTCGGGCCGTTCGAGTCGCTGGCCGTCGAGACCGCCGTGACGGCGCCGTTCGCGCTGGCGCTGATCATCGCCCTCCAGGCGACCGGCAACGGCACGCTCGTCGGCCACGGTGTCCTCCACGTACTCCTCCTGATCAGCCTCGGCATCATCACCGTCGTGCCGCTGGCCTGCTTCGGCGCGGCCGCCATCCGGGTGCCGATGGTCACGATCGGGCTGCTCCAGTACCTCGCCCCGATCCTGCAGTTCGCCGTCGGCGTCTTCATCGCCCACGAGGCGATGCCTCCCGGCCGCTGGGCCGGCTTCGCGATCGTCTGGATCGCCCTGGTCATCTTCAGTGCCGAGGCCGTCCACCAGCGCCGCAAGGTCCTGCGCGAGAGCGTCGCCCCGCTGAGCACCACCGGCGCCTAGCCGAGACGTCACCCCCGCCGGCCGAGACGTCACTCAGGTCGGTCGAGATGGCACTCCGGTGCCATCTCGACCGACCTAGGTGACGTCTCGGCGACTGGTGGCCGTCCAAGGAGCGGACCGTTCGGGCGTTTTCACATCCACTCGACTAATTCAAGTATTCTCCTCGACATTCGTAACCCGATCGACCTTGACTCGGCAGGGCAGAAGTGAGGAACCAGATGAAGAAGATCAAGGTTGCAGTGGCCGTGGCCGCTGCGAGCATCCTGACCTTGACCGCGTGCGGTGGCTCCGGCGGCGACAGCGACGCGGAGTCGATCTCCATCGTCGGCTTCGCCGTCCCCGAGACGGCCAACAAGGCGATCGCCAAGGAGTTCAACAAGACTCCCGAGGGCGAAGGCGTCACCTTCCAGACCTCGTACGGCGCCTCGGGTGACCAGAGCCGTGCGGTCGAGTCCGGCCTGAAGGCCGACTACGTCCACCTGTCCGTCGGCACCGACGTCCAGCGCCTGGAGAAGGCCGGCCTCGTGGACGCGTCGTGGGACGACGGCGACAACAAGGGCATCGTGTCCAGCTCGGTCGTCGTGCTGGGTGTCCGTGAGGGCAACCCGAAGAACATCCAGGGCTGGGAGGACCTGATCAAGCCCGGTGTCGGCGTGGTCACGGCCAACCCGGCCTCCTCCGGCGCCGCCCGCTGGAACGCGCTGGCCGCGTGGGGCTCCGTGGTGAAGAACGGTGGCACCGAGGAGGAGGGCAAGGCGTACCTCGACAAGCTCTTCAAGAACGTCGTCACCCTGACCAACTCCGGTCGCGACGCCACCACCGCCTTCCTCGGCGGCACTGGTGACGTGCTGCTCGCCTACGAGAACGAGGCGATCCTCGCGGCCCAGCAGGGTGAGGGCTTCGAGTACATCATCCCGGACTCCACCGTCCTGATCGAGAACCCCGGCGCCATCCTCAAGGACTCCTCCAAGCCGTCTCAGGACTGGCTCGACTTCGTCCTCGACCCGCAGGGCGGTCAGAAGCAGTTCGCGCTGACCGGCTTCCGCCCGGTCAACATCGCCGAGCCCGGCGTCGTCGACTGGGACGCGATCGGGCTCAAGCCGGAGGACATCAAGGGCGCCAAGGACCCGGCCGACCCGTTCCCGGCGCCGAAGCAGCTGCTCACCTTGGAGAACGACTTCGGCGGCCGCGACTGGTCGGGCGTCAAGGAGAAGCTCTTCGGCACCGGTGAGGACGGCGAGGCCCTCGGCATCGTGACCGACTCCATCGCCAAGTCCGGCAAGGCCTCGCAGTAGTCCGGTCATGACGACAACCATCCCTACGGCCCGGCCGGCTGCCCGTCGCAGTCGGCCGGGCAACACTCTGACAAGGACCAGCGGCATCGGGCTCGGTATCACGATGCTCTGGTTCAGCCTGCTCGTCCTCATCCCGCTGGTGGCGGTGATCATCACCGCCTCCAGCGGCGGCTGGTCCGCCTTCGCGGACCAGCTCACCAACGAGCAGACCGCGTCGGCGATCCTGCTGACGATCCGTGCGGCCATCGTGGTCACCCTGATCAACGTCGTCATCGGCACCGTGATCGCCTGGGTCTTGGTCCGCGACAAGTTCTGGGGCAAGGGCCTGCTCGAGGTCATCATCGACATCCCGTTCGCGCTGCCGACGATCGTCGCGGGCCTCGTGCTGCTCTCCCTCTACGGCGCCGAGTCACCCCTTGGCCTGCACTGGGCGAACACGTCGACGTCGGTCTACCTCGCCCTCGCCTTCGTGACGCTGCCCTTCGTCGTACGCATGGTGCAGCCCGTCCTCGAGGAGCTCGACACCGACGTGGAGGAGGCCGCTGCCTCCCTGGGGGCCTCCCGGTTCACCACGTTCTGGCGGATCATCCTGCCGTCGCTGGCCCCGGCCATCGCGGCGGGCGCGGCGCTCTCCTTCGCGCGCGGCATGGGGGAGTATGGCTCCCTGGTCCTGCTCTCGGGCAACCTGCCGTTCAAGTCCGAGGTCGCCTCGGTGCGGATCCTGTCCGCGATCGAGAACGACAACCCGGAGGGCGCGGCGGCGATCGCGGCGTTGCTGCTGGGCGTCTCCCTCCTCGTCATCGTCGTCCTCGACCTGGTCCAGAGGAGGATGGTCCGCCGTGGCTGAGACCCGTCGTGCTCCCCGCACCCCGCTGACGTACGTCCTTCGCGTCATCGTCATCGCCTACCTCGGGCTCCTGGTGGCCTGGCCGGTGGTCCTGGTCGCCTGGAACGCCTTCTACGTGCCCGACATCGGGTTCACGACCGAGGCGTTCACCGCGATCTTCAACGACCCGCAGATGATGCACGCGATCCAGCTGACCTGCGTGGCCGCAGTGGTCGCGACGCTGATCAACCTGCTCTTCGGCGTCTCGATCTCGCTGCTGCTGGTGCGTACGGAATTTCCCGGCAAGCGCATCCTGAGCGCGATGATCGACCTGCCGTTGTCGGTCTCGCCGATCGTCGTCGGCCTGGCGCTGGTGCTGGTCTACGGCGGCCGCGACGGCTGGTTCGGGCCGACGCTCGAGTCGGCCGGGATCCAGATCATCTTCTCGACGCCGGGCATCATCATGGCGACCGCGTTCGTCTCGCTGCCGCTGGTGATCCGCGAGGTCATCCCGGTGCTGGAGGAGATCGGCACCGAGCAGGAGCAGGCCGCCGCGTCGCTCGGCGCGAGCAGCTGGCAGACGTTCTGGCGGATCACGCTTCCGGGCATCAAGTGGGCCGTCATCTACGGCGTCGTGCTCACCCTGGCCCGGTCGCTGGGCGAGTTCGGCGCGGTCAAGGTCGTCTCCGGCAACGTGCTCGGCCAGACCCGCACCGCCACCCTCGCGGTCGAGGAGAAGTACCTCAACTTCGATCAGCAGGGCGCGTACGCCGTCGCCTTCCTCCTCGCCAGCGTCTCGGTCATCTGCATCCTCATCGTCTTCGTGCTGCGCGCCCGCGGTGCGCGCGTGCGGTGAAAGGACACATCCCATGAGCATCGAAGTAAGTGGTGTCAACAAGCGTTACGGCGACTTCGTCGCGCTGGAGGACATCAACCTGACCATCCCGACCGGGCAGCTGACCGCCCTGCTGGGACCCTCCGGCGGCGGAAAGACCACGCTCCTGAGGGTCATCGCCGGGCTGGAGACACCCGACACCGGGTCGGTCGTGATCGAGGGCAAGGACGCGACGTCGCTGCCGGTCCAGAAGCGCAACGTCGGTTTCGTCTTTCAGCACTACGCCGCGTTCAAGCACCTCTCGGTCGCCAAGAACGTCGCCTTCGGCCTGGAGATCCGCAAGCGCCCCAAGGCGGAGGTCGCCAAGAAGGTCGAGGAGCTGCTCGAGCTCGTCCACCTCTCGCAGTTCGCCAACCGGCTGCCCTCGCAGCTCTCCGGCGGCCAGCGGCAGCGGATGGCGCTGGCTCGCGCGCTGGCGATCGAGCCGTCCGTGCTGCTGCTCGACGAGCCCTTCGGGGCCTTGGACGCGAAGGTACGCAAGGAGCTGCGTGACTGGCTGCGACGGCTCCACGACGAGGTGCACGTGACCACCGTCTTCGTGACCCACGACCAGGAGGAGGCCCTCGAGGTCGCCGACGAGATCGTGGTCGTCAACCAGGGTGGCATCGAGCAGATCGGCACCCCCGAGCAGCTCTACGACGAGCCCGCCAACGACTTCGTGATGTCGTTCCTCGGCGACGTCACCACCCTGGGCGGGTCCTTGATCCGGCCCCATGACGTCGAGGTCACCCCCTCGCCGATCTCCGAGCACTCGCTCGAGGGCACCGTCTCGCGCGTCCTGCGGATCGGCTTCGAGGTGCGCCTGACGGTCCTCACCGACGACGGTGAGGTCGTGACCGCCGAGCTGACGCGTACGCATGCCCGGGCACTGCGGCTCGAGGAGGGCGTCAACGTCTTCGTCACGCCGTCGCCGGGGGCTTACACGATGCCGGCGCCGGCGGCGTAGGGGTTCCTTCACCAAGGTATGCAGCCGAAGGCCCACATCCCCAGCGGAGCTCCGCGCGGGATGTGGGCCTTTCTCGGCATACCGTGCCCGAGGATCAGTGAGGCAGCCACGCCTCGTCGCGCGCGGTGCGGGTGGTGACCTCGTCGGGCAGCTCACGGGAGGCGAGCTCGGCGATCGAGACCTTCTCGAAGACCTCGCGCAGCGAGTCGCGGGCGGCGATCCACACGTGCTGGAGGACGTCGGCGCGCTCGTTGTAGGTGACCCCCTCGGGGCGCAGCCCGTAGACCGAGACCAGCGGACCGTCGACGGCGCGGATCACGTCGGCGACGGAGACGTCCTCGGCCTTCCGGGCCAGACGCCAGCCGCCTGACTGGCCGCGCTGTGAGATGACCACGCCGGCCTTGCGGAGGTCGGCGAGGATCGCCTGCAGGAACCCGTGAGGGATCTCCTGGGCGCGGCCGAGCTCCTCGGCGCTGACAGCTTTTCCGTCCTCGCGCGCGGCCATCTCGATGAGGGCGCGGAGGGCGTAGTCGGACTTGGCAGATACTCGCACGGCCACATTCTTGCAGATGAATGCAGAATTTCGCTCAATCTAGTGGTCAAGTCCACTTTCATTCACGAGCGTCTCGGATCGCACCTTGAGTGCCGCGGCATGCCGCCGGAACCCGTCCGCAACCCGCTCGGGCCCGGCCAGCCCGACCAGCGGGCCGGAGAACTCCTCGACCGTCTCGTAACGCGTCGGCCCGCCGGGCCGCTGGGTCAGCCGCTGGTGACGTACGCCCCGCACCAGGCCGAGCCGCGCAGGCCAGCCCTCATAGACATAGGCCAGGTACGCAGCCTCGATCCCGTCCTCGCCGACCGCCGGCGGCTCGAGAGCCGAGATCCGCTCCGGCGAGCGCGTGCGGCCGCCGTTCGCCCACGTCACATGCAGCACGATCGGGTTCCCGACCGCCGCCGGCTGCGCGGTCTCGGCCCAGACGACGAACGGGTTCCACGCGGCGTACGACTCGGTCTCGACCATCACCCGCCACACCACCTCGATCGGAGCGTCGATCTCGACCGAGGCTCGCGGGTGCTCGTAGCTCACGGCTGGATCATAAGTCCCTGGTTGTTTTAGAGATGTCTCGCTAATATCGGGTCAAACGTCCAGCAAGGAGTGAAGCCATGACGCAGGTGCCCACCCCATCAGCCCGTGCCGAGCGGATCGCGGTCATCGCCTCGCGCTGGCACTCCGACATCGTCGACCAGGCGGTGAAGGCGTGCGTCGACGACCTGGCGAGCCTCGGGATCTGGGAGGTCGACGTGATCCGGGTGCCGGGGGCCTACGAGATCCCGCTGCGGGCACAGCGGCTCGCCAGGTCGGGGGAGTACGCCGCGATCGCGGCCTGCGCGCTGGTGATCAATGGCGGGATCTACCGTCACGAGTTCGTCGCCTCGACGGTGGTCGACGCGCTGATGCGGGTGCAGCTCGAGACGGACGTGCCCACCTTCTCGGCCGTCCTGACCCCGCTCAACTTCCACGAGCACGACGAGCACCACGGCTTCTTCCGCGACCACTTCGTCCTCAAGGGCCGCGAGCTCGCCCGCGCGATGGCCGACGTCCTCGCCACATCCAGGGCCGCATGACCTCCGAGATCGATCTGGCGGTGGAGCGCCGCATCCGCGACAGCTTCGCGAAGCAGGGGTTGATGACGCACCTCGGTGCGCGGATCGAGTCGGTCACCCCTGGCCGGGTCGTCATCGCCCTCCCGCATCGAGCCGAGGTGACCCAGCAGAACGGCTACATCCACGCCGGCGCGACCAGCGCCATCGCCGACAGCGCCGGGGGATACGCCACCCTGACCCTCTGCCCGCCGGACAGCGACGTGCTCACGGTCGAGTACAAGATCAACCTGGTCGCGCCGGCCTTCGGCGAGCGGCTCGAGGCCGTGGGCGAGGTCGTCAAGGCCGGACGTACGCTCACCGTCACCGCTCTCGACGTCCATGCCGTCCGCAACGGATCGCGCACGCTCGTCGCCACCGGCCAGCAGACGGTGATGTGCCTGCGGCCCCGCGCTGACGGCGCCGTCTAGGCTCCGCGGCATGGGACGACCGGCCAGACATGGCGCCGAAGCGCTGCTCGACGCAGGCGTACGGCTCTTCGTCGACGGCGGCGCACGGGCCGTGACGATGGCCGCGGTCGCCCGAGAGGCAGGGGCGCCGAGCGGGTCGGTCTACCACCGTTTCCCGGACCGGTCGGCGTTGCTTCACGCTCTGTGGCAGCGGGCGGTCCAGACCTTCGACGAGCCCTACCGCGACCAGCTCGGCGACGATCCCACCCCGCGACGGGCTGTCGAGATGGCGGTATGGGTGGTCGAGTGGTGCCGCGAGAATCAGGCTTCGGCGACAGTCCTGCACGCCGGGAAGACGGCCTTCTCGCCGGAGCAGTGGTCAGCCGCGGACACGGCGGCCACCGAGGCGTACGAGGCCTCCCGTGACCGCGCGGTCGCTGCCCGGGTCAAGCAGGTCGCCAAGGCTGCCGGCAGGCGCCCCGACGAGGTCGCCTTCGCGATGCTCGAGATGCCGATCGCCGTCGTACGCCGCTCTCTGCCCGGCCCGGTGCCCGCCGACGCCACCGACCTCGTCCGGCGCCTCGCCTCGCTGATGATCCTCGGCGAGGCGGCGCCTGCGACGGATCAGCGGTAGTTGATGAACTGCACCGCGAAGTCGTAGTCCTGGCCCTTGACCAGCGAGATCACGGTCTGCAGGTCGTCGCGCTTCTTGGAGGAGACGCGCAGCTCGTCGCCCTGGATCTGCGCCTTGACGCCCTTGGGCCCCTCGTCGCGGATCAGCTTGGAGATCTTCTTGGCGTCCTCGGAGGAGATGCCTTCCTTGAGGGTGATCGAGATCTTCGACTGCTGCCCCGACTGGCGCGGCTCGCTCGCGTCGAGGATCTTCAGCGACTGCTTGCGCTTGATCAGCTTGTCCTGGAAGACCGAGAGCACCGCGCTGGCGCGGTCGTCGGCGGAGGCCGAGATCTCGATCCCCTGCTCACCGCTCCACTCGATGGTCGCGTTGGTCCCCTTGAAGTCGAACCGCGTCGCGATCTCCCGCGCGGTCTGGCTCAGCGCGTTGTCGACCTCCTGGCGATCGATCTTGCTCACGATGTCGAACGACGAGTCCGCCATGACTCTCTCCTCTGGATTCTGACCAAGTCTGTGGTGTCTCACCCTAGAACCTCGTGCCGTTTTCGTACGCCGCCAGCCCCTGCGCTATTGTTTATTGCTGTCGCGATCCCCTTGACCGGGGCGCGCGTACAACCCAGGCAGATTGCCCGAGCGGCCAATGGGAGCGGACTGTAAATCCGTCGGCTTTGCCTTCGAAGGTTCGAATCCTTCATCTGCCACGCCTGGGAGAACACCCCGGTGACCAGCGGAAACGTTGGCCACCGGGGTGTTTCGCTTGTCCGGCTGTGTCCGCCCGCATACGCGGATCGACGGATGTATCCTGCTCATCTTGCCCCTTGACTGGTTCAGAGTGGCTAGTCTCGCCCCGACTGAGGCGGAGATAAGAGGTGGCGCGTCGGTGACTGGTGATACCTGGAACATCACACTGAACCTGATCTCAAGTGCCATAGCCGCGAGCGTGGTCTGGGGCGTTGGCAGGGTGGTGGCCGTTCGACGACTGAACCGGGCGCGCGAGTTCTTTGGTCTGCGAGACCGAAGCGAGTGCTTGATCATCATTCCGAGGCACGCCTCGACGTCGCCGACCAGCACCAATCGGCTTGATGTTGCGGCGCTGCTCGAGCTGTCTCCGATCCTCGGCTACTGCAAGGCGAAGCCCGAGGTTGTGTTCCACGACCAGGAATCCCACGGCCGCCAACTCACGGAGTTCTGCGTCGGCGGTCCTCGAGCAAATGAACGGACCGAGGCGCATCTCCGGTTAGCCCTCAGAGGCTTGCGGATGTCAAAGGAGGACGTCGAAGGCCGCACTGACCGTTGGCGTTTGACCCTCCACGTTGGCGACAAGAGCTATGTCTCGGTCCGCGGAGAGCGGGAGTACGCAGCGCTCGCCAAGATCGTTCGCGAGGACGGCACGGTCGTCTTCGTTATCTGCGGCCAACACGCAGCAACGAATCGCGCGACGACTCGGTACCTGGCCGAGAACTACCGAAGGCTGCTGAACTCCTATGGTCCGCGTGGCCAGTTCTGCCTTGTCCTGGAGGCCGCAGAGACAGCTGTTCTCGGTCCCAATTTGATCAGGGTCCTGGACGATGCCACTGAGGCTGCGTTCGCCGCATTTCCCGAATCGCCAGACGAACGTACCGAGACGCGACCGCTACCTTGAGGGGCCGGAGGAGGCACGACCAGGCGGCGTGACGGCTGCAAGGCGACTTGACCAATCATCGCTTGGGTTCTCCCGACGCCTAGCGGTCAAACATTCTGCGATGGCTAGAACCGCACCAAGTTAGACTGTGCCGGGTGCCGATGGTTCCTGTGACGTCACCGGATGTGGTCCCATTCCGAGGTCGGGACAAGTGGGGTGAGGTCGCGGGCAACGCGATTCTCGCGGTTTTGGGTGCAGCGCTTGCCTGGGTCGGGTTCACTCAGGTGCCGGAGCAGGTCACGCCCATCCGTGTGGCCTCGTGGTTCACCGCCTTCGCAGTTGGCATCACGATCGTCTTGGTCATCGCACTGGCGTTCACGAGACAGCTGCCAACACTTCGTGAGCGCAACGTCGGTGGAGCTCTGGCGCTGGAGGTCCATGCATGGCGTGGTGACTGGTGGCACGCGATGGGGTTGGACGCGGCTCTCGCGGCAGCAGGACTGCTCGTGGCGGCTCTCGGCTTCCAGGCTGGCGGTCAGTGGGTGCTGCCGGCACTGGGTATCGGGCTCGTCGCGTTCTGGTTCCTCGGGCGGGTGCTCATGGCAGCGCTCGGGAGGCGCCGAAACGAAGGGCTCGTGTTGCTGGACGAGTACATCGTCCACAACACCTCGTCGGGTTGGTCCCAGTCCGCTCGAAGCGAGGTTCGGAGTGTGCGTGCGCGCGGGAACTCGGTTCTCCTGACATTGCGGTCGCCCGCCAACGTGAACGAGTGCCCAGTTCTGTGGCGCGGAAGCAAGCGGATACCGGCGGACAAGATGGTCATCAAGTGCTCGATGATGGGACACACCGCCAATGACCTTGCGCAGTGGCTTCAAGACGAGCTGCAGTTGACCGGCAATCGCTAGCTAGTGTGTTCACTGCGAATGTCGACGCTTCTATCGGGAGGAACCGTCCATGGCTGATGGTGAGCCGCTCACCGAAGGCACAGAGGAGCGCCGGGTATTTCCGCCGGTGGTGTACGTGCCGACCACGAACGAGGACGACCCTGCCGTTCGCAGGGTCGTGATGCACAAGGTGGAGGACGGACGTACGGCTCTGTATGTCTACTCGGCGATGGACCGACTGCACCGGTTCTACCTTCCCGATGCTTCGTGGGTGGTGTGCGACGTCGCCGCCTTGCAGAAGGTCCATGATCAGACGCCGTACGATCTGCTGTTCCTGGATGTCGACCCAGGTCTTCAAGATGACAATGGGGTCGCGTCATGAGTGTCGATGTCGAGCTCGGGGTGCTCACGTCGATCGCCAGTGACCTGAACAGCGGCGCGGAAGGGCTCGAGGGACTGGCGGGTGGCGTGCCCAGCGGCGTCGACGCTGGCCCGATGACCGCTGTGATCGCCGGGATGCTGAGCCAGATCGTGGATAGCGCCGGCAATGTCTCGACCTCGATGTCCGGAACCGCCGACGCGGTCGAAGTGTGTCGCCGCTACTACCAGCGCGCGGATGCCGACGCTGAGGCTGGCCTCGACGACATCAAGAAGGCAATGGGCAAGTGAGCGTCGACACTGAGATCGAGGGTAAGCCCGCGCAGGTGGAGAGTGCCGCGGACTGGGTGCGCGACAAGCTCGCCAAGAAGCTGGATGACGCGGTGGACAAGCTCAACGACTCCCGCCGGAACGCCGACGGGTCGTGGAACTCAGATGCCGGCGATGAGTTCGTCGACATGATGTCCCGGGCGCGCGACAAGACCGAGAAACTCCATGATGCCGCCAAGTCGATGGCGGACGACCTCGACGACTTCGCCGAGAAGCTGCGGCGGTGTCAGAACCAGATGGAGGACGTACGCACCGAGGCCCGGACTGCCAAGCTCGTCGTGTCTGGGTTCAAGGTCGAGGATCCCGGGCCACCGCCTGCTACGCCTCCTGCGTCGTTCTCCGGAACACCCGAGCAAGTGGCGCAGTACGAGAAGGACGTCGAGGTCTACAACGACCATATGGGCAAGGTCGTCGCGTATGGCAACGCCAAGTCGGAAGCCGAGCGTATCGACCGACAGTACGCCGCCGCTTGCGAGTCGTTGCAGAAGAAGTACTCGGTCAACCAGCATGCCGCCTGGATCCTGAACGCCACCGAGATCCTTGGAGCTGCCGCTGCCGGGGCGATTGGCGTGGATATCGCGACGAAGCAATCGAAGCTTCACACGCGCGCTCAAGAGCTTGTCGACGAGGTGAAGCGAGCGATCGACGATCTGCAGGCGCACCCTGAGCGGTACATGAAACGCAAGTGGCTCTTCTTCGAGACGCTCGACGAGACGAAACTCCGAGCGGATCAGTTGGCCCTTGAAGGGAGGCTCAGCCAGGCCGAGAAGCTCTTGGACGACGCGGCCAAGTTGGAGGATGGAAAGGTCCCGAAGTTCCTCGGCCGTGCCGGAAAGGTCCTCGGACCTCTTGGGATCGGACTCGGTATCTACAACGACTACAAGGAGGGCGAGACGGGGACCCAGATCGCCGTCTCGCAGGGTGTTTCCGCAGGGGCAGGAATCGTCGCAGGTGGGCTCGCCAGCGCCGGCGCGTCTATGGCGACCGGGGCGGCTATGGGCGCGGCGTTTGGGTCTGTCGTGCCGGGTCTAGGAACAGCCGTCGGAGCCGTCGTCGGCACGGCAGTCGGAGCTGGAGTCGCTATCTTCGCTGACGGTGCGATCGACTCGCTGTTTGAGAACGGGCCGGATGTCGGCAAGGCGCTCGATGAAGGAATGAAGTCGCTCAAGGACACAGGTGACGCCATTGGTGACGCTGCCTCCTCCGTCAAGGACACTGTTGGGGGATGGTTCGACTGAGAACGCAACAAACGCCGGGCCCTGTCGTCAGCGTCCTCGGCCTTCTCCTCGGTTTGGGGGTGACCGGAATTGGCGTTGGTTCGGTCGTTCGGTACCACGACGATCCGTTCAGCACGGTCTGGTCATCACTCATGCTTGTGTTCGGCCTGATCGTCCTGATTTCGTACGTCGCGCTTCTACTGGCGAAACGCGCACGACCATCGCCAAGCCCTGCCCGTGACGTCACCTTCGAGGATGAGCGCGCACGGTTCTTTCCTCGGAACGCCAATCCCGGCGCCGTAGCGAGCAACTTCATCTTCCTGCTGCTCGGCGGCTGGTTCCTGGCGTTGGGAATCGTCGGTGCCGTCGACGGAAACTGGATCTGGCCGGTGCTGGTGGCGTTTCCCGCGGCGTACTTCCTTGGGTTTCCCGTTCTTCGGGCGGTCGGTCGCTTTCGTAGCGGCGGGGTGTGGGTGACGGAGACGCGGATCGTTGACGAGCATCTTGGTCTGCGTCGGGAGATCGCACTGGCCAACGTCAAGACGGCGTTCGATGTGTTCGATGCCGTTCGGGTCGAGCCGGAGGATCCGTCCTCGATTCGCTACAAACGGCTGACGCCGCGGCTGTGGTGCGCGCGGCTGGTGCCCGGGGAGATGCTCATTCAGGCGAATGGCCTCGCGGGCGGACCGGAAGGATTCGCTGCAGAGGTTCGGGAGCGTGCGGTGGCGGCTCAGAGCGAGCCGAAGCGGCGCTGGTGGGGCCGCTGAGTTCGCCGAAGCGGAGCCATGAGGCGCGATAGGTTCCGGTGATGGATATGAACGCCTATCAGCAGGCAGCGCTGCGCACCGCGGCGTCGAAGGGCACGCCCAACGAGGTGTTCCATCTGCTGCTGGGGCTGGTCGGCGAGACGGGCGAGATCGCCGAGAAGGCGAAGAAGATCATTCGGGACCACGACAGCGACTTCGGCCAATGGGACCTCGATGATCTCGCCAAGGAGCTCGGCGACACACTGTGGTACCTGGCGGTCCTCGCTGACCACTTCGGGCTTCCGCTCGCGGACATCGCCGAGCTCAACATCAAGAAGCTCGCCGATCGTCAGCAGCGTGGCGCTATCGGTGGAAGCGGCGACGATCGCTGACCCACCGTTGGGGGCCCTGGCCGCCACGGTCCCGATTCAAGAAGGAGCACCATGACAGTCGATGCATCTCCGTCCGCCGCCGAGAACGATGAGTTCTGGCGGGAGCGCCGGGTCTGTTTCCTGACCACGAGCCGGCCGGATGGGAGCCCGCATCTCGTCCCGGTTGGGGTGACGTTCGATCCGGTGGCCGGCGTTGCGCGCGTGATCAGCAGCGCGGGCAGCAAGAAGGTCCGGAACGTACGCGCGGCGGGGGCCGGTGCGCAGGCGGCGGTCAGCCAGGTGGACGGGCGGCGTTGGTGCACGCTGGAGGGCACCGCGGTGGTCAAGGACGACGCGGAGTCGGTGGCTGAGGCGGAGCGGCGGTACGCCGAGCGCTACCGGCAGCCCCGGCCCAATCCGGAGCGTGTGGTCATCGAGATCACCGTGACCCGGGTGCTGGGCACCGTACGTCCTTCGGGCTGGTGAGCCGATCTTGCGCGATGCGTTGGTCTACGTAGTAGAGACCTCATGGCTCGCATTAAACTGCTGGAGCATTTGAGCGCTTTCCCGGGCCACTGGCCGAAGCGAATCCGGCAGCTCAGCCAAACGAAGCATCGTGAGCAAAAATGCCGACATAAGCTCGGACTGCAATACCCCTGAGTTTATAGCGCCAGGCTCAACCGCCTCCGCCACTAGGGCAACTGTACGTCGCATTCCGGTGTTCTCGCGCGCGGCCGCCCAGGCGTAACTCCTAGAAGGCATCCGCAGGGAGCGGACATGATCGACATTCTGAATGAATCGCATCTGCCAAGCTTCCCAGGCCTGCTGAGAAGTATCACGGGAAGGGAGATCGGGGTAGGGTGAGGCGTGGGGTGGATCAACATAAATAAGATCGCGGCATAACGAACGCGATAGCTGGATATGGGTGCGTCCAATCGACTCGTAGAATTGAATTGATGAACGCCGAACTAGCGCTCGGAGCCACCAATCACCATCGCCATCTGCTTCAACGACGTATAGCGTTAGTCGCCATCCGGAATGATGACGGAATAGCATGTCTGCAACGTGCTCGAGCGTCTGCTCGGGAAGCGAGACATCGATCAACTCAATATCACGCAATTTGCTTGTCAGACGCTGGACCTCCTTGTCTTGCCGCTGGAGCGCAGCGTTCCTTCGGTTCACAGCCCATATACCAACGGCCAGGAGAACGACGCCCGCGATAACTAGAAAGATCCGCCAGCCAAGCGAGATTAGGTCTGGCAGGAGCCCAGCGGAACCCAGCAGGGTTCCGCTTACCGGGCTAGCATAGGTGGCTATCCGCCAGAGCCCTTGTTTCCTGGGCGATGCATCGTCCGTTGAACTGCTAGTCATCCGAGTCGCCATCTATGCGGCCAATGGCATCAACAAGTTCAGCAAGTTTCGTCGACGAAACACGGGAATCCGGGCGGGGGTCGAAATCACTGTCCTGCGCAATGACGGCGTTCCGGAGGGAATCCGTGAACCAAGCTGGAACCATGCCGTTCTGGTCCCGCACCAGCCTCGCAACTTCCGGACCGAGCCGATTTACGAGAGCGCGAAGACTATTAAGATCGGTTCCGAGGAATGGGACCAAGTCTTCGTCTGTAGTCCAACTTGCGTCCGGAATCGTCTGTAGAGCGCCTTCTAGCCCCTCGAACAGACCCTCGTCCTCTGACACGAATGCCCCCGCTGGTCGCGGCGGACCAGGATATCGATCGAGCAAAAGGGCAAGCAGCCGGAGTGATCGCTCATAGATGTCAGCGGGAAGGAACGACTCCATCTGCGAAATCTCTAGGTTGAGGTGTAATGACGACTCTGAAAGGTAACTCTTCTTCGCAAAGAAGTCACTCCGGTCGGGGTTTCTGTCCTTTCGGGTAAGCGTGAGATTTCCTAAGGTGTGGAGTGCGGCCAGCGCCTCGTCGATCCCCTCGCCGGACGCCTGGATGTACTCTGTCCAATCGGCTGGCATGCTTTGTGGCATGACGTGTTCGACTTTCAGGTCACCAGTCGAGACGCGCTCCTTCGAGGAGAGAGCTACCTCAAGCTCACTGAGAATGAATGGGACCTGCCGATTGGCAGACAGAAACAGGGGTGTGCGTACACCCTGCACCACGACCTCGCTGTCGCTTGGCCAATGATATCCGGGGAGGCTCAGGATCTCTGTCAGCCGCTCAATCAGGCTCTTTCCTTGGCGCACTTGGAGCTGATGAGGAATTGGTGTGAGGAGGCGATTGAGTTGATTTGTCGGGATCCCGGCGAGACTCCTTCGAACTAGATAACCAAGAACGATGTCAATAGCCCCGATTGCTTCCTCCTCCTCAATTTTGCCGTTATCGACTTGGGTGAGAATCCACAGGGCAAGCGGCGTGCAAGGATCCGAATTCCAGCGACGAACTCTATCGAGCGCTTCGCGCATTCGTAAGCTGATTGATGACGAGTCATGGAATGGGTTCAGTGGATCCTGGAAGATCATGAATAATGCTTGATCGTGATGTATCTGTTTGAATATGTCGAGCGAACGAGATTGGCGTTTTTCCGGCGGCAGGTCTTTGAGTTCATCCCGGAAACGCTTCTCGAATGCCAGGAAGAGGTTGAGGCGGGTCGTATCTGGGGAATGCGCGACCTCGCGCGCCCAAAGAAATGTGACGAATGGGCGGTCGTCTCGCCTTCCGCCCGGCATCGGTCTGACGAGGTTGTTTTCCATCGGCATCCAGTACGCTTCGTATGCCGTTTCGGCCTGATGCTCAGTTAGATTCAGAAGAAGTTCGTTCCGAACCAAGTCGGCGGCGCTAAGCTGCATCCCTTTTGAATTCAGGCGATTGAATATGTTATTCACTGAGTCTCCTGGTGTGGTGTTGATCTCAACCACCAGGAGATGAAGAAGGAGGGTTCTTGCGAGATCTTGGAGGTCGACCTTGATGTTGGGGTCATCGGAAGTGCTCACTTCACGTATTTTTTTTGAAAAGAACGTGTAGGCTTGGCCGATGCCACCGGTCGGTGTATTGTCGCGGACCGTGCGCGTGTAAGATTCGCGATCTAGCTTGGTTGGTACCAGCCGGTCTGGGTAGTCGTCGTCGTACTTGTTTATGAGGTACTTCTCGTCGTACTCTCGAGGATTCCATCCATTAACCTTGAGGTGGCTCCCGACGTCTCGCAAGGCGGCAATGATAATAAGAATAGTTGTAAGTCGCTGCTGTCCATCCACAATCAGGTGCTTCATCAGGACGGAGGCACCCCCGGGGGCGGGGTGGAGTACGACGCTGCCGAGAAAGTGACCATCAAGGGTCTGTGGGTCCGGATCGTGCTCACGGCGGCACTCCCTTAGTAGATCTTCCCAGAGCTGATTCCACTCGTCCCGTCGCCAGGAGTATCGCCGCTGAAAGTTTGGAACGAGGAAAACCTTGGAGCCTTGGAGAAGGCGAAGAATGTTGGTCTCGGCCGCTTTCATTGCACCTCCGGTACGTGTTGAGTCTGGGCAATATACTCGATCCGGCAAGAGGGCATGAGTAGTTTGGCCTCGTGCGCGGGTAGTCATGTTTCCGAGAGCGTCCTCGTGGCGGTTGACCGCGGTCGTCCTGTATGAGCGTTCCCCTGGCGCACCCGCGACAATTCATTGCGCACCTGTTTTGCTAGTGGAGCCCGTGGGCGACGCAATACCCAGTCTTGATTACATTCGATCCGCGGCTGCTCGTACGGCCCGCGCCAACGGCGGCGACCCGGGGGTTCTGCCGCTCTTCCCGGCGACGGCGGACGAGGCGCGAGCGATCGGGGGCGAGCACGCGGCCGAGGGCTTCGACTACTACTGCACGCCGCGCTTCGATCATGAGCGAGCTGCCAAGGCATTCGACTGGACGAGCGTCGACAAGATGGCGACGTTCGACGCCTTCGTGCAGGTGCCACTGATCGGGCAGCGACCGCTTCTCATGGTGGTCGGCACCCGTGCGGAGACGGCGTGGATGACGATCGAAGCCTTCCAGCGGGCGGTGGGACCGAAGGAAGTCTTCTGGATCGAGGGCGCCAGCCATGTGGATCTCTACGACAAGGAGCCTTACGTCGGTGCAGCCGTGGAGCGTCTGGGCGCCTTCTTCGCCCAGAACCTCGCCGCTCCGGTCAGCTGATCAGACTCAGAAGAGCCCGCGGTCGCTCAGTACGACGCGGTCGTTGAGGTCCTGGACGTCGCGTCGGTTCCCGGTCGGGAACATGGTGCGGAACCGGTCGATCTGGCGGGGTGAGGCGGTGATGGGGTCGGTGAGCATGACCCACTGGACGTGCTCGGTGTAGGGCGCGGTCGTGAGGGAGCCGTCGTAGCGGTAGGACGTGTGCCGGCGCGGCAGGAGGGCGCCGACGTCGATGTGGCCGACGTGGTCGGCGGTCGAGCACTCCGAGACCAGGTGGTCGTAGAGGCGGCCGAGGGTCGGGTTGACGAGGCCCGGGCGGACCCAGACACCGACGACGAGGGTGTGGCCGGAGGCGTCCTGGTGCACGAAGTGCATCTCGATCGGGTAGTCCCGGGCGGAGAGCCGATGCTCGCTCGGGGTGTGCCAGTGGAACTGCACCAGGCCGTACGTCACGCCGGCCATCTCGAGCGAGCCGACGCCGGGCGGGAGCTCGGCGCGTACGGTCTCCTCGTCGCCGCGGACGGTGCAGCCGTCGGGCTCGTCGGCGTCCTCGCGGACGTACTTCATCGTGACGGTCGCGTCGTGGGGATAGTGGACGTGCAGAGCGGGCAGGTGCTCATGCTGGGCGCCGCCGCGGTAGATGCGGATGGGGCTCTGGTGCGGTGGACCGGCGGAGGTCGCAGATGCGGCCGCCGACGAGGACAGAGCGGTGAGTCCCGCGATGGCGGCGGCTCCCTGGAGCAGGGCGCGACGGTTCATCCCGACGGTGGTGCGCTTCATAGAGATCTCCCGAGATCTACCGGGTCGAGGTGACCCGTGGACCGCAATACGTACCACGAAATGCGGTCGGCGGCGTCGTATCCGCGACCTAGAGTCATCATGACGTGAGAGGAGAATCCGATGAGCGTCCAACTGAACCATACGATCGTCCACGCCTCCGACCGGGACGCGATGGCGACTCATCTGACCGAGATCCTCGGGCTTCCGGAGGCCCAGGTCTTCGGCCCGTTCCGGGTCGTCGAGCTCACCAACCAGGTCAGCCTCGACGTGGTCGAGGATCAGGACTTCCGGCCGCAGCACTACGCGTTCAAGGTCTCCGAGACCGAGTTCGACGAGATCTTCGGGCGGATCAAGGAGCGCGGCATCACCTACTGGGCCGACCCCTTCCACCGGCGGGAGAGCCAGATCAACCACAACGACGGCGGTCGCGGCGTCTACTGGGAGAGCCCCGACGGACACAACCTCGAGATCATCACGGTGCCGTACGGCGGCTGACCGCCGACGAAGCTCAGGCGAGGTCGGCGGCGAGCTGCTTGCCGGCCTCGGTGAGCAGCGGGACGGCGCGCTCGATGAGCTCGTCGCTCATCCGGCCGGTCGGTCCGCTGATCGACATCGCCAGGCGCGGGGCGTAGTCGGGGACGGCGACGGCGACGCAGCGTACGCCTGCCTCCTGCTCGCCCTCGTCGATGGCGTAGCGGCGCTCGCGGACCTGCTCGAGCTGGTCGAGGTAGTCGTCGCGCGAGGTGATCGTGGTGGAGGTGTAGGGGACCATGTCGGTGCGCCGGAGGATGTCGCGGACCTGGTCGGGAGCCATGTCGGCGAGGATGGCCTTGCCGACGGCGGTGCAGTGCGGGGAGACCCGGCGGCCGACCTCGGTGAACATGCGCATCGACTGGCGCGACTCGGTGTGGGCGACGTAGACGATCTGGTCGCCGTCGAGCATCGCCAGGTTGGCCGACTCGCCGACCTCGTCCACGAGCCGGGTGAGGTGCGGGCGGGCCCAGGTGCTGAGCATGCGCGAGGAGCTCTCGCCGAGCCGGATCAGCTTGGGCCCGAGGACGTACTGCCGGTTGGCCTCCTGGCGGAGGTAGCCCAGGTCGACGAGGGTGCGCACCAGCCGGTGGATGGTCGGCAGCGGCAGGCCGGAGGCGGCGGCGAGCTGGGAGAGCCCCATGGTCCCGCCGGCGTCGGCCATCGTCTCCAGCAGTGCGAAGGCACGCTCGATCGACTGCACGGCCCCGGTGCGGGCCTTCGGCGCCTTCTCGTTCTCGCTCACCTGAGCTCCCCGATCTATGGGTACTGTCTTCCGGATGACGGAAGTCTAGCGTCGTGTAGAGGAAATCCGGCTGGTTGCGTCCCTTGTCTGGCCGGATTAATATCCGCAATGCGGAAAGAGAAATCCATTCAAAGGAAACTGTAGCCCTGGAAGGGTGGAGCTCGTGAACATTCAGATCACCGGTGGCGAGGTCGAGCGAGGAGCCGAGATCCTCACCCCCGAGGCCCTCGACTTCGTCGCGGAGCTGCAGCGACGGTTCGGGGCCCGCCGTGACGAGCTCCTGGCCGCCCGCCGAGTGCGCCGCGAGGAGGTCGCCCGCACCGGCCGGCTCGACTTCCTGCCCGAGACGGCCGACGTACGCGCCGGCGACTGGACTGTGGCGCCGGTGCCCGAGGACCTCCAGGACCGCCGCGTCGAGATCACCGGCCCGACGGACCGGAAGATGACGATCAACGCCCTCAACTCCGGGGCGCGGGTCTGGCTGGCCGACATGGAGGACGCCAGCACGCCGCACTGGAGCAACGTGGTCGGCGGCCAGGTGAACCTGTACGACGCCATTCGGCGCCAGATCTCGGCGATGTCCCCGCAGGGCAAGCTCTACGAGCTCAAGGAGGACCAGCGGCTGGCCACGATCGTGATGCGCCCGCGCGGCTGGCACTTCGACGACCTGCACGTCCTGGTCGACGACAAGCCGGTCGTCGGTGCCCTGGTCGACTTCGGGCTCTACTTCTTCCACAACGCCCGCGAGCTCGTGGAGCGCGGCAGCGGGCCGTACTTCTACCTCCCCAAGATGGAGAGCCACCTCGAGGCGCGGCTGTGGAACGACGTGTTCACCTTCGCCCAGGCCGAGCTCGGGATCCCGCACGGGACCGTGCGCGCGACCGTCCTCATCGAGACGATTCCGGCCGCGTTCGAGATGGACGAGATCCTCTACGAGCTGCGCGACCACGCCTCGGGGCTCAACGCCGGCCGGTGGGACTACCTGTTCAGCCTGATCAAGTACTTCCGCGACGCCGGGCCCTCGTTCGTGCTGCCGGACCGGGCGACGGTGGGGATGACCTCGCCGTTCATGCGTGCGTACGCCCAGCTGCTGGTGAAGACCTGCCATCGCCGCAACGCCCACGCGATCGGCGGCATGGCCGCCTTCATCCCGAGCCGCCGGGACCAGGAGGTCAACGCCACCGCCTTCGCCAAGGTCCGGGAGGACAAGGAGCGTGAAGCCGGGGACGGCTTCGACGGCTCCTGGGTGGCCCACCCCGACCTGGTCCCGATCTGCCGCGAGATCTTCGACGGTGTCCTGGGCGACCGGCCGAACCAGGTCGACCGGCAGCGCGACGACGTCGCCGTTGCCGCCGAGGACCTGCTCGACGTCGCCTCTGCGGGCGGCGCGATCACCCTCGCCGGGCTGCACGACAACGTCGAGGTCTCGCTGGTCTACCTCGACGCCTGGCTGCGCGGCGCCGGTGCTGTCGCGATCCACAACCTGATGGAGGACGCCGCCACGGTCGAGATCTCCCGCTCGCAGATCTGGCAGTGGGTGCACAACGGATCGAAGCTCGACGACGGGACCCAGGTGACCGCAGAGCTCGTACGCCGGGTTCTGGACGAGGAGATGACGAAGCTGCTCGGGGCGGCCGACGGGATCGAGCACCACCTGAAGCAGGCCCGCACCATCTTCGAGGAGGTCGCGCTCGCCGACGACTACGTCGACTTCCTGACTCTGCCCGCCTACGAGCAGGTGGTGGGTGCATGAGCCACCTCGAGGAGCTCGCTGCGCGGCTCGACCGCGCGCTCGCCGGTGCCGACGCGGCGCTGGCCGCCAGCTATCCGGGGGACCGTGGCGTACGTCAGCCGGTGCACACCGTCTACGTCCCGGGCGACCGCTACGACGAGAAGACCGTCTCGGAGTGGTCGGCCGAGTCCGGTCGGGTGCTGGCTGAGCATGCTGGCTCGGCTGCAGAGGTCGCAGACTCCTTCGAGCTGGAGCCCGGCTTGGCGGAGGAGATCTACGACCGGGTGACGGCCAAGCTGGCCGCCGAGCCGATCGAGGACCTGCGGATCGACTTCGAGGACGGCTACGGCGCTCGGCCCGACGAGGACGAGGACGCCGCTGTGGTGGCGGCCGCCCGGGCGCTCGCCGCCACCGTCCGTGACGGCTCCGCGACGCCGTTCCACGGCATCCGGATCAAGTCGTTCGAGGCCCCGACGCGGCACCGCGGGCTGCGTACGCTCGACCTCTTCCTCGGCGAGCTCGTCCGGGAGGGTGGCCTGGGCGACGGCTTCGTCATCACGCTGCCCAAGGTGACCTCCGTCGAGCAGGTCACCGCGATGGTCACCGCGCTGTCCGCGCTCGAGGCCGCCCACGGGATCGAGGCCGGGAGCCTTCGGTTCGAGATCCAGGTCGAGACGCCGCAGGCGATCCTCGGCTCCGACGGCACGGCGCTGATCGCGCGGATGATCGCCGCCGGCGCCGGCCGGGTCACCGGCCTGCACTACGGGACGTACGACTACTCCGCCTCGCTCGGGGTCGCGGCCGCTTTCCAGAGCATGGAGCACCCGGTCGCCGACCATGCCAAGGACGTGATGCAGGTGGCCGCCGCCGGCACCGGTGTCTTCGTCTCGGACGGCTCGACGAACGTGCTCCCGGTCGGCGACCCCGAGGCCGTACGCGCCGCCTGGCGGCTCCACTCGCGCCTGGTGAGCCGGTCGCTGGCCCGCGGGATCTACCAGGGCTGGGACCTGCATCCGGCCCAGCTCCCCAGCCGCTACATCGCGACGTACGCGTTCTTCCGAGACGGGCTCGAGGTCGCCTCGGCTCGCCTGCGGGCGTACGTCCACGGCGGCGACTCCAGCTATCTCGACGAGCCCGCCACCGCTGCCGCGCTCGCCGCGTTCGTGCTGCGTGGCGTGGAGTGCGGTGCTGTCGCGGCCGACGAGGTCGAGACGCTCGCCGGGATCGACCAGGCCAAGCTGGCCGAGCTGGCTCGCCGGCGGATCACCGCCTGAGCATCCCGATGGCATGGCGGCAGGCTGGGTAGCCTGCCGCCATGCGCGTCGAAGCCGAGTTCACCACCGAACCGTTCCGTGGCGAGGGCGAGCCTCCCGAGCACGCCACGGCGGCGCTCGCGGCCGCCCGCGAGGCCGGCCTGGAGTGTGACTTCGGGCCGCTGGGCACGTCGGTGCGTGGCGAGCGGGACGCGGTGCTGGCCACGCTGGCTTCGGTCGTGGCCGCCGGCCTGGACCACGGCGCCGACCAGATCACCTTCCAGGTCCGGGTCGAAGGACACAGCGCGCCGCGGCGTACGGCGAGCGGGTTGGACGCACTGCTCGCCGAGGTCGCCGAGAGCCTCGGTGGCGACCTGGCGGCCTTGGACCGCCAGGGGAAGCAGCGCGCCGTGCGGCTGCTGGAGGAGCGCGGCGCCTTCGACTACCGCAAGAGCGCCGAGATCGTGGCGGCCGCGCTCGGCGTCACCCGGTTCACGGTCTACAACTACCTGAACCGCGAGCGGGAGTAGTCCCTACTTTTCAACAAACTGTTGACTGTGATGAGCGACACATGCAATCGTTGCTGCTGTACGGAAATTAGTTTCCGCATAGCGAGAGAGAACGGTTCATGGATCTCCAGAGCTTCAACACCTCACCGGCGCACGTCGTACGGCCCGTGCTCCAGGCCTGCTGCGACGCTCCGAGCTGGGTCGCCGCCGTCCTGGCCGGGCGTCCCTACGCCGCAGAGGCCGACCTCTTCCGGGCCGCCGACGAGGCGGCCCGACGGTTCACCGCGGCCGACGTCGACCAGGCGCTGACCGCCCACCCCAGGATCGGGGAGCGCGCCGAGGGCGCGCACCCCGAGGCCGCCTGGTCGCGGCGCGAGCAGGCCGCGGTCGGCACCGACCAGGCCACTTCCCACGCGCTCGCCGAGGGCAACCGGGCCTACGAGGAGCGCTTCGGCCGGGTCTTCCTGATCTGCGCCTCGGGCCTCTCGGCGGACCAGGTGCTCGGCGCCCTCCGCGAGCGGCTGGGTCACGAGCACGACGAGGAGGCGGCCGTGGTCGCCGACGAGCTGCGCAAGATCGCGCTGCTCCGCCTCGAGCGCGTCCTGGCCGCGGAGGTCTCGGCATGACCAGCGCCATCACCACCCACGTACTCGACACCGCGCTCGGCCGTCCGGCCGCCGGTGTCCCGGTCCGGCTCAGCCGGATCGACGCCAACGAGTCATCCGTCGTACTCGCCGACGCCGTCACCGACGACGACGGCCGGGTGACCGACCTGGGACCCGATCAGGTCCCGGCCGGCACCTATCAGCTCCGGTTCGGCACCGCCGCCTACTACGCGGCGACCGGTCAGGAGTGCTTCTACCCGCAGGTCTCCGTCACCTTCGCGGTCACCGACCGGCGGCACCACCACGTGCCACTTCTGCTGAGCCCGTTCGCCTACTCCACCTACCGAGGGAGCTGACATGCCCATTCGTCTTGGACCCAACCAGTACGGCAAGGCCGAGAACCGCGTCGTACGCATCTACCGCGACACTCCGCGCCACCAGATCCGTGACCTCAACGTCTCCACCGCGCTGCGCGGCAGCTTCGACGACGCCCACACCACTGGCGACCAGCAGGACGTACTGCCGACCGACACCCAGAAGAACACCGTCTTCGCCTACGCGAAGGAGATCGGCGTCGCCTCGATCGAGGAGTTCGCGCTGGCTCTCGCCGACCGCTACCTCGAGGCCTGCCCGGCCGCCGAGGGGGCACGGGTCGAGATCGATGAGTACGCCTGGGACCGGATCGAGGTCGATGGAGCGGGTCACGACCACTCCTTCGTCCGCTCGGGTGGCGGCGTACGGACCACGGTGGTGAACGTCGACGGCCGTGGGTCGGATCGAGTGGCGCACGTGGTCTCCGGCATCAAGGACCTGGTCGTGCTCAAGTCGACCGGCTCGGAGTTCCACGGCTTCCTCAAGGACGAGTACACGACCCTGCAGGAGACCACCGACCGGATCCTGGCGACCTCGCTCGTCGCCCGCTGGCGCTATTCCACCACCGAGGTCGACTGGGACAAGGCGTACGACTCCATCCGGGCCCTGCTGCTGCAGCGGTTCGCGGAGATCCACAGTCTCGCGCTGCAGCAGACCCTCCACGGGATGGGCACCTCGGTGCTCGAGCAGCACGGTGATGTCGCCGAGATCAAGTTCTCCGCGCCCAACAAGCACCACTTCCTCTCCGATCTCTCGCCCTTCGGCCTGGACAACCCCGGCGAGGTCTTCTTCGCCGCGGACCGGCCCTACGGCCTGATCGAAGCCTCGGTCGTACGCGACGAGGCGCCAGACGCCGGCAACGCCTGGCACGCCATCCCCGGATTCTGCTGAGGCCCGGCCATGTTAGGTCGCAGGAGGCAGGCCACCGCGCCGATCACGACCCGACCTGAGGACGAGCGGCATCCGCCGGGCCAGCTCCTCGCCTACGGCACGCAGCACATCCTGACGATGTACGGCGGCGTGATCGCGCCGCCGCTCATCGTCGGGGGTGCCGCGGGTCTCTCGGGCACGGACCTCGCGCTGCTGGTGACCGCGGGGCTCTTCGTCTCGGGCTTCGCCACGCTGCTCCAGACACTGGGCCTCGGGCCCTTCGGCAGCCGGCTGCCGATCGTGCAGGGCATCTCGTTCGCCAGCGTGTCGACGATGGTCACCATCGCCAGCGAGGACGGGCTGCGCCCGGTCTTCGGCGCGATCATCGTCGCCGGCCTGATCGGGCTGGTGCTCTCCTCGTTCTTCGCTCAGCTGGTCAGGCTCTTCCCGGCGGTCGTCACCGGCACGATCATCACGGTCATCGGGCTCTCGCTGATGCCGGTGGCGTTCCGCTGGGCGATGGGCAACGACGCCTCCGCGCCGGACTACGGCTCGATGACGAACATCGCGTACGCCGGGCTGACGCTGCTCATCATCCTGGTGATCAGCCGGGTGTTCCAGGGTGCGATCTCGCGGCTCTCGATCCTCATCGGGCTCGTCGTCGGGACCGTGATCGCGGTGATCGCGGGACAGGCGGACTTCTCCTCCGTGGGTAAGGCCGACGTGGTCGCGCTGCCGCCGCTGCTGCACTTCGGCAGCCCGACCTTCGAGGTCGGCGCGATCGTCTCGATGACGATCGTCATTCTGGTGATCATGACCGAGACGACCGCCGACATCCTGGCGATCGGCGAGATCGTGGAGACCGACGTGGACGCTCGACGGGTCGCTCGTGGTCTTCGCGCCGACATGGCCGCCACCACGGTCGCCCCGCTGTTCGGCACCTTCCCGTGCAGCGCTTTCGCCCAGAACGTCGGCCTGGTCGCCCTGACCGGCATCAGGAGTCGGTACGTCGTTGCCACCGGCGGTCTCGTCCTGCTGCTCCTCGGTCTGCTGCCGGTGGTCGGTGCGGTGGTGGCGGCGATCCCGTACCCCGTGCTCGGCGGCGCCGGCATCGTGCTCTTCGGCTCCGTCGCGGCCTCCGGGATCCGCACGCTGTCCCGCGTCGACTACGAGGACAACCTCAACATGGTGATCGTCTCCGTAGCTCTCGCCGTCGGGATCCTGCCGATCGCCGCACCGACCTTCTGGGACGCCTTCCCGGAGTGGCTCGGGGTCATCATGCACTCCGGCATCAGCGCCACCGCCCTGGTCGCCGTCGTGCTCAACCTGCTGTTCAACGAGATCACCGTCGGCAACCGCTCGGGCGCCTCGGTCTTCGCCGCCTCCCAGGACTCTCGCGAGGGCTTCGGGGACCGGCTCGACGATGACATCGACCGGACCTGACCGGCTGAGGAACGGCGTACGTCGGGCCTGTCGAGTCGGCTCGTCCTCACCCCAAATCATGCCGAGTCGGCTCGTCATAACGAGCCGACTCGGCATGATGTCGTGTCAGGATGCGCCGACTCGACGTTGGGAAGAAAGGCGGCGAGCTGACGTCTCACGCTGCCTTGGACACGCGTGTTCTACGTGTTGTCGGCATCGGGCTGTTCAGCCTTGCGCACGAGCGACCGACCCGAACGGCGGCACGGTGTCGTTGGGCCGAGACCTGATGGTCTTCCCTGTCGACAACCGGACCGTCGCCAGCCGCTCGAGCGGAGCGTCGGCTGGAAGGTTGCCGACCGGGAACCAGACCTCGTGCGTCTCGTCAGGTCGGATCCTCACCGGCAGCGCGAAGCGGGACAGATCGAGCTCACGTACAGGATCCGTCGCGAGCCAGACATGGGTGACCTCCACGTCACGGGTCGATCGGTTGACGATCTTCACATGGAGGTTCGCGCCTGCTGTCGCACCGTCAACGGGGAAGTCGACCGGGACGAGGCCACTCGCCGGCGGGCTGACGAGGCTCTCCTCGGGCTCGAGCCAACGTGCGCGATGCGCCCTGACCTGGACCCGTCGCCACCGGATGGTGGCAGCCAGCGTCGTCAGACCCGAGCCGACGGCGGCACCGACGACGGCCGAGACGATCGCAACGAACAGCTCCGACACTCTGGAGATGGTACGCAGCCAGGACGATCCAGATCGGTGAACCGGTCTTTCGAACGTGTCGAGACGTCACTCCCGTCGGCCGAGTTGGCAGCGAGGTGACCACTCGACCGACCGGGGTGACGCCTCGGCCGACCGGGGTGACGCCTCGGGGTGCTAACCGACGAGGTGGGGGTCGGGGGCGTTGACGAGCTCGCCCTCGATCCAGACGCTGCGTACGTCGGCGGGGGTGCCGAGGGCGAACATCTTGGCGAGGGCGTCGCCGGCATCCGCGGCGTGGGTGAGGCCGACGTCGAGGGGTGTGCTCGCGGCCGGCTTGATCCACTGGGCGTCGAAGCGGCGGCCTACGGAGAAGTCGCCGACCGAGGCCCCGAGGCCGAGGGCCTCGGCTCCGGCGACCGTGGCGAGGTGGAGGAGGTGGGTGGGGGTCAAGGGGTGACCGGCATCGCCGAGGAGCTGCTGGGCGACGTACGCACTCAGGCCCTCCTTGAGCAGGGAGAACCCGGTGCCGGCGCCGACGTCGGAGCCCATCGCGACGCGTACGCCGTGGGCGCGGTGGCGGGCCAGCGGGAACAGGCCGCTGCCGAGGGCGGCGTTGCTGGAGGGGCAGTGCGCGACGGCGGCACCGCGGGCGGCCAACAGAGCGAGCTCGGGGTCGGTCGGGTGCACGTTGTGCGCGAGGACGGTGCCGGGGCCGACCAGGCCGTGCCGGTCGTAGGAGGTCACGTAGTCGCAGCCGAAGAGCGCCTCGACGGTCTCGATCTCGCGGGTGTTCTCGTTGACGTGGGAGGTCAGCATGGCCCCTGGGACGGCACGGAGGACGTCGGCGCAGGCCGCCAACAGCGGATCAGAGCACGACAGCGAGAACCGCGGCGTCACGGCGTAGCGGGCCCGGCCGACGCCGTGCCAGCGGGCTGCGAGCGCGAGAGACTCCTCGCGGGCCCGGTCCGGGTCGGTGAACAGGTCCTCGCGGATGAGCCGGTCGCTGACCACGAGGCCGCTGGTGATCCGCAGCCCGACGCGGGCGGCCTCGGCAAAGACCGTGTCGACCGCGGGCGCGAAGTGGCTGCCGAAGACGAGTGCCGTGGTGGTGCCGGCGCCGACGAGGCCGCGTACGAAATCGGTGGCCACGCCCGCGGCGTAGGTCGGGTCGGCCAGGCGCGCCTCCTCGGGGAGCGCGGTCTGGTCGAGCCAGTCGAGCAGCGGCATGCCGAGGCCGCCGATGACGCGTACCTGCGGGAAGTGCACGTGGGTGTCGACGAATCCGGGCAGCACGAAGCCGCCGGAGAGGTCGACGACCTCCTCCTGGGGGTGCTGGCCGCGAAGGTCGGCGAAGGACCCGCGGGCGCGGACCACGCCGTCGCGTACCAGCAGCGCGCCGTCCTGCTCGGTGCGGAGCCGGCCGCCGGTGAAGGGGTCGTCGGGAGTGTCGAGGAAGGTTCCTCGGTAGAGCGTCATGCGGGATGTCACCTTGCTTGTTGTTCGGTCTGCGCGGGGTCGCCCGCGAAGAGTTGAAGCAGCCGGGCCGCGACGCTGACCGCGATCGTGGCCGGCTCCTTGCCGCCGAGATCTGGGAGCCCGATGGGCGTGGTGATGCGGGCGATCGCCTCGGGCGTGTGGCCCTCGTCGGCGAGCTTCGCCCGGAACCGGCTCCACTTGGCGCTCGAGCCGATCAGCCCGATCGATCCGAGATGCCCGGCACGCAGAGCGGCGTCGCACAGCGCGGCGTCCTCGGCGTGGTCGTGGGTCATGACCAGGACGTGGGTGCCCTCGGGCAGCTCGCCGATGACGAGCTCCGGCAGCACCGGCACCTGGTGGACGTGGATGCCGGCGACGGCGTCGTCCAACCCCCGCAGCTGCTCCGGCTCGAGCTGGGCGGCGCGGGAGTCGACCAGGTGCAGCTCGAGATCGTGGCGGGCGAGGATGCGCGCCAGCTCGAGCCCGACGTGGCCCATCCCGAAGATGGCCACGGACGGGACGACGGGCAGCGGCTCGAGCAGCAGCTCGACCTCACCGCCACAGCACTGCACGCCGTGCTGGTAGGGCGCCTTGTCGGAGAGCGACACCTTCAGACTCTCCGGCACCGCGAGGCCCTCGGTCAGCATCGCGCGGGCGCGCTCGATCGCGACCGCCTCCAGGTTGCCGCCACCGACGGTGGCCCAGGTGTGCTCGGCCGAGACGACCATCTTCGCCCCGGCCTCGCGCGGCGAGTGGCCGCGTACGGACGTCAGGGTCACGAGTACGCCGGGAACCCGCTGCTCGCGCAGCCGCTGGACGGCCTTCAGCCACTCCATGTCATCACCTCTCTCCGGCCATGACCGGCTCGGGCTCGCCGCCCGACTCGGCGGCCTGCGGCGTACGAGCCTTGTCGAGGGCCCAGTAGACGGCCTCCGGAGTGGCGGGACAGCCGAGCTCGACGCTGGTCCCGGCCGGGCCGAAGGCAGCGGCCGCCTCACGCAGCGCCTCGCGTACGGAGAAGGCGAGCATCAGCGGGGGCTCGCCGACAGCCTTGGAACCGTAGACGGCACCCTCCTCGTGTGCCTTCTCGAGCAGCTTCACCCGGAAGTCCGCGGGCATCTCCGAGAAGCTCGGCAGCTTGTACGTGCTCGCCGCCTGCGTCGCCAGCCGGCCCCGGTTGGGTCCGTCGGAGGTGTCCCAGCGCAGGTCCTCCAGGGTCAGCCAGCCGGCACCCTGCACGAAGCCGCCCTCGATCTGACCGATGTCGATCAGCGGGCTCAGGCTGTCGCCGACGTCGTGGACGATGTCGACCCGCCGCAGCGTGTAGGCACCGGTGAAGCCGTCGACCTCCACCTCGGAGGCGGCGACGCCGTTGGCGAAGTACTTGAACGGCTCGCCCTGCATCACGTTGGGGTCCCAGTGCAGACCCTCGGTGCGGTAGAAGCCGGCCGCCCACAGCTGCACTCGCTGGTGGTAGGCGATGTTGACCAGCTCGTTCCAACCGATCTCGCCAGACGCGGGAGAGAGGCCGTGGACGACACCGTCATCGAAACGTACGTCCCTGGGACTGATCCCGAGCCGGCCGCCGGCGACCTGGGCGAGCCGCTCACGGATCTGCTCGCAGGCGTTCTTGATCGCGGCCCCGTTGAGGTCGGCGCCGGAGCTGGCCGCGGTCGCCGAGGTGTTGGGCACCTTGTCGGTGCGGGTCGGGGCGAGACGTACGCGGGACAGGGGCAGGCCGAGCGCGGTCGCCGCCACCTGGAGCATCTTGGTGTGCAGGCCCTGGCCCATCTCGGTGCCGCCGTGGTTGATCAGCACCGAGCCGTCCTTGTAGACGTGGACGAGGGCGCCGGCCTGGTTGAAGGCGGTGAGGTTGAACGAGATGCCGAACTTCACCGGAGTCATCGCCAGGCCGCGCTTGGTGTGCGGGTGCCGAGCGTTGAACTCGGCGATCTCCGCCCGGCGCCGAGCCACCTCGCCAGAGGACGCCACCTGGTCCCAGCAGGCCGCCAGCCGGTCGGCCTGGCGGACCTGCTGACCGTACGGCGTGGTCTGGTTCTGCTGGTAGAAGTTGCGGCGGCGCAGCTCGAGCGGGTCGATGCCGAGCAGTGGTGCGCACCGGCCGAGCAGGTCCTCCATGACGAGCATGCCCTGCGGCCCCCCGAAGCCGCGGAAGGCGGTCTGCGAGGTCTTGTTGGTGCGCGCGACGCGGCCGTCGACCCGGATGTCGGGCACCCAGTAGGCGTTGTCGATGTGGCACAGCGCGCGGGCCAGCACCGGCTCGGAGAGGTCGAGGCTCCAGCCGCCGTCGGCGGTCAGGGTGGCCTCGAGGCCGAGGATGTGGCCCTCGTCGTCGAATCCAACGCGCCAGGTGCTGTGGAAGCCGTGGCGCTTGCCGGACATGGTGATGTCCTGGGTGCGGTTGAGGCGCAGCCGCACCGGGCGCCCGGTCAGGGTGGCGCCGAGCGCGGCGATGGCCGCGTAGCCGTGCGGCTGCATCTCCTTGCCGCCGAACGCGCCACCCATCCGCAGGCACTGGACGGTGACCTCGTGGCTCGGGACCCCGAGCACGTGGCCGACGATCTCCTGCGTCTCGGAGGGGTGCTGGGTGCTGCTGTGCACCAGCACCTGGCCACCCTCGTCGACCAGGGCGAGGGAGACGTGGGTCTCGAGATAGAAGTGCTCCTGGCCGGCGAACTCGAACTCGCCCTCGAAGACGTGGGCGGCCTTCTGCAGGGCCGCCGTGACGTCGCCGCGCTCGAGGTTGCGCGGGGTGCCCTGGAAGCTCTCCGCCGCGATCGCCTCGGTCACGGTGACCAGGGCGGGCAGCGGCTCGTAGTCGACCTCGATCGCGGCCGCGCCCAGCCGAGCGGCCTCCTGGGTCTCGCCGAGCACCCAGCACACCGCGTGGCCGTGGAACATCACCTCGGTGGGGAAGAGCGGCTCGTCGTGCTTGACGCCGGCATCGTTGACGCCCGGTACGTCCTCGGCGGTCAGCACCCGGACGACGCCGGGCACGTCGTAGGCCGGGGCGGTCCGCAGCGCGGTGACGAGGGCATGGGTGTGCGGGGCCTGGACCGGCCAGGCGTGCAGCACGCCGGTCATCCGTCCGACCAGGTCGTCGGTGTAGAGCGCCTCGCCGGTGACGTGCAGCGCGGCGCTCTCGTGGGGCAGCGGGATCCCGACGATCGGGTTGTCGGGTCGTTCGGACAGGGCGCTCATGCAGGCACCTCCTCGCGGTCGTTGTGGAACAGGCGCAGCAGGGACTGGCCCAGCATCGCCGAGCGGTAGGACGCGCTGGCGCGGTGGTCGTCCATCGGTGTGCCCTCGCCGGCCAGGACGGCCGCGGCGCGGCGTACGGTCTCCTCGGTCCAGGACCGGCCGACCAGGGCGTCCTCGGTGGCGACGGCACGCAGCGGGGTGGCCGCCACGCCGCCCAGACCGATCCGGGCGCGGACCACGGTGCCGTCGACGACCTCGACCGCGTAGCCGACGGCCACGCTGGAGATGTCGTCGAAACGGCGCTTGGCGATCTTGTGGAAGCCGACGAGCGGGGCCAGCGGCAGCGGGATCCGTACGCTGCGGATCAGCTCGTCGGCGGCGCGGACGGTCTCGCGGTAGCCGGTGAAGTAGTCGGCCAGCGGGACGACCCGCTCGCCGCGCGGCGAGGCCAGGACGACCTCGGCGTCGAGCGCGAGCAGCGCCGGCGGGGCGTCGCCGATGGGCGAGGCGGTGCCGATGTTGCCGCCGAGCGTCGCGCCGTTGCGGATCAGCCGCGAGGCGAACTGCGGGAACAGTTCGGCCAGCAGCGGGATCCGGCCGTTGAGCTTGCGCTCGATCTCGGTCAGGGTGAGGGCCGCGCCGATCTCGACGTGGCCGGTTCGGAACGAGAGCTCGCGCAGCTCGGGCAGCCGGTCCACCGCCACGACCAGGGGTGCGCGGCGGCCGCGGATGTTGACCTCGACGCCCCAGTCGGTCGAGCCGGCGACGACCTGCGCCTCCGGCCACTCGGTGATCAGGTCGAGGGCCTCGGTGAGCGTCTCCGGGCGTACGAACTCGGCGCCGTCGACCGCGATCCGGGTCGGTCGCGGCTCGGGCGGAGGCTGCTGCTGGCGCGCGGCGAAGGCGTCGTCGGCCTCGGGTGCGCCGAGGGCGTAGGCGGCATCGCGGATCGGGCGGTAGCCGGTGCAGCGGCACAGGTTGCCGCTCAGCGCGTGCAGATCGACGCCGTTCGGGCCGTGCTCGTGGTCGCAGGTCTCGGCGGTCGCCTCGCGGCTCGGGCGGTAGTACTCCGCGGCGAGGCTGCAGACGAAGCCGGGCGTGCAGTAGCCGCACTGCGACCCGCCGCGTACGGCCAGCTCCTGCTGGACCGGATGCAGGTCGTCGCTGGAGCCGAGACCCTCGCTGGTCACCAGCTCCTGGCCGTCGAGCGCGGCGACGGGGACGAGGCAGGCGTTGATCGCGGTCCACTCGGTCGGCGAGGTGGTGCCGGGCCGGGCGACGAGCACCGAACAGGCGCCGCACTCGCCCTCGGCACAGCCCTCCTTGGCGCCGGTCAGGCCACGTCCGCGCAGCCAGTCGAGGGCGGTGGTGTGGGTGGCGACCCCGGTCAGGGGTACGTGGTCCCCGTTGACGGTGACAGAGGGATCGGTCATGGCTGGCTCCGGATCGGGTTGCGGGTGCGGGCGCTGTGGATCGGGTTGGCATCGCGCAGGAAGTCGTCGAAGCGGTGGCCGGCGATCTTGGCGATCTCGATCAGCGCGGCGGCGTGCTCCTGCCGTTCGCAGTTCCCGAGCCGCGACCGGCCCTCGGCGAGGATCCGGTCGAGCGAGTCGGAGTCGCGTACGGAGATGACCAGCGGGAAGCCGAACCGCTCGTGGTAGGCGTCGGTGAGCGAGGACAGTGTCTCCTGGTCCGGCTCGGCCAGGTGGGTCAGGCCGCGCGAGGACTGGTCGCGCAGCGACTCCTCGCCGACCATCCCCTCCGAGACGAGGCGCGAGCCGAGCTCGGGGTAGGCCTCGATCAGCTCGCGCTGCTCCTCGACGGAGCCGCTGAAGAGGGCGTCCTGGAAGGCGCGGCGCAGGGCGTGCGTGTCGGCGAACGGACGCTGCTGCCAGGCCCGCTCCACCATCCACCGCGGTCCCTGGAAGAGACCGTCGAACGTCTCCACGAACTCCGTACGCCCCATCTGGTTGACCTGGTCGAGCCGGACGCCCTCGCCGGGCTGGCCGGCGACGGCGGGGCCGTAGTCCGGGCCGACGTGGTGGAACAGGATGTTGAGCAGGATCGCGGTGAGGCTGCCGAGGGTGATGCCGCTGCCGAAGATGATCTCGGCCCAGTCCGGGACGGCCTGGGCGACCTCCGGCTGCGCGGTGACGTACATCGCCAGGCCGACGCTGGTCGCCACGATCACCACGTTGCGGTGGTCGTGGAAGTCGACCTTGCTGAGCGTCTGGAAGCCGACGACGGCGACCGTCGCGAACATCGCCAGGGCGGCGCCGCCGAGGACCGGGTGCGGGATGCCGGCGACGATCGCGCCGACCTTCGGGAGCAGCCCGATGAACACCATGATCAGGCCCGCCGCGGCGACGACCCAGCGGCTCTTGACCCGGGTCAGCCGGACGAGGCCGACGTTCTCGGCGAAGCAGGTGTAGGGGAAGGAGTTGAAGACGCCGCCGATGGTGGTGGCCAGGCCGTCGGCGCGCAGGGCGCGGGCGATGTCGTTGCGGCCGATCCGCTTCTCGACGATCTCGCCGGTGGCGAAGACGTCACCGGTGGTCTCGACGGCGGTGATCAGCATGACGACGATCATCGACACGATCGCGGCCGCAGAGAACTGTGGCCAGCCGAAGTGGAACGGCGTGGTCACGCCCACCCAGTCGGAGCTGGCGACCGCGTCGAAGTGGGCATCCCCGAGGGCCCAGGCGACCAGGGTGCCGACGACCAGGCCGACGAGCACTGCGACGGTGGCCATGAAGCCCTTGAACACCCGCTGGATGACCACGATCAGGGCCAGGGTGCCCAGGGCGTACGCCAGGTTGCGGCCGCTGGTGGGGTCCGAGGTCGGGCCGGCGCCACCGGTCGCGTCCGCGGCAGCGACGGGCAGCAGCGCGATGCCGATGATGGTGATCACTGAGCCGGTCACGACCGGCGGGAAGAACCGGATCAGCCGGCTGAAGTAGGGGGCGATGAAGAACGTCGCGAGTCCGGCGACGATCACCGCGCCGTAGATGACGAGCAGCCCGTCCGTGCCGCCTCCCGCCGCGAGGCCGATCGCGATCATCGGCGAGACGGCGGTGAAGGTGACACCCTGCAGCAGCGGCAGGCGTACGCCGACCTTCCAGAAGCCGACCGACTGGATGATCGAGGCGATGCCGCAGGTGAACAGGTCGGCGTTGATCAGGTGGATCAGCTCCTCCTGGCTCAACCCGATGGAGTTGGCGAGCAGGATCGGGACGATCACCGCCCCGGCGTAGAACGCGAGCACGTGCTGGAGGCCGTAGACGGCGAGCTTGCCCGCCGGGAGCACCTCGTCGACGGGGTGGGTGGGGCGGCCACCGTCCTTCTTCTGGGGCCGTATCGACCTCAGGACTGCTCTCGCGTTCATCCTCACACCTTTCTCGGGGGCGCCCTGATGGGCAGGTGAGCTGTGACTAACACCACAGCCTGGTACTTTCGGGCCCCGAGCGGCACCCGCCGATCATCCGAAGATGGGGTCTGCGTCGATGCGGCCTTTGTGTGATGCTCCAGAATGACCTGCGGCCGGTTGCAGAGCGGTTTCGTACCGGTTTCGGCGGCCGTATTTCACAGCGATCTGAGGGCGAGGAAGACGTCGACGCGGTCCTCCATCGTGGTCAGATCACGCCCGGTCAGCTCCTCGACCCGGGAGATCCGGTAGCGCACGCTGTTGACGTGGAGGTGGAGCGACTCCGCGGTACGCGTCCACGACCCGGCGTACGTCAGGAACCGGTCGAGCGTCGGCACCAGATCGCTGCCGGTGCGCTGGTCGTGCTCGAGGACGGGGCCGAGGACACGCTGCGCGTAGGTGCGGCGGATGTCGTCGGGGACCGTGGCGAGCAGCAGTACGTGGGAGGTGACCTCCTCCGAGCTGGACAGCGCCACCGCGCCGCCGCCGGAGCGGGCGACCCGGTGCGCGAACCGGGCCTCCTCGAGCGCGCCGGCCAGCGCGTCGATGGCGCTCTCGCCACTCAGTCCCACCGACAGCGAGCCGCGGACCAGGGCCGGCGCCAACCGGGTGAGCGAGCGGCGCAGCTGGTCGGTGAGGTCCGGGCGGGACGGGAGGAAGGCGACGGCACAGCCGTCCCGCGCGCTCGCGACCACGGACGGCCCCAGCCCGAGGGCCACATCCTCGAGCACCGCGGCCACCGCGTCCGGCGGGCCACCCGGTCCGAGCTCGGCCACGGCGAGCACCAGCGGACGCTCGGGGTCGAGCCCGGACTGGCGTAGCCCGGTCGCGATCTCGGCAGGCGAGGCGCCGGCCTCCAGATGGGCGAGGGTCGCGGCCGCGAGCGGTCGCCGGACGCGAAATCCCTCGTCGCGCCGGGAGCGGTCCAGAGCTGTGATGGCGCCGAACTCGTGGACCATGTCGAGGTCCTCCCGAGGCCAGGTGGTGTGGTCGCCCTCGACCGCCACGGTCCATCCGGTGAGGCGGTCGGCCAGGCCCGATCCGATGGGGAACAGCGAGTAGCTGCGGTCGCCCACCTCGGCCACGGCGGGCAGCAGGTCGGCGGTCAGGAAGCGGCGGGTCAGCGCGTCGACCGTCTCGGGATCGAGCTCTCCGGGGCCGGGTACGACATGGCGCCCGCTGGCGGTGAGGACCCGGCACGCATGGCCGATCTCGGAGGCCACCCGGGCGGCCAGCTCGTCGAGGCTGCGACCCGAGGCGATGGCGGAGAGGAGCTGACGCTGGCGGGCCAGGCTGGCCGACATCCGTGCGCTCGCGCCGGCGGCGCCTGCGGCCGCGACGTACTCGGTGACGTCGGCGAACGCCACGTCGCCGGGCACCTCGACCAGGGCGACCTGATGGCGGTGACAGGCCTCGACGAGGTCGTCGGGAACGGCGCCGAGCAGGGCCGCTCCGGCCAGCAGACAGGTCGCGCCACCCTCGGCGATCGAGGACACGAACGTCTCGCTGTCCTCCGGTCCGCGGCGCCAGACCAGCCCGGTGAGCACGAGCTCGCCGCCGTTCAGGTAGCGGCCCGGCTCGAGTAGGTCGATCGTGATCGTGCGCCCCACCGGACGCTCCAGCGAGCCGTCGGGGGCGTGCAGGAGTCGCAGGCCCAGGCTGGGCTGCTCCAACAGCTCTGCAAGTAGCACGGTGCCTCCACCGGTCCGCCGGTCCATATCGGCCGCGTCTTGGAGGAACGTACAACGCCCGCGCATGTGCACGGGAGGCCCGTTGTCGTTTCTTCACCACTTTGCGGCCGAGTCCGAGACGCGGGTTGACGTGACTCCGCTCACATCCTTATATTTCGAATGTCAGAAATCAAATTCCGCAATACGGAAGGAACGGTGTGATGACCCACCAGCTCCGGTACGAGGTGAACTGCTCGATCCTGTTCACCGAGCTCCCGCTGCTCGAGCGCCCCGCGGCGGTGAAGGCCGCCGGCTTCGACGCGGTGGAGTTCTGGTGGCCGTTCGCCGAGGCGGTGCCGTCCGACCAGGACGTCGACGCCTTCGTGACCGCCGTGCAGGACGCCGGGGTGCACCTGGTCGGCCTCAACTTCTTCGCCGGCGACATGCCTGCCGGCGACCGCGGCCTGGTCTCGTGGCCGGCCCGGTCGGCGGAGTTCCGCGACAACATCGACGTCACGATCGGCATCGGTGAGCGGCTCGGCTGCACGGCGTTCAACGCCCTCTACGGCAACCGCGTCGACGGTGTCGCCCCCGAGGAGCAGGACGAGCTCGGCGCCGAGAACCTCGCTCTGGCCGCCCGCGCGGCAGCCCGCATCGGCGGCACCGTGCTGGTCGAGCCGGTCAGCGGCGCCGACCGCTATCCGCTGCTCACCGCCGCCGACGCGGTGGCGGCGATCGACCGTGCCGGCGAGGCCAACATCGGTCTGCTCGCCGACCTCTACCACCTCGCCGTGAACGGCGACGACGTCGACGCGGTGATCGCTGCGTACGCCGCTCGCATCGCCCACGTCCAGATCGCCGACGCCCCGGGCCGCAACGAGCCCGGCACCGGCCAGCTCCCGCTCGAGCGTCAGCTCGCCGCGCTCGAGGCGGCGGGATACAGCGGCTGGGTCGGGCTGGAGTACAAGCCCGCCACGGCCTCCGCCGAGAGCTTCGACTGGCTGCCGCGCGAGCGCCGCAGCGCCGCGACCGCCACCCACTGACCACCCCCCCCGCAGGAGGAACATCATGACCAACATCGCCTTCATCGGCCTCGGCATCATGGGCAGCCCGATGGCCGCCCGCCTCGTCGAGGCGGGCCACACCGTCGCCGGCTTCGACCACAGCCCCGAGCGCACCCAGGCCCTGGCTGCGGCGGGCGGCCGCGCGGCCACCTCGACCGCCGACGCCTGCCGCGACGCCGAGGTCGTCTGCGTCATGGTCCCGGACTCGCCTCACGTCGAGGAGGTCCTCACCGCCGAGGGCGGCGTCTTCGAGTCCGCCCCCGCCGGTGCGCTGATCATCGACTTCTCCAGCATCAGGCCCGACGTGAGCGCGACGCTCGCCGAGCAGGCCACTGGGCGTGGCTTCCGGATCCTCGACGCCCCGGTCTCCGGCGGCGAGGCCGGCGCGAAGAACGCGGCCCTCTCGATCATGGTCGGCGGGTCGGCCGACGACTTCGCGACCGCGAAGCCGCTCTTCGACGTCGTGGGCAAGACCATCGTCCACGTCGGTCCGAGCGGGGCCGGCCAGACGGTCAAGGCGGCCAACCAGCTCATCGTCGCCGCCAACATCCAGGCGCTCTCGGAGGCGGTCGTCTTCCTCGAGGCGTACGGCGTGGACACGAAGGCCGCCCTCGAGGTGCTCGGTGGCGGGCTCGCCGGGTCGAGCGTGCTCAACCAGAAGAAGGAGAACATGCTCACCCGCTCCTTCCAGCCCGGCTTCCGGATCGACCTGCACCACAAGGACATGGGGATCGTCACCTCCGCCGCCCGCGAGGCCGGCGTCGTGGTCCCGCTCGGCTCGCTGGTCGCCCAGCTGATGGCGAGCGCCCGGGCCAACGGCGACGGCGGCCTGGATCACTCCGCACTGCTCCGCGGGGTCGAGCGCCTGAGCGGCTCTGTCACCAAGGGAGAGAACTGAGATGGCACGCATGCGCGCGGTCGACGCCGCTGTCCTGATCCTGGAGAAGGAGGGCGCGACCCAGCTGTTCGGCCTTCCGGGTGCCGCGATCAACCCGTTCTACAGCGCGATGCGCAAGCACGGCGGGCTCCAGCACGTGCTCGCCCGTCACGTCGAGGCGGCCTCGCACATGGCCGAGGGCTACACCCGGGCGAAGGCCGGCAACATCGGCGTCTGCATCGGCACCTCCGGCCCGGCCGGCACCGACATGATCACCGGGCTCTACTCGGCCTCCGCCGACTCGATCCCGATCCTGTGCATCACGGGGCAGGCTCCGGTCGCGAAGCTCCACAAGGAGGACTTCCAGGCGGTCGACATCGCCTCCGTCGCCGGACCGCTCACCAAGATGGCGGTCACCGTGATGGAGCCGGCCCAGGTCCCGGGCACCTTCCAGAAGGCCTTCCGGCTGATGCGCGAGGGGCGTCCCGGCCCGGTCCTGATCGACCTGCCGCTCGACGTCCAGCTGGCCGAGATCGACTTCGACATCGAGACGTACGAGCCCTTGCCGATCGCCAGACCGGCGGCCAGCCGTGCCCAGGCGGAGAAGGCGCTGGCGATGATGCTCGAGGCGGAGCGCCCCCTGATCGTCGCAGGCGGTGGCGTCATCAACGCCGACGCCTCCGACCTGCTCGTCGAGCTCGCCGAGGTCACCGGGGTTCCCGTCGTCCCCACGCTGATGGGCTGGGGCACGATCCCGGACGACCACACGCTCAACGCGGGCATGGTCGGCCTGCAGACCTCCCACCGCTACGGCAACGCGACCATGCTGGCCAGCGACTTCGTGCTCGGCATCGGCAACCGGTGGGCCAACCGCCACACCGGCTCGGTCGAGACCTACACCCGCGGACGTACGTTCGTGCACATCGACATCGAGCCGACCCAGATCGGCCGGGTCTTCGCGGCGGACTACTCGATCGTCTCCGACGCCCGCGCGGCGCTCGAGGTGCTCGTCGAGGTCGCGAAGGAGTGGGCGGCCGACGGCCGCGTCACCGACCGTGCAGGCTGGGCCGAGGAGTGTGCCGAGCGCAAGCGGACCCTGCAGCGCAAGACCCACTTCGACAACGTCCCGATCAAGCCGCAGCGGGTGTACGAGGAGATGAACCGGGCCTTCGGGTCCGGCACGCGCTACGTCACCACGATCGGCCTGTCCCAGATCCAGGCGGCACAGCTGCTGCACGTCTACAAGCCGCGGCACTGGATCAACGCCGGCCAGGCCGGCCCGCTCGGCTGGACCCTGCCGGCCGCCCTCGGGGTCGCGACCGCCGTCCCCGACGGCCAAGTCGTCGCGCTCTCGGGCGACTACGACTTCCAGTTCCTGATCGAGGAGCTGGCGGTCGGCGCCCAGTTCAACATCCCCTACATCCACGTGGTCGTGAACAACTCCTACCTCGGCCTGATCCGCCAGGCCCAGCGCGGGTTCGAGATGGACTACTGCGTGGAGCTCGCCTTCGACAACGTCAACAGCCCCGAGGTCGAGGGCTACGGCGTCGACCACCTCAAGGTCGCGGAGGGCCTGGGCTGCAAGGCGATCCGGGTGACCGACCCGGCCGATCTCGGGGCTGCCTTCGAGAAGGCCAAGGCGCTTCAGGCGGAGTATCGGGTCCCGGTGCTGGTAGAGGTCATCCTCGAGCGCGTCACCAACGTCTCGATGGGCGTCGAGATCGACGGCGTCGTCGAGTTCGAGGAGCTGGCCGAGCGTGGTGAGCACGCCCCGACCGCGCTCGTCCCGCTGGACTGAGGCAGGCCATGTCTCCCGCTTCCACCTCTGCCGAGTCGGCGCGCCCTGACGCACATCCGCCGAGTCGGCGCGTCATGACGAGCCGACTCGACGGAGATCTCGGTCAGGATGAGCCGACTCGGCCTGCGCAGCGGGTACTGGTCGCCTCCGACAAGTTCAAGGGATCGCTCACCGCTGCCGAGGTCGCGGCGGCGGTGAGCGCCGGGATGCGCCGGGGGAGTCCCGGTGTGGTCGTCGACGCGATCCCGGTCGCCGATGGTGGCGACGGCACCCTGGCGGCGGCCGAGTCCGCCGGGTTCGTCCTCGTACCGGTCGCTGTGGCCGGGCCGACCGGGGAGCCGGTGCGGACGGCGTACGCCCGGAGGGACGACGTCGCGGTCGTCGAGCTCGCCGACGCGTCCGGGTTGGCGCGGCTGCCGGGTGTGCTGGACCCGCTGCGCTCCTCCAGCCTCGGGACCGGGCAGGCGATGGCGGCCGCGATCGATGCGGGCTGTCGCCGGATCGTGCTCGGGATCGGAGGCAGCGCCAGCACCGACGGCGGCGCGGGGCTGCTCTGCGGGCTCGGCGCCAGGCTGTTGACCGTTGCCGGGGACCCGGCGGGCCCAGGTGGAGCCGGGCTCGAGGAGGTTGCCCGGATCGAGGTCGACGAGCTGCGGCGGCGCCTGGACGGGGTCACGGTCACCGTGGCGTGCGACGTCGACAACCCGCTCACCGGCCCCACGGGTGCGGCCGCGGTCTATGGCCCGCAGAAGGGCGCCGATGCGGACCAGGTCCGACGGCTGGACGTCGCGCTCGGCCGTTGGGCGTCTCTGGTGGCCTCGTTCACCGGAATCGATCTCCGTGACCACCCCGGCGCCGGAGCCGCCGGCGGTGTCGGCTTCGCCGCACTCGCCCTGCTCGGCGCGGAGCTGCGATCGGGCATCGAGCTCGTGCTCGAGCTGGTCGACTTCGGCTCCGCCCTGGACGGTGCGGCCCTCGTCGTCACCGGCGAGGGTGCGCTCGATGACCAGACGCTCAACGGAAAGGCCCCTGCCGGCGTCGCCGCCGCGGCTGCCCGCGCCGGTGTCCCGGTCGTGGCCGTCTGCGGGGTCAACCATCTCGACCACGACCGGCTGCAGGCGGCCGGGATCGGCACGGCGTACGCCCTGACGGACATCGAGCCCGACCTGCAGCGCTGCCTGACCGAGGGCGCCGCCCTGCTCGAGCAGATCGCGGAGCGGATCGCCGCCGACCATCTCATCAAGGAGGACGCATGAGCGAGCGGCGGAATGTTCACCGAGGTAACTCGGTGGGCGCCCACCTCCTTCGTGGAGTTCCACGAGGGAAGCGCAACCAGACCGAGGTCCCTCGGTCAGCATCCGAGGAGGCGGCATGAGACTGCTGAGTGTGGGCCCGCCGGGCCAGGAGCGCCCCGCGGCCCTCGACGACCAGGACGTACTGCGTGACCTGTCGGCCGTCGTGCCGGCGATCGACGGCGACCTGCTCGGCGACCCGGAGCGGATCCGGCGGGTGCGGGAGGCCATCGCCTCGGGCGGCCTTCCCGTCGTCGCCGACGGCACCCGGATCGGACCGCCGGTGGCCCGGCCGGGCAAGGTCGTCGGGATCGGGCTCAACTACGAGGACCACGCCGAGGAGGCCGGCGTCGCCATCCCGGACGAGCCGGTCGTCTTCCTCAAGCCCTCGACATCGATCGTGGGGCCGCACGACGCGATCGAGCTGCCGCCGGGGTCGACGATGACCGACTACGAGGTCGAGCTGGGCGTGGTGATCGGCCGCCGACTGACCCGGTGTGCCGACCCGCAGCAGGCCCTGGCCGCGGTCGGCGGCTACCTCACCGCCGACGACGTCAGCGAGCGGGCGCGGATCGCGGCCGGGCCGACATGGGCGAAGGGGAAGTGTGCCGACACCTTCACCCCCATCGGTCCGTGGCTGGTCACGCCCGACGCCGTGGGCGACCCGCAGGCCCTCGGCCTGGAGCTCTGGGTCGACGGCGAGCGCCGGCAGCGGGGGACGACCGCACGGATGGCCTACGGCGTCGGCGAGCTCCTCGCGTTCCTCAGTACGCTGATGACACTCGAGCCCGGCGACCTGGTGCTGACCGGGACGCCTGGCGGGGTCGCAGCGTTGCGGCCCGAGCCCCGGCCCTTCCTGCGGGAGGGGCACGTGGTGGAGGCCGAGGTGACCGGTCTCGGTCGCCAGCGGACCCGGGTGGTGGCAGTCGAAGAGGCAGTCGATGAGGCGGAGGTGAGGGTGTGAGTCGAGATCTCGATGTCGTCATCCGGGCGGCACGGATGGTGACCCCCGAGGGCGAGCGAGCCGGGGCCGTCGGAGTTCGCGACGGTGCGATCGTCGCGGTGGCGCCGATCGCAGAGGACCTGACCGCGGCCCGGGTGGTCGAGCTCGCCGACGACGAGGTGCTGATGCCCGGCGTCGTCGACGCGCACGTGCACGTCAACGACCCCGGCCGGACCGAGTGGGAGGGCTTCGCCTCGGCGACCCGTGCCGCGGCCGCCGGCGGGGTCACCACGATCGTGGACATGCCGCTCAACAGCATCCCGCCCACCTGCGACCTCCCGGCTCTCGACCTCAAGCGCAAGACCGCGGCGAGCCAGGCCTACGTCGACGTCGGCTTCTGGGGCGGAGCCATCCCGGGCAACGTCGCGGAGCTGCGTACGCTGCACGAGGCCGGGGTCTCCGGCTTCAAGTGCTTCCTGCTCCACTCCGGAGTCGACGAGTTCCCGCCGCTCGACAGCGCACAGCTCGAGCTCGCGATGCGCGAGATCGCGTCCTTCGACGGTCTGCTGATCGTCCACGCCGAGGACGCGCACGCGATCGAGCACGCGCCGGAGGCCGGGGGTGCGGCGTACGAAAGATTCCTGCACAGCCGGCCCCGCGGCGCCGAGAACCTCGCCATCGCCCAGGTGATCGAGCTGGCCCGGTGGACCGGCTGCCGCGTCCACATCCTGCACGTCTCCAGCTCCGACGTGCTCGCGATGCTGGCCTCGGCCCGCCGCGACGGGGTCCCGATCACGGCCGAGACCTGCCCCCACTACCTGACCTTCGCCGCGGAGGAGATCCCCGACGGCGCGACGCAGTACAAGTGCTGCCCGCCGATCCGGGAGGCCGCCAACCGCGAGCTGCTCTGGCAGGGCCTGCGCGACGGCGTCATCGACATGGTCGTCACCGACCACTCGCCCTCGACACCCGACCTGAAGGCCCTCGACAGCGGCGACTTCGGGGTCGCCTGGGGTGGCATCTCGTCGCTCCAGCTGGGCCTGTCGGCGGTCTGGACCGAGGCACGGACCCGCGGCTTCACCCTCGCCGACGTCGCCCGGTGGATGTCCGAGGCTCCCGCACGTCATGCCGGGCTGGCCCGCAAGGGGCAGATCGCGGTCGGCCACGACGCCGACTTCGTGGTCCTCGCCCCCGACGCCTCCTACGTGGTCGATGCCGCGAGGCTCCATCACAAGAACGCCGTCACGCCCTACCACGGCCGATCTCTCGCCGGCGTCGTCCGCGCGACCTGGCTGCGTGGCGAGAAGATCGACATCGAGGCCGCGCCCCAGGGCCGGCTGCTCAGCAGAGCCACCACAGAAGGAGCCCGACCATGAGCGCAGCACACAACCCTCCTGGCCGCTACTACGCCCCGACCGGTGGCCACCCGTCGCAGCGTGAGCTGACCACCGACCGGGCCGTCTTCACCGAGGCGTACGCCGTGCTCCCTCGTGGCACCATGCGCGACATCGTCACCAGCAAGCTCCCGTTCTGGGAGGGCACCCGGCTGTGGGTGATCGCCCGCCCGCTCTCGGGGTTCGCCGAGACCTTCTCCCAGTACATCGTCGAGGTCTCGCCCGGCGGCGGCAGTGACAAGCCCGAGCTCGACCCGGGCGCGGAAGGTGTGCTGTTCGTGGTCGAGGGCGCGCTGACGCTCTCGGTCGAGGGCGAGAAGCACGATCTCACCCCGGGCGGCTACGCCTTCCTCCCGCCCGGCTCTACCTGGACGCTGCACAACACCAGCGACCAGGTCGCCCGGTTCCACTGGATCCGCAAGGCCTACCAGGCGGTCGAGGGCATCGACGTTCCCGAACCGTTCGTCACCAACGAGGTCGACGTGCCCGGCGGCGAGATGCCGGGCACCAACGGCGCCTGGAAGACCCAGCGCTTCGTCGACCCCGATGACGTACGCCACGACATGCACGTCAACATCGTCAGCTTCGAGCCCGGCGGCGCGATCCCGTTCCCGGAGACGCACGTGATGGAGCACGGGCTCTACGTCCTCGAGGGCAAGGCCGTCTACCTGCTCAACAAGGACTGGGTGGAGGTGCAGGAGGGCGACTTCATGTGGCTGCGGGCGTTCTGTCCGCAGGCCTGCTATGCCGGTGGACCCGACCGGTTCCGCTACCTGCTCTACAAGGACGTCAACCGGCACGCGGTCCTGTCGAGGCAGTTCACCTGATGCCGGTCGCGGTCGTGACCGGTGCCGGCTCCGGGCTGGGGAGGGTGATCGCGCAGGCGCTGGACGGCGCCGGCTTCCAGGTCGCGCTCCTCGGGCGCACCAAGGCCTCGCTCGAGGAGACCGCGTCGGTGATGGCGCGGTCCCTCGTGCTGCCCACGGACGTCGCTTCCGCCGCTGAGGTGTCGGCGGCGTTCGCCGCGGTCGTCGGGATGTGGGGCCGCGTGGACCTGCTGGTCAACAACGCCGGCACGTTCGGGCCGAGCGGCGAGGTCGACGAGGTCCCGCCCGAGGAGTTCGCCGCGACGCTGGCCGTCAACGTCACCGGCTCCTTCCTCTGCGCCCGCGAGGCGTTCGCCCAGATGAAGCGGCAGGACCCGCGCGGCGGGCGGATCATCAACAACGGCTCGATCTCCGCGCACGTGCCGCGACCGGGCAGCGCCGCCTACACCACCTCCAAGCACGCGATCACCGGTCTCACCCGTTCGCTGGCCCTCGACGGCCGCACCCACGACATCGCGGTCGGCCAGATCGACATCGGCAACGCGGCCACCGAGATGACCGCCGGGATCGCTGGCGGCGCCCGTCAGGCCGACGGCACCGTACGTCCCGAGCCGACCTTCGACCCGCAGCACGTCGCCGACGCGGTGGTCGCGATGGCCCAGCTGCCGCTCGGGGTCAGCGTGCCTGCGATGACCATCCTCGCGACCGGGATGCCGTACGCCGGTCGCGGCTGACGCTCCTCGGGCCGTCCCGAGAAAGGTGACGGCCCGGGACCAATCCGATTCGCCCCGGTGACCGAAGACCGGGTGTCGGCGCCTCTGCGCCGACCGCCCACTTCGACCCGAGGAGCCCGATGAGCAGCGCCGACCACGAACGCCGCCGGATCGCGGTGGTGGGCAGCGGTGTGGCCGGCCTGACCGCGGCCTACGTCGCCTCCGGCGACAGCGTGGTGACCCTCTTCGAGGCCGACGACCGGCTGGGCGGCCATGCCGACACCCACCGCGTCACCGCGCCGGACGGGAGCGAGCTGGCGATCGACACCGGGTTCATCGTGCACAACCGGCGTACGTATCCGACCCTGCTCCGGCTCTTCGCCGAGCTCGACGTGCCGACGCAGGTCTCCGAGATGTCGATGTCGGTACGTTCGGAGAGCGCCGAGGTGGAGTACGCAGGCGCGCGCGGGCTGCGCGGGGTGCTGCCCGACCGCCGTGCGTGGCGTCCGGCGCACCTGCGGATGCTCACCGAGATCCCACGGTTCCACCGGGCTGCCCGGGCGCTGCTCGCCGGCGGTGAGCCCGACGACCGCACCCTCGAGGCGTTCCTGGACGAGCACGGGTTCACGCCGCACTTCCGCCGCCACTTCATGGCACCGCTGGTCGCCGCGGTGTGGTCCTGCGACCCGGCCACGGCGCTGAGCTACCCGGCTCGCTATCTCTTCGAGTTCCTCAGCCACCACGGGATGCTGCAGATCTTCGGCTCGCCGCGCTGGCGCACGGTCACCGGCGGGTCGGCGACGTACGTCGAGAGGGTCGCCGCCGCGATCCGTGACCGCGGCGGCCGGGTGCTGACCTCGACGAAGGTGGTGAACGTGGTCGAGACCGGCGCGGGGGTGGAGATCACCGACGGCAACGGGCGCACCGAGCTCTTCGACGCGGCCGTGCTCGCGACCCATCCGGGACAGTCGCTGGCGATGCTCGGCGAGCCGACGGCGGCCCAGCGGGAGATCCTGGGTGGGTTCCCGTACTCCGCCAACCAGGCTCAGCTGCACACCGACACCAGCCTGCTGCCGGACAGCGAGCACGTCCGCTCGTCGTGGAACTACCTGGAGCGCCCGGGCCGTGGTCAGGTCACGGTCACCTACGACCTGACCAGGTTGATGCGGCTGCCGGCTCCCGGAGGCGTACGTCATCTGGTCACGCTCGGTGGGGCCGACCTGATCGACCCGGAGACGGTCATCGCCACCATGGAGTACGAGCATCCGCTCTACACCCCGGAATCGGTCGCCGCCCAACAGCGGGCCGACGAGCTGGACTCCGACGCGTTGGTCTTCGCCGGCGCCTGGCGAGGCTGGGGGTTCCATGAGGACGGCGCCTGCTCCGGTGCCCGTGCGGCCGAGCGGCTGGGACTGTCCTGGACGACCCCGACGGAGCGGCCCGACGACGCGACCGGGGTGTATCGCACGACGATCAGCCACACCCGGCGGGGGCCGCTGCGGAACCGGTTCGTGCACCGCTCCCACTGGCAGGTGGTCGATCTGGACCGGCTGCCCGATCGCGGGCCACTCGGCCGCTTCGAGGCCCGCGACCATCTGGGCGACCCCGAGCTCTCGATCCGGGAGAACCTCGCCGCGTTCCTGAAGCGCCACGACATCGACCTGGCCGACGCGCGGGTGCTGATGGCGGCGCAGCCGAGAGCCCTCGGGTTCAGCTTCAACCCGATCAGTGTCTACTGGTGCACCGCGGCCTCCGGGGAGCCGCTGGCCACCGTCGTCGAGGTGCACAACACCTACGGCGACCGACACGCGTACCTCGTCCACCCCGACGAACGGCACCGGGCGCAGGTCGCGAAGGCGATGTACGTCTCGCCGTTCCACGGCGTGGACGGCCACTACGAGCTGACCGTGCCGCCACCCGACGGGCGACTCCGGGTCGCCGTCCGGCTGACCACCGAGGACGGGACCGTCTTCGACGCCTCCGTCCGTGGCTCCCGGGTCGAAGGGCGGTTCGGGGACACGCTCCGATCCGCTCCCGCCGCGATTCTCGGCGCGGCCTGGATCCGCATCCACGGCGTAGCGCTGTGGCTACGACGCCTGCCGGTCCACAGACGGCCGTTGCACCACCAAGAAGGAGTCCGATGAAGACCATCGAAGCCCCCACCGCCCAGCCCCTGGTGGGTGAGCGTTGGCCGATGCTGCAGGAAGCGCCCAGCGGCCTGGTCGCCCGGGGCACCGCGGCTGCCGCTGCGGCCGTGTTCCGGGCCGCCACGAAGCGGCTCGGCATCAGGGTGAGCGAGGACGGCAGCCCCGCCGACATCGTGCTGCACCGTCCCGAGGAGTTCTACGCCAGGCTCAGCCGGCACGGGCTGATCGGCTTCGGCGAGGCGTACCTGACCGGTGCCTGGGACGCGCCGGAGCTCGGGGAGACGCTGACCGTGCTGTGCCGGGATCTCGACGGTCTGCTGCCCGGGTGGGCACAGCGGCTGCGCGGCGTCTACGAGCGGCGCCGCGGGGCGAAGGACCTGAACACCCCGGAGAACGCCCGCGAGCACATCGGCCACCACTACGACCTGTCCAACGACTTCTTCGCGCTCTTCCTGGACCCCACGATGAGCTACTCGGCGGGCCTCTTCTCCTCGCTGCCCTCGACCGAGGACCTGGCGCTCGCCCAGCACCGCAAGATCGATCGGATCCTCGACGAGGCGCGAGTCGGAGCGGGCACCCGGCTGCTCGAGATCGGGACCGGCTGGGGAGAGCTGGCCCTGCGGGCCGCCGCCCGGGGCGCCCAGGTCACCTCGGTGACCCTCTCCGTCGAGCAGGCCGAGCTGGCCCGGCGCCGGATCGGCGCGGCCGGTCTCGACCATCGGGTGGACATCGAGCTGTGCGACTACCGAGCCGTGGAGGGGACGTACGACGCGGTGGTCTCGGTCGAGATGATCGAGGCGGTCGGGGAGCGGTTCTGGCCGGTCTACTTCGCGAAGATCGACGAGGTCCTGGCCCCGGGCGGCACCGCGGTCATCCAGGCGATCACCATGCCGCACGACCGGATGCTCGCGACCCGCAACACCGAGACCTGGATCACCAAGTACATCTTCCCCGGCGGCCTGCTCCCTTCGACCGAGGCGATCACCGGCGTCACCGAGGAGCACACCCGGCTTCGGCTGCGAAGCCGGCTCTCCTTCGGTGCCCACTACGCCGAGACCCTGCGGCGGTGGGACCACGCGCTGTGGGAGCACGCCGAGGAGGTCCGTGCGCTCGGGTTCGACGAGACGTTCATGCGGATGTGGCACTTCTACCTGGAGTACACCCGCGCCGGGTTCGCCGCCGACTACATCGATGTCCAGCAGCTCACGTTCACCCAGGACGAGGCACCGACCGGCGGCCGATCAGCGGGGTGATCGCGAGTGCTCAGACGGTCGGGACGGTGCCACCGTCGATCACGTACTCGGCGCCGACGATCGCCGAGGCGCGGTCCGAGACGAGGAATCCGACCAGGTCCGCGATCTCCTCGGTGCTCGCGAACCGTCCCAGGGGTACTCCTCCGAGGGAGTCGTAGATCGTCTGCTTGGCAGCTTCACGGGTGAGTCCGTTGCCCTCGGCGATCCGGTCCACGAACCGTTCGTAGGCTTCGGTCTCGATTCCGCCGGGGCTGATCGCGTTGACCCGTACGCCGCGTGGTGCGAGCTCGTTGGCAAGTCCCTTGCTGTACGTGCGCAGCGCGGCCTTCGCTGCTGCGTAGGCCAAGGACGCGTCGTACAGGGGCAGCTCACGCTGGATCGAGGTGACGTGCAGGACCACGCCCGACCCGGACTCGATCATCGCCGGTAGAAGGGCTCGATCCAGCCGTACTGCTCCCAGGAAGTTGAGGTTCAGCTCGGTGAGCCACTGGTCGTCGGTGATGACCGCGAATCCACCGGACGGCGTCGACGCCCCTCCGGCGACGTGCACCAGGATGTCGAGTGCGCCGGCCTCTGCGATGCGAGCGGCCACGGCGTCGGTGCCTGCTGCCGTCAGGATGTCTGCTTCGATGAACCGGTCAGGGTGCTCGTACCCGTCGGGCATGGTGCGCGCCGTCACGTACACGTCGGCACCCATCTCTCGCAGTCTCTCCACGACGGCCTTGCCCGAGCCTTTCGAGCCGCCCGTGACCAGGGCCCGGCGACCATCGAGACGGTCGCGATCTGAGATGGACATTTCTCTCCTTGTCGAAGATCGAGGTGGTGTGGGTGCGGTCAGGCTGGGTGGTTGGCGATGACGAGTTCGGCGACGAGGCCATCCCGCAGCGCGAACCGGTAGTCGAGCTCGGCGACGCCTCCCGGGAAGGTGCCCTCGAGCCGCACGGTGACCACCCAGTGGGTGTCATCGACGCGGCGAGCGCCGATCTGGTCGGTCGTGTACTCGAACTCGGACCCGGCGCCCCGCAGGAACGCGTGGACGTCCTCCCGGCCGCGGAAGGTCTCGTCCTGGTCGACGACCACCGCATCCTCGACGAAGTAGGACGAGGCGGTGTCGGCGTCGCGGGCGACGTGGGCGGCGAGGAACTCGCGCACGATGGTCGGGAGCAGGTCGGACGGAAGATCGGTGTGCTGTGTCATGAGCCCACCATCTGGCCTCTCGGCGTGGGAGGGTCAAGCGGTGGACTCTCCCCCAGGGGGAGCGTTCACAATGAGGGGGTGCTGACCATCGGGGAGTTCTCGCGGTTGACCCACTTGAGTGTGCGGACCTTGCGTCGGTATCACGAGGCCGCCTTACTGGATCCGGCTGTGGTGGACGAGACCACCGGTTACCGCTACTACAGCGTCGACCAGATCCCGACCGCACAGGTCATCCACCGGCTTCGCGAGCTCGACGTCCCCCTGGGCGATGTGCAGCGGATCCTGCGGACCCCTGACCCGGGTGTCCGGGCGGCCCTGATCGCGGACCACCTGCAACGCCTCGAGGACGAGCTCGACCGCACGCGGGCCGCGGTCGTGTCGCTGCGCCGCCTGCTCCGGCCCGATCCCGCGCCGATCGACGTCGAGCTGCGCGCGGAGCCCGCCCGGACGGTCGCGGCGGTGGAAGCCATCGTCGAGCATCGCGACGTCGAGGCCTGGTTCGCAGGCGCGATGGCCGAGCTGGAGGCGGCCGTCGGCACTGCCGTGACCGGACCGCCGGGCGGCAGCTACGACAACGCCCTCTTCGAGCAGGAGCGCGGTCACGCGCTCGTCTATCTGCCGACCGCTGAGCCACCTCGCACCGGACGCGTGCACCCTGCGACCCTCCCGGCGGCGGAGCTGGCCGTCACCACCCATGTCGGCGAGCACGACGGTGTCGAGGTGACGTACGGCGAGCTCGGGGCCTGGGTGGTGGAGAACGCGATGTCGGTGGCCGGGCCGGTGCGGGAGGTCTACGTCGTCGGCCCTCGTGACACCAGCGATCCCGCTGCGTGGCGCACCGAGATCGGCTGGCCGGTCTTCCGCGTCACATGAGAAGAGCGGGACGGACGAGGCCCCGACCAGCGGGGGCCTGGTAAGGGCCTCGAGCTGTGGGACAGCCGCAGGTCAGCCGCCATGCTGCTCGATGATCCGAGCGATCTCGGTGAAGCCGCGGTTGCGGGCGTGCTCGAGCGGGGTCACGCCGTCACGGTCGGCGATGCTCGGGTCGGCGCCGTTCTCGAGCAGGCTGCGGACGACCCGCTGCCAGCGGTCGGACCCCTCGCCGAGGATCACGGCCTCGAGGAGGGCGGTCCAGCCGAGGTCGTTGACGTGGTTGACGTCGATGGCCGTCTTCGCCACCCGCTCGACATAGTCCGCGTGACCGCGCTCGCTGGCCGGGATGATCGAGAGGCCGCCGTAGCGGTTGCGTACGGTCAGGTCCGGATCGACGCTGAGCAGCAGCTCGGCCATCGGGACGCTCCCGGTGACGCCGGTGACCAGCCAGGGGGTGTCGTGCTGGCCGTCGAGGGCGTCCGGGTCGGCACCCAGGTGCACGAGCAGACGGGCAGTCTCGAGGTGGTCGTCGGTGACCGCGAGCAGGAGAGGCGTACGCCGGTTGCCGTCCCTGGTCTCCAGATCGGCGCCGCCACGGAGGGCCGCCGCGGCCGAGTCGGTGTCGCCCGACGCCGCCGCCCGCAGGAGCTGCTGGTCACCGTCGGCGACCTCGGCAGCAGCCGTACGCAGCGTCGACACGATCGCGTCGAAACCACGCTCCTCGGCGTGCTCCAGGGCGGTCTTCCCGTCCCGGCCCGCCTCGATCGAGATGTCCACGCCGGCCGCGACGAGCACCCGTACGGTGTCGGCCGCGTCCGGGCCGTCGTCACCCAGGACGACCGCCTCGTGCAGCGCGGTCCAGCCCAGGTTGTTGACGTGGTCGAGGTCGATCCCGGCCTGCACCAGACGCCCGACGATGTCGGCGTGGCCGCGCTCGGCGGCCCGGATCAGCGCGGTCCCGTTGTAGGAGTCCTTGGCATTGATCTCGGCGCCGTTGCGGAGGGTCAGGTCGAGCAGGTCCACGTAGCCCTCGCTCGCGGCGATGAGGTAGGCGCTCTGCTGGGTCTCGTCCTGGTAGTTGACGTCGGCCCCGGCCTGGATCAGCTGACGGGCACGGGCCACGTCGTTGTCCCAGGCGGCCTTGATCAGCTCCTCGTTCATGCGCTGTCGCTCCTCGGGCTCCAGGGTCTTACGCGCCGGCGCGGAGGTCGCGGCGGACGCGGACGGGGTGGGGGAGGCCGGCTCGGCGGCCTCCTCCGGCGCCGAGGCGCAGCCTGCCAGAAGCAGGGCCAGCACCGCGGACGCCGTGACGGAGGCTGCCGCCGACCTCCGCAGGCGCGGACTGGTCATCGCGGCATCCTGGCGGTGACGATCTCGTACGGTCCCTGCGCGGTCTGCTCGTCGAAGTGGCTGTCGACCAGCAGCAGCCTGCCGTCGAGCAGCTTGCCGGTCGTGAAGACGCGGTCCGGGTCGGTGGCGCGCGAGGAGACGAGCTCGGCGGAGGTCGCCGACGGGTTCAGCTCGAGGTGCACGAGCTGCTTGTCGAAGTTGCGGACCACGGCGAGGTCGCGGCCCTGCGCGATCAGGCCGTCGGCGTTGCGCAGGTTCGCGCCGTCGGTGTCGATCTCGCTGACCTCGCCGGTCGCGACGGAGAAGCGCCACAGCTGCCCGGTGGTGCCCTGGGCGACCACGAAGGCGGAGCGGTCCTGGCTGAGCACGATGCCGCCGAGGTTGAAGCCCTCCTGCCGGGTGATCAGCGAGCTGCCGTCGGCCCACTCGGTCGCCTCCCAGCCGTTGGCTCCCTCGGCGACCCGGATGATCGTCGGGTCGTTGGAGTTGGTGAAGTACGCCGCGCCGTCCGGTCCGATCGCGACATCGTTGAGGAACGCGTCGTTGTCGGGGACGCGGAGGGCGGCGAGCAGCTCGCCCTCGGGGCTGTAGACCCAGAGGTCGGGGCGGTCGTTGCCGGTGCCGTTCGGGCCGCCGGCGATGTAGATGCGGCCCTCGTCGTCGACGGTGATGCCGCGAGCGGTGTAGCGGCCGTCGGTGCCGTCACCGGCCAGCCACTCCTCGGCCTGGGCGCGGTCGGCCGAGCCGCGCTGGATCTCGCCGCCGGTGACCTCGCTGACGTAGAACCTGCCGGACTCCGGGTCGACGCCGATGCCCTCGAACTTCGAGCCGCCCTGGGCGGACGGGTCGCCCTCGAGCAGGTAGCTCGCCGGGCGGCCGTCGCCCTCGGCGGCGCTGGCCGCGGTGCCCATGCCGAGGGCGGTGAAGGACAGGGTGGCCGAGGCGGCGATGCCGGCCAGGCCGGCGAGGGCGGCGATTCGGGACGTACGCATGGTGGTGCTCCTCCGGTGTTCGGTGCTGTTGGTCGAGCTGATGCATCAACCATCGCCGTCGGGGAGGGGTCGAGACATCGGGTGACCGGCGACGTCTGGATAGCCGTTCGGCGACACCCCGGATAGCCGATCGGATGATGCCGGAGCCGCGCGACCGGCCTAGCCTGGAACGACCATGTCGACCGAAACCGTGCCAACCTCGGGGCCCAGCCCGCGCACCGGTGGGATCCTGGCCGGCCAGACGCTGCTCGACCGCTGGCTCCACATCTCGCTGGTGGTGCTCGTCATCGCCTCGGTCGCCCGCTATCTGCAGGGCCACGGCCTCGGCGACCAGGCCGAGGTGGTCCTGCCCGGCGCCGCCGTACTCCTGATCGCGTACGCCGCGGGCCGCCGCCTCGCCGGCACCGCCGCAGTCGTCTGGCTGGCCGCGGTGATCGCCTGCTGGACGGTGCTGGCGCTGATCGCGCCGTCGTTCTCGTGGGCCGCGGTGCCGCTGGTCTTCCTGGCCCTGCGGGTGCTGCCGTTCCGCTGGGCCGTGGCCGTCACGGTGTTCCTCGTCGCGGTCGTCGCGGTGGCCTGGAGCCGGATGACCGGCCTGGCCGACCCGACCGTCCTTCTCGGACCGGTCTGTGTCGCCGTGCTCGCGGTGACCGCCTACCGCGCCCTCGAGCGCGACGCGGCGACCCGTCGCCAGCTCCTCAACGAGCTCGAGGCGGCCCAGGACGAGGTCGCCGACGCCGAGCGTCGTGCCGGTGTCGTGGCCGAGCGCGCGCGGCTGAGCCGGGAGATCCACGACAGCGTCGCCCAGGGCCTGACCAGCATCAACCTGCTGCTCCAAGCGGCCGACCAGGAGTGGGAGTCGCGCCCGGCCGACGCCCGCGACCACGTCGACCAGGCGGCCACCATGGCCCGCTCCTCGCTCGACGAGGCGCGACGTGTCGTCCGCGACCTCGCGCCCACCGAGCTGACCGGCGGATCGGCGCTGGCCACCGCCGTACGCCAGGTCGCCGACGACGTCGCCGCCACCACCGGGCTCAGCGTCCCGGTCCACGTGCACGGCGACCCGCACGAGGTCGGTGGCCGGGTGGCGACGGCCGTCGTACGCACCCTGCGGGGTGCGCTCGCCAACGTCGCCGAGCACGCCGGCGCGACCACGGCGGTCGTCTCCCTCACCTTCCACGAGGGCGGGGTCGCCCTGGACGTACGCGACGACGGAGCCGGGTTCGACCCGGCCGCGCTCCGGGAGACGGACGGGCTGCGCGGACACGGCCTGACCGGAATGCGGGCTCGCGCCCGCCTGCTGGGTGGAGACTTGGTCATCGAGAGCGCCCCGGGAGAGGGCACGGTGGTCGCGGCCTCGTTCGCGGCCGGACAGGCAGCATCTCAGGGGGAGGAACGTCGTGGCTGAGCAACGCATCCGGGTGGTGCTGGTGGACGACCATCCGGTCGTCCGGGCAGGCGTACGCGCCCTGGTGGATGCCCAGGACGACCTGGACGTCGTCGGCGAGGCCGCCGACTCGGCCCAGGCTGTCGCGGTCGTCGGCGAGACCAGGCCGGACGTGGTGCTGATGGACCTCAGCCTCGGCGACGGACCGGGCGGCGCGGAGACCACCCGGCTGGTCCGCGACCTGCCGGAGCCGCCGCACGTGCTGGTGCTGACCACCTACGACACCGAGGCAGACGTCCTCGAGGCGGTCGACGCCGGTGCGGCGGGCTACCTGTTGAAGGACGCGCCGCCCGACGAGCTGTTCCGCGCCATCCGCGGCACCGCGCGAGGCGAGACCGTGCTGGCGCCCTCGGTCGCGACCCGGCTACTGCAGCGGGCCGCGTCGCCGTCGCCGAAGGTGAGCCCGCGCGAGGTCGAGATCCTGCGGCTGCTCGCCCGAGGGCTGGGCAACAAGGAGATGGCCCGCGAGCTCCTGGTCAGCGAGGCGACGGTCAAGTCGCACCTCTCCCACATCTACACCAAGCTCGGCGTCGACACCCGAGCCGGCGCCGTCGCCACGGCGATCGAGCGTCGCATCCTGCGACCCTGACGTCAGCCCTGGCGTCACGAACGATCTGCGACGTCCGGCGGAGGGGTTCGGCGGCGTCGTCGTGCGACGACGTAAGCGACGACAGCCAGCGCGGCCGTGGCGAGTCCGATCGCGAGGTAGACCATCCATGGGGTGGACGGGCGTTCGGCGGTGCCGTTCTCCGCGGCGGCTGCAGTGGGCTCTGCAGTGGAGAGCAGGACGCGGTGGTCGGTGTAGGTGATCTCGTACGCGGTGCCTCCGACGTCGACCCGATCGCTCTGGTCGAGGCCCGCGAAAGTCCCGGTGATCTGCCCCCGGGAGGTGATGATCGGAATCTCCTGCGGTAGGGCGGCGCCGCGCTCGTGGTCGATGGAGAGCTTGCCGCCCGCCAAGGTGACGTCGCCGCCGACCTCCAGGGAGCTGCCCGTGCCTGCTTGAAGGGTGGACCTCTGACGGAGCGTCACATCGCCCCCCACCGCGACTCGGCCGCTGACGCCGAGCGCCGTGTCGACGACCAGGTCCCCGGCGACCTTCGCCTGCTTCAGCACGAGCGTCCCCGCATCGACCTCCCAGGGGCCGCGAGCGTTGCTGGTGCCCGAGTACGACAGCCGTGCCGTACCGGCCTTCACCAGGCCGCCGGCTCCGTGGGCAGCGCCGCCGAACGTCGTGTCCTTGGTGCTCTTGACGGTCAGGGTGGAGTCGCCGAGCCGTACGGCGCTGCCCGCGACACCACTGAGGTTCTTGACGGTCTGGTCGCCCGCCCTGCCGATGTCGAGGGTCGCCCGCGGTTTGGTGAGGCGTACGCCGGACGAGCTGGCCAGGCTCCCGCCTGCGAGGACGAGCTTCCCTCCCGACACCGTGGTGCGACCGGTGTAGGTGACATCGCCCGTGAACCTCACCGGCGCCGGGCCGGCCTGCTGGAAGGAGCCCGTCCCGGAGATCTTGGAGAGCTCGACGGCCCGCTTCGCGTTGTGGACGACGAGCTTGCCGTTGTCGACGATCCGCGAGCCCGCGGTCCCGGTGATCAGCCAGGAGTCCTGGCCCGGCTTGCCGGTCCCCAGCCGCAGCTTCGCCTTGCGCTCGATCGTGGTGGTGCCGTCGTAGTTCTGCTGGTCGGCGAAGGTGACGTCGTTGCCCGGCGTGCCGGCGACGGTGACGTCCCCGACCGCGACGGCGGCCATGGTGTCGTGGAAGACGCCGCCCGAGATCGGCGCGCCGAGCGTGACGGGCCCGTTGTAGTCGAAGATGAGGTGGCCGCGGGCCCGCCGCGAGTACAGGTTGATGTAGATGGTGTCGCGTGTTCCGGGCAGGAAGAACCGGTTGTGCGTGCCGTCGCCCCACTGGACGATCGCGCCCTGGATGTTCACGCCGCGCTTGTTGATGTTCTTCGGCACCGGCCGCCAGTTGAAGCCCGGGTCGGAGAGCCGCGGGTCCGTCTCGGTGCCCTGGTCGCTCCACGAGTAGACGCCGGACATGATCACCCGGCTGCCGTCCGGGGCGCCGTAGAAGTTGATGTCGTTCCCCCACTCGCGGGACCAGACGTCGAACCCGAGGACGGTGTCGTAGTCGTGCGGCGTGTCCACCTGGAACGTGCCGTAGTTGACGAACTTCGCGTTCGGGAGGGACGTGCGGTACTGCTCCCGGCTGCTGGCCTTGGCAAAGGTGCCGTCGACGATGATGCCCGAGAACGGGTGGTCCCCGGCCAGCTCGACACCGTCCCAGATGAAACGGGGCTGCTTCAGGACGCCGCCGCCGGAGAGGATGCCCGGGTGGTACGACGGCCCGGCGACCGCGACGATCAGCGTGCCGTCGACACGGTGGTTGAGGGCGTTCCAAGCGAAGTTCGGATAGTCGTACGGGTAGTGGCCGATCCGGCCGGTCGTGCCGCCGGTTCCGTCGCCGTACTGGAACGTCGCGCCCTGTTCGACCGTGACGGCCGGTGGATCGGGATCGCGCACCGTGGCGTACGGGTGGTTCTGCTCGCCCAGGATGTCTAGCCGCTGCCGCCGGCGGCTCTCCGGGATCTGGAAGTCGCTGTCCGCCGTGACGGTGAGCTTGCCGGGCCCGGTGATCGTCAGCGTGCCGACACCGGAGATGACGCCGCCGTAGACGATCTCCTCGCCCTCGCCGAGCGTGATGGTCGCATCGCCCGCCAGCTCGATGTTCTCGTTCGCCCGAACTCTGTCGGTGATGTTCGTCGCCGCCCGGGCAGGGGCATCGGCGAGCGGTACGGCGACCGTGGCGAGTGTCGCGACGACGAACGCCCGCAGGAGCAGATGGCGTACGGCCGGCATGGCGGGGAATGTTAGCGCTAACGTCCTTGGCGGGCCACCGTCCATCGAAACTTCACCAAGCTCGGTGTCGACACCGGCGCCCGGCAGCTCAGCAGGTCGCGAGCAGCATCGGCTCGAGGAGCAGGCCGAGGTCGTAGATCGGGTCGGTGCTGTCCCAGTTGCGACCGGTCCAGCCGAGCGTGATCTGGCGGGTGCCGTCCGGTGAGCCCCAGCTGATCGACTGCGCACCCATGTGGGCGCCGTCATGGCCGTAGAGGTACTCGCCGGGATTGCACGGGTCGGCGACCCGGTAGATCCCGAACCCGTACTCCGGGTCGGCGCTGCCCGCGATCGGCGGCAGCATCTTCTCGACCGATGCCGGGCTGACCAGCTCGCCGGTGAGCAGCGACTCGTTGAGGTCCGCGAGGTCCTCGGTGGTGCTCGTCGCGGCCCCGGCGGCATGGAAGATGCTCGGGTGCAGGTCGGTCATCGGCCGCCAGCGGCCCTCGTAGTGGCCGGCGTCCTCGAGGAAAGGGCCGCGGTTGCGGGCATCGGTCGGGTAGGCGCTCTGACGCATGCCTGCGGGTTCGAGCACCCGGTCGCGTACGAGATCCTCGATCCGCTCCCCAGTCTCCTTCTCCAGCATGACCCCGAGCGCGACGTAGCCGTAGTTGGAGTAGGAGAAGTCGGTGCCGGGCTCGAAGAGCCAGCCCGCGCCACGCATGAAGGCGAGGTGCTCGGCCTCGGAGTAGTACTGGCCGAGGGCGTCGATCAGCTGGTCCCACGAGGTCGGGTCCTCCACGCGGTCGAAGAGGATCTCCTCGGGCCCGCGTGGGGCACCGGAGGTGTGGTTGAGCAGGTGCTTGATCGTCACGCCCTCGGGGAAGGTGCCGGGCAGCAGGTCGTTGGCGGGCGTGTCCAAGGTCCAGCCGCCGCGCTCGACCTCCTGCATCACCAGGGTCGCGATCAGGGTCTTGGTGTTGCTGGCGACGTGGAACCGGTCGCCGGGCCTGACCGGCTTCTTCTTCCCGACCTCGCGTACGCCACCCGCCCCCGACCACTCCAGGCCGGGCGTCTCCACCCGGGCGGTCACGCCCACGGCACCATCGGCGATGAGCGCGTCGACGGCATCGTCGAGGTCGGCGGCGGTCGGAGTCGCCGACCGCGCCCGGAGACCCTTCCGGTCGGCGGCTGCCCGCTCGGCGATCGCAGTCGCCTCCCGGGTCAGCGCTGTCGGGTCCGGCGCGAAGGCCGCAGGCCCGCGATCAGGATCGGGATCAGGCTGGGCGTACGCGGCCGGCACGGCCGTCAGGGGAAGGAGCACCGCGGCGATCGCTGCGGTGCCCGTGCGGACGAGGGTCCGAGACATGGCTGCTCCTGTCGTCGTCGACGTGTCACAGCCATCGTTCCGGGCCCGGACGTACGCCCACATCAGCCTCGAGTCGGAGATCGAGGCCGTCCTTGGTCAGTCTCGAAGCTGACGCCGCAGGGCGCGAGCGGCCTTGCCCTTGCGGGAGAAGAGGTCGCGGCGCTCGGCGACGGTCATCGCGGCCAGCTTCTCGACGACCGAGAAGGGGAAGCCGGCGACCTCGGGGGACTCGCTGGTGGGCACGGTGGTGTGCACGACCGGGGCACCGGGCACGCCACCGACGCCTTCGTCGTAGAGGTGGACCAGCGAGATCGCCTGGTGGCCGGCGACGGCTGAGGAGAACCGGTCGGCGGTCGCGGGGGCGGCGGCGAAGCAGCTCGCGGAGGCGACCGAGACCGGGATGCCGGCGAAGGTGGTGTTGGTCGAGTAGTGCAGGTGACCGGCCAAGATGGAGCGTACGTCGCTGCCCGCCAGCACCGGAGCGAGCCGGTCATGGCCGTCGAGCTCGATGATCACGCTGGCGTCGTTGAGGGGGAGCGGCACCGGTGGATGGTGCATCGCCAACAGCGTGCCGTGAGGCGCCGGCTCCTTCAGCACCTCGGCCAGCCACTCGAGCTGCGAGTCGTCGATGTCGCCGTGGTGCCAGCCGGGCACGGTGGTGTCCAGGGCGATGATCCGCAGGCCCGCGACCTCGTGGACGCGGTCCTGCGGGGCATCGGAGGCCTCGCCGAAGAGCACCTCGGAGTAGACCTCGCGTTCGTCGTGGTTGCCCATCACCCAGACGATCTCCGCGCCGAACTCGGCCGCGACCGGCTCCACCTGCTCGCGAAGACGCACGTAGGCGCCACGCTCGCCCAGGTCGGCGAGGTCGCCGGTGAAGACGATCGCCTGCGGCGGGGTGGGCATCCCGCGCAGCCGCGCCAAAGCCCGCTCGAACCCGGGCGCGGGGTCCACCTTGCCGTAGATGCGCCGCTCGTCACCGGCGTAGAGATGGGTGTCGGAGAGGTGAGCGATCGTGTGGCGTGGAGCGGGATACTGGCCGAACTGCACGGAGCCAGACTAGCGGCGAAGCCGTACGCTCAAGGTGACCCCGACCAGCGCGGCGGCGGCTCCGCAAGCCACCGCGAACCACGGCAGGCTCGTCGGGATACCGAGGTGCACGGTGATGCCCAGGATGCGCGAGAGTCCCCAGGGGATGAGCGCCATCTGGTCGTTCCAGACGGTCAGGGCGCGTTCGGTGCCCATCATCGCGACACCCGCGCCGCCGAGGACGACCGGGACCCCGGCTGCGATCAGGACCCGTCCCACGGCTCCGTGACGGGTGAATCCGTAGGCGCTCCGCAGGGCCAGTGCCGTGGCGACGAACAACAGCCCGAAACCGGCGAACGCGACGGTGATGTAGAACGTCCGAGGGCCCGGCTCGGTCCAGAAGAGGAACCAGTAGCGCCCTGGACCGCGGTTGGCGAGGGCCGCCATCAGGATCACCGACCGGACCAGCACGACCGCGCCGATCACCGTCCAGAGCGCGAAGGGGTCGCGGCGGCCGATCAGGAGCCGTAGCGTCAGCGCGAACAACACCCAGGCGCCCACGGTCAGAACCACGTGCGAGGGTGCCGCGAACCACGTCAGGGTCAACCGGCCGAGCACTAGCACCAGCACCGGCAGGACCAGCACAACCACCTGCTCCCACCGCCGTACCGGTCTCTCCCGCAGGAGACTGCCCAGCCGCCACGGTCGCGTCAGCGCGGTCCGCAACGGCCTGACCAGGATCAGCCCGGCCATGGAGAGCACCAGCAGCCCACGAGCGATCCAGGCCATCGCCGGATCCCGGTCCGCCCGCCTCGCACCGATGTCGGCGGCGGTGAACTGGAAGGCGGGGTGGGCCTGGTCGTCGCCGTAGGTCGACACGTGCGAGGCACGCGACCTCTCGAACGCCGCCCGCGCCGACTGCCATCGATCGCGTGCCTGGGATGATCCCGTGTCGAGCCATTCGGCGTGATACATCGTCATCGCGCGGTAGTCGCTGAGGACCCGGAACAGGTTGATCTCGTAGTCGATCGCAGCCAGGAGGTCCGTACGCAGCGCCGGATCGCGCCAGGTCGAGGGGTCGGTCCCGGCGATGATCCGCCGCATCGACTCGGCCGTCTCGATCGCGTCCCGGCCGCCCTCGGCCGCCTCGTCCAGGCGGTCCTCGCTGATCGCGTAGATGCTGCTGAGGACGGCCGTGTCTCCGGTGACGATGTCCCACTCGAACAGCCAGGTCTGGGGCGGGATCTCGAGCCCGAGCGCGCGCACCTGATTCTCGGCGAACGGCGCGATGTAGAGCCCGTCGAGCACCGCTTCGCGCGAGAGCGCCATCGCCTCTCCGACCGCCCGCACCGTGGTCGCGTCCGAGCTGAACGCCTCGCGCGCCCAGTCCGCGGTGATCTCGCCCGGATCGGCCGAGGTGTCCCAGGCGAGCCGCGAGGCTGCGTACGAGTTCAGGTCCCACAGCTGCCAGAAGCCCTCCCGGAGGTAGAGCGTCCGCGGGCCGGCGTGGATCGGGCCGCCGTCCTGGCTCCAGGACCACACTCCCTCGATGTTCGGGTTGGCGTCGACCAGGTTGGTCAGGGCCGCCGAGTAGGCAGCGGTGAGGTCGTTCGGGAGCGCCCCGAACCCCTCGAACTCGCGCCGGCTCTGCATCTCGACGAGGCGCCGGTGGCCGCCGACCTCGAGGGTCGGGTTGAGCGGGAGGAAGGAGTAGAAGTCGCCGGCGACGTGCTTCGTCGAGACGATCAGCGCATCGCTGTGCACGTCACCGAGCACCTTCTCGTACGAGACGGGGTTGGTGTGCAGGTCGCCGACCGCACCGACGCCGACGCTCCAGGTGCGGAAGATGATCTCTCGATCCTGACGCTCGGCGACGGTCGTGAACGCGTCGAGCATCGCTTTGACCGCCGTCGGCGTCGTGACCGCGATCTCCGACCAGTAGTCCCAGCCGGGCAGCTGGTAGATCCGGCCGCCCTCGCCGATGCGGATCATCAACCCGTCGACGTACGGCATCTCGGCGAGGAGCTCCTCGAGCCCGGCGGCGTAGATCCTCCAGGTCTCCGGGTCCTCGGCGTCGAGATCGTGCTCGTCGAGGTAGCGCTGGAGCGGCGTGGACAGGGCGAGCATGTCGGTGCCGAGGTAGACCCTCATCCCGGCATCGTGGGCGTACCGCCACATCGAGCCGAAGTGCTCGCGCATCGCGAGCGCTCGGGCGATGTGCGGATCCTCGGCGGTCGGATAGATCTCGTGGCCGTCCCCGAAGCGGTCGAAGGTGACGTACTCGAGGAATCCGGGCATGACGATGCCGTTGTAGCCCCGGGCGAGCTGATGATCGACGTACGTCCGGAACTCCTCGGCGTCCTCGGCGAGCGCCTCGGTGTCGACGAACGGCGCTTCCGAGAGGATCGCGTCGGCGAACTGGCCGCTGTTGTGCGAGTACTCCTCGCCCGTACGCCAGTCGGCGGCCGTCCCGGGAACGCCGGCCGCGCCCTTGTCGACGAGACGCAGCGGGAGGTCCGGCTGCTGCACCTCGCCGTCCTCGTTGGGTGTGAGGAGCGGACGGGCCGTGCGCACGCGGTCAGCCAGCTGGTAGAGCCCGGCCGCGGCCCCTGCCGCGTCGGCGGCCTCCAGGTGGATGTCGGTGCCGTCGCTCGTCGCCCGATACGCCTCGGCCCCGGCGCCTTTGCCGAGGCCGGTCCCGGTCGTCACGGTCAGCGTGCCGCCGGCTCGGGCTCCGGAGTCGTCGACCGCCTTCTGGAACGCCGCGGCCGCGAGTCGGACCCGGGGGCTCGCCTCGTCCTCGGCCAGCCGCACTCGGCCGACGGTGGGTGCGGTCGCCGTCCGTGCCGCCGCGACGCTCGCCGTCTCGGGCGCTGCCGCGACCGGCTCGGCGCTGATCCCGAGGAAGCCGGAGACCTGCGTGGCGAGCACGAATCCGACCGCCAGCAGGAGGACGAGCGAGGCGATCAGGATCGCCGGTGCCCGTCGAGGACGCGTTGTCACGCGTGGATCGTAGGGGACGGTTGGATGTTGGCGGGCAGCTTCCAAGAGCCGCTTGGAAGTTCCCGTCAACTTCCAACTCAAGCGACCTCGGAATGGTAAGTTGACCGGTCATGGATCCGGAGAGGTACGACGCTCCGCAGTTCGGCCGGGCGACCCGCGAGCCGGGGAACAAGTGGGCCTACTGGTACTACAAGCCCGCCCACATCCCGCGTGACCTGCCGTTACAGCCGCTCACCGTGAAGGCGCTCTCGGATGCCGACGCCGCGCTGGGGCGCCTCCAGGGAGTGAGCGCGCTGATCCAGGATCCCGAGCTGCTGATCGGGCCCTACCTGACCCAGGAGGCGGTCGCCTCCTCCCGGATCGAGGGCACCCAGACCTCCCTCGAGGAGGTCCTCCAGGACGAGGTCAGCGGTCAGGCGACCAGGAGCGAGGACGTCGCCGAGGTCAAGGCCTACCTCGCCGCGACCCGCCAGGGCTTCGAGCTCATCAGGAGCTGGCCGCTCAGCCAGCGGCTCGTCCTCGAGCTCCACAAGACCCTGCTCACCGGCGTGCGGGGTCACGAGCGCCACCCCGGCGAGTTCCGGCGGAGCCCGGTCTGGGTCGGCTCACCGACCGACAACCCCACCACCGCCGCGTACGTCCCACCCCTCCCGCCCGACCTGCCCGAGCTGATCGCCGACTGGGAGGCGTACGTCAACGTCCCCGACCTCAGCCCGACGCTGGTGCGGTGCGCTCTGATGCACTATCAGTTCGAGACGATCCACCCGTTCCTGGACGGCAACGGGCGCATCGGGCGGCTGCTGATCAACCTGATGCTGATGGAGGAGGGGCGGATGACCACGCCGCTGCTCTACCTCTCGGGCTACATCGAGGCTCACCGCCAGACCTACTACCAGCGGCTGCAGAGCGTCCGGGAACGTGGCGAGATGCAGGAGTGGCTGCAGTTCTTCCTCACCGCGGTGCGACGTTCGGCCGAGGACGCCACGACCAGGTCCGAGCGCCTGGTCGCGCTCCGGGAGGGCTATCTCGACGAGGCCGCCACCTCACGCGCCAACCTGTCCGGGCTGGTCACGCTGCTGTTCGCCAACCCCTACCTGACCGTCAAGCGCGTCCAGGACGCGACCGGCTTGACCAATCAGGGCTCCCGCAACCTGATCCAGGACGCCGAGCGGCGCGGGTGGATCGAGGCCGCCGGCCGGTCGGGCCGCGGCGGCCGGCACTACTGGATCGCCAGAGCGGTGATGGACGTGATCGAGGAGCCACTGGCGTACGACTGAACGTGCCTGAACACGACGGAAAACGTGCAGGTGGCCCCGGCTGTGCACGTGTGCACGCCCAGGGCCACCTGTGTGACGTAGCCGAGCAGTCGGTAGGGGGTGATCACCCGGCCATGGTCATGTTTCTCAGAAGGTGCCGAGCGGACCCAGCGGGTTCGGGACCTGGTCGACGGGGAGGCCGTCGAGAGCCGGGTTGTCCATCGGGAGCAGGAACGAGACCTGCTCCATCTCGCTGTCGGACAGCTCGGACGGCAGCGCGCCGCCCATGATCTTGTCCATCACGATGCCGGGCGCACCGACGTAGGCGCCGGAGACGACCATGGCGGCACCGTTGCCGACCTGGTGCGAGCCACCGTCCCAGTTCACCCAGGCCTTCTTCTGCGCCGGGCTCAGCTCGCCGCCGGTGGCACCCATCAGGATGAGGCCCGGAGCGCCGACCCAGGCGCCGGAGACCATGCGGGCCGCGCCGCCGGTCGCCTGACCGGCGCCACAGATGAAGCCGGCCCAGGCCTTCTGGCTCGAGGGCGAGAGGTCGGAGGCACCGGCGGAGTTCTCCTTGATGCACTCGGCCTCGGTGCGGTTGTGGTGGGTGCCGTCGGCTGCGGAGGCGGTACCCGTGGTCAGTGCGACTGCGACACCCGAGAAGGCGGCGACGGCCGCGACGCGGCGGAGCAGCCCTGTCTTCATGTTCATTTCGTACCTTTCATCGATCAATTCGAATTGAAACATCACGCACGGACGCGACCCCCGGACCGATAACAGACGCATCGATACGTTCGCATCCGGGAAAAGATGCTAGAAGCATCGGGGGTCATCAGTGCAAGCGACACGGCGGTTTTCGTGTCAACTAAGTGCCGAATGAAATGTAATGACGTAATTTGCAGCAAACTGCAACGCCGTTGTCTGATCGCGCGTAAATGCGCAGATGGCCCGGCCATGCACGAGTGCACGCCTAGGCCATCTGGGGACGGCGCCGATCGGATCGTGGTGGGAGCTACGACCGGTCAGCAGCTGTCATGTCGCCGCTCAGAAGGATCCGAGGGGAGCCATCGGGTTCGGGATCTGCTCGGTGGGAACACCGTCGAGCGCCGGGCTGTCCTGCGGGATGAGGAACGTGACCTGCTCGAGCTCGCTCGGCGACAGGTCGCTCGGGGTCGCCCCGCCCGCGATCTGGTCGAGGATGATGCCGGGGGCACCGACGTAGGCGCCGGCGACCATCATGGCGGCACCCTCACCGATCTTGTGGCCGCCCTCGTCCCAGTTCTCCCAGGCAGCGAGCTGCTCCGGGGTGATCGGGGAGCCGGTGGCGCCGGCGAGGATCAGGCCCGGGGCGCCGACCCAGGCGCCGCTGACCATCTGGGAAGCACCGCCGGCGACGTAGGAGCCACCGAGGATGAAGTCCTCCCACGCCTTCTGCGAGGAGGGCGAGAGGTCGGAGGAGGAGACGCTGGCGGTGGTCGGCGCCGGAGCGGCGACGGCCGTGCCGGTGGTCAGTGCGAAGGCGACACCCGAGAAGGCGGCGACGGCCGCGGCGCGGCGGAACAGCCCTGTCTTCTTGCTCATTTCATACCTTTCATCGTCAATTCGAATCGATCGCAGCGCGGCCGCCGAGCTGATAACACTCGCTTCGATACGTCCGCGTGCGGTTCATGACGCTAGGGATGCTCACCGTGCGATGTTCCGTTCGACACGGCTTCGTAATTACCAAGTGGACGTAAACGTTCCATACCGCCGGGTAATACCATGCCCGGTCGGGTTAATGGGTTCCTGGAATTCGTCGAGCGCGCTAGATTGCCGCGTCCACTTTCTCGGGACCCCCACCTAGAAGGCCTCGATGAGCTCGGCAACGTACGCACCTGTGATGGCTGATCCCGGTCGGCCGAGGAAGGGCGGCAGGGTCGTCCTGTCGATGCTCCTTGGACTGCTCGGCGCTCCACTCCTTCTCGTCGGGGCGGGTCTGGCCATCGCCGCTGGGCCCGATGACGTCCTGATGGGCAAGGAGACCCCGATCGCTCAGGGCGCGGCGTACTCCACGCCGGAGGCGTTCGCCTTCGACCGGCTTCCGGTCACGGTTCGCGTGGAGGCGATGGGGGAGGCGTACGTCGGTGTCGGCAACCCGGTCGACGTGCTCGACGTCGTCAAGGGCACCAAGGCCGTCGAGATCGCCAAGACCCCGCTGACCAGGGTCAGCGGTGCCGCCGGCTCGGGGGAGAGCGTGCCGGATGCCTCCGGAGCGCCGTGGTGGGACGAGTCGGTCTCGGGCTCGGGGACCCAGGAGCTCAATGTGACGCTCACCGGGGAGCCGGTCTCGTTCTTGGCCGCGAGCCGGGACGGTGCGCCGATCAAGCTCGCCTTCGGCTATCGGCTCGATGGGATCTTCCTGGTCGCGCTGGGCGTCGCGGGCCTCGGTGCCCTGCTGCTGGTCGGCGCGGTCGTGCTGCTGACCAGGAGACGTGAACGCCAGGACCAGTGGCAGCCGCCGCGCCCGCCGGCTTCGTACGCCCAGCCACCCCACCCCGCCCAGCCGAGCTACCCGACCCAGCCGGCCCGCCCGGTCCTGACGGGGCGGGCGGGACCGGCGGGACCGATGGGGCCGACGGGGCCGGCGCCGACTCGCCCGGCCATGCCGCGCCCGCCGGCCGGCGGGCTCTACCGCCGCCTGGGCACGGCGGCCGGGATCGGCGTCGTGGCGTTCTCGCTCACCGGGTGCTCGATGCCCGCGTCCGTCGAGCTCGACGAGCCCAGCAAGGTCTCGCTGCGGAAGGACGACGTAGCCGGGCTCATGAAGGACTGGAACAAGCGCAACAACAAGGCGATCAAGGCCAACCAGCCCGGGAAGTGGAAGGCCGAGGCATGGACCGAGGCCGACAGCGGCCCGGTCCTGGCCAAGGACCAGCTCACCTCCGCGGTGAACGAGGGCTTCGACGTCAGGGACCGTCCGCCCACGTGGACGGCGGTGCCGGGGCGGGTGTGGTCGGTGCAGCTCAGCGAGTACCCGATGTGGGCTGTCGTGGAGATCGGCGTCAAGGGCGCGAAGAAGCCGAAGCTGACCCGGTTGGCCGTCTATGAGCAGCAGGACGCCCTCTCTCCCTGGAAGGTACGCAGCAGCCTCGGCGTCAAGAAGAAGGCCGTTCCGCCCGAGGTGGAGGGCGCGGACCCGGTGCCGGCAGCGGCGACGAAGCAGGTCGAGGAGGTCGCGGCCGAGATCGACGCCTACCTGGAGAAGCCGAAGAAGATCGACGGGCTCGACGGGTTCAAGAAGCTCGCCGAACCCGGCGACGAGATCGCCGCGTACGCCTCGGACATGGGCGTCGACATGGTCAAGACGACCGCCGAGCCCTTCGACGAGACGAGCATCCGCGCGGTTCAGACGTCCGAGGGCGTGCTGGCGATGCTGGACTTCACGACCAACTCGATCGTCGGTGGCCAGGGCACCGAGTGGGAGTGGAACCCGCCCTATGACGACTTCCGCAGCCGGGCCGGCAAGAACCTGTCGATCCGGACCGCGGTCACGGTCGCGGTGCTGGTGCCGAAGGACGGCGACCCCTCGGTCCTCGGGGTCGAGTACGGCGAGATCTTGGGCGCGAAGGTGAAGAGCTGACCCTCAGGGTTCATCCGCTGATCGCACGATGCTCGCGTGAGCGGCGGGTGGGCTTTCCTCGCGAGGTCTAGCGTCGAAGCATGGATCATGCTGCGGCCGTGAGCCTGGCCATCGGCGCATGCGTCCTGTTCTCGCTCTCCGCCGCCGTCCAGCAGCGCGCCAGCGCCCTCGCGCCCGGTCGTAGCGGCGGGATGGCCGGCGTCGAGCAGCTGATGCTGGCGCTGGTGCGCAACCCGCTGTGGGTCACCGGCGCGGCGATCAACGCGATCGGCTTCGGGGTGCAGGCGGTCGCGCTCCACCTCGGGTCGGTCTCCGTCGTGCAGTCGGTGATGCCGACACAGCTGCTCTTCGCGCTCGTCTTCGCCTCGATCGCGGCCCGCCACTGGCCGACGGTCTCCGACTGGGTCAGCGGAGCCGCGATCTGTGGCGGCGTGATCCTGCTGGTCACCGACGACCATCGCGGCGGCACCTATGCCGACGTCGGCCGCGTCGCGCTCTTCGCCGGGTGCGTGGCGATCGTGATCTGCGTACTCCTGCTGGTGGCCCACCGGTTCCCGCCACCGGTCGCGGCGGCGACCACGGCGGTCGCGGCCGGCTGCTCGTTCGCGACGACCTCGGTGCTGCTGAAGATCACCGCCGACCGGGCCGCCGCCGACGGATTCCTCGGGCTGCTCACGCTGCCGGCGTTCTACGGGCTGCTGTGCACCTGTGGCCTCGGGATCGTGCTCACCCAGGCGGCCCTCGCCGCCGGCCCGCTGCCCTGGGCGATGGCGGCGATGACGATCACCAACCCCACCGTCTCGTACGTCGCCGCGGTGGTCGCCTTCGGCGCCTCGGCCCCCACGCTGTGGGTCGCAGTGAGCGCGGCCGCACTGCTGGTCACCGGGATCGTCGGGCTCGCCCGGTCACGGTCGGCGGGCAGGTGGACGCCGGTGCAGCACGAGCGGACCGAGATCCGGGTGTCCTAGCGGTCCTGCATCGACCGCGGCCACGAGCGCCGCCTGGTCGACCTGGGCTTGAGGTGCTCGGGCAGCGCGCTGATGTAGGGCGCGGCATGCCGACACTCGCCACAGGTGACGTCTCGATAGTCGTAGGAGGTCAGCGGATCTTCTCCGTACGCGCGACACACCGGACCGAAGGAGTCGGCGAAGTGGGTCTGCTCCGGCGTCACCGGCTTCACCGCAGCCTGGGTGGTCAACTCGCTCATATGCCCCTCATATGGTCATTGGCATGAAATACCAGGATGGCGACGAGACCTAGGTCTTCGTGTTCTGAACGTGGCCAAAGAAGCGGCCCCGGACGGATAACGACCACGGCTGAGTAACGTTATCCCCACAAAGAAAACGCGCCCCCGGCACTCTGGCGACCTCGCTCGGCGAGGGTCTACGCGTAGCGCCGAGCCCGACGGGACGCCTGCCGCTGCCGCGAGCGCGCGAGGAGATAGGTCGGCGCGGTCTCCTGCGCGAGGCTCTCGTGAAGTTCCAGCATGTCCTCGATCGTGCGCGACCAGGGGAACTGCTCGGCCCGCTCGCGTGCCGCGCGCCGGGTCGCCACCACCGGCCGCTCGGCGACGTCGATGACCGCGTCGGCCAGCGCTGCCGGATGGGCGGACGCCCAGGCTCCGCACCGGAGGTCGATGAGCTCACGGGCGCCGCCGCGGTCGGCGGTCACCACCGGCGTACCGCTGGCGAGGGCTTCCAGGACGGCCAGTCCGAAGGTCTCGCGGGGGCAGACGGAGAGGGCCACGTCGGCCTCGGCCAGCGCCCGGGCGATCCGCCGGCGGTCGGAGACGTGCCCGTGGAAGACGACCGGCGCCCCGGCGGCGAGGCCCTCGATCTCGGGACGGTGCGGCCCGTCGCCGTAGACGTCCATGCGTACGTCGAACCCGCGGCGATGCAGCTCGACGGCGGTGGCGACGGCGAGGTCGGGAGACTTCTCCCGGGAGAGGCGGCCGACGTGGATGAGCCTCAGGGTGTCGTCGCGGTGCCCGAGCGAGGGGTGGAAGAAGTCGAGGTCGACGCCCAGCGGCACCTGCGCGATCGGGCAGCCGACGGTCGCGGCCAGCGGCTCGAACTCGTGCCGGGCGTAGTCGGAGGTCACCAGCACCTGGTCGAACGAGCGCACCAGCATCCGGTTGAGCAGCGCGGTGGAGACCTTCGAGGTGGTGTCCATGCCGGTGTAGGTGGGCATGTACTCGTCGAGCCGCTCGTGGGAGAAGAGCACCGTCCCGATGCCCTGGCGCCGGGCCCAGCGGGAGACCGGCAGCATCGTGAACTTGTCGCTGACCTCGAGGCTCGTCGGGTTGAAACGGGTCAGCACGTCGGTCACCCGCCACGGCTCGATGATCAGCCGGTAGCCGCCGCCCACGCGTGGCGCTCTCAGCTGCACCACCTCGCCGAGGTCGGTCGAGGTGACCGAGTCGTACGGGCCGGGGACGACCAGGAGCCGGTCGTGGCCCGCCTCGAGATAGCCACGGGCGAGGGCCTCCAGAGCCGTCTTCATGCCGCCGGAGGTGGGGCCGACGAAGTTCGCGAGCTGAGCGATGAGCACGGCCACATCGTGTGGCATCGAGGTAGCCCTTCGGCGACCTCGATGTGACGTCGGCATGGCGAGGCGGCGTATTGGTTCAGGGGCGCGTCGGCCGGAGTAGCGTTGGGGCATGACAAACCTGGACGCGCACCCCACCCCCGTCGAGTGCGTCGGTGGAAACGGGGACGAAGGCGTCGAGATCCAGATCATCACCCCGCGAGACGTCCCGCTGGGTGGTCCGCGAGCGATGAACGTACGCCGCACTCTGCCCGCCCGCTCGCGCTCGCTGATCGGCGCGTGGTGCTTCCTGGACCACTACGGTCCCGACGACGTCGTCGTCTCCGGCGGGATGGAGGTGCCGCCCCACCCGCACACCGGGCTGGAGACGGTCTCCTGGCTGTTCACCGGGGAGATCGAGCACCGCGACTCGGTCGGCACGGTCGCGATGGTGCGCCCGGGCGAGGTCAACCTGATGACCGCCGGGCGCGGGATCTCCCACTCGGAGAACTCCACGCCCGAGACCACCGTGCTGCACGGGGCGCAGCTGTGGGTCGCGCTGCCGGACGAGTTCCGCGACGTCGAGCCGGCGTTCCAGAACCACGTGCCCACGCCGATCGAGCGCGACGGGGCGACCGTGCGGGTCTTCATGGGGTCGCTCCTCGGCGTCACCTCGCCGGTGCGGACCCACTCCGAGATCCTCGGCGCCGAGATCCTGCTCGAGCCCGGCACCCGGCTCGAGATCCCGGTCGACGAGCGGTTCGAGCACGGCGTACTCGTGGACACCGGCGAGGTGTCGATGACCGGCCTCGGCGCGTCCGGCCCGGCTTCGGCCGACGTGGAGAAGGACTCGCTCGCGTACGCCCCTCCGGGCGCCACCACGCTGATCCTGCAGGCCGGTGAGGCGTGGACCCGGCTGCTCCTCCTCGGCGGTACGCCGTTCGGCGAGTCGATCATCATGTGGTGGAACTTCGTCGGGCGGACCCACGAGGAGGTCGTCGGCTACCGCGAGGAGTGGCAGGGCCAGATCACCCGCGGTGGCGGCGAGCTGGTCGAGGACTCCCAGGACCTGACCGAGGGCCGTTTCGGTGTCGTCGAGGGCAACCACCAGCGGCCGATCCCGGCACCCCCGCTTCCCAACGCCCGGCTCCGCTCGCGGTCTTAGGTCCGTGCTTAGACTGCAGTCGTGAGTGACGAATCCTCAGACCCAGGGGTCGTGCTGGCCGTGGCGGTGGGCCGCAGCCGTAGCCAGGCGGCGGTCTTCGACCTCGCCGGGCGCGAGCTGGCCGGTGACACCCGTGACCACGAGGTCGGCATCTCCGCCGAGGTGCTGATGCCCGAGGTCGTCGAGCGGATGACCAAGATGGTGACCTCGATCGACCTGCCGGTGCTGGCGATAGGGATGAGCCTGCCCGGGGTGGTCAACCCCGATCTCGGGATGAGCATCGACACCCCGGCGATGGGCGGTTGGGACGGCGTCCAGCTGGCTCCCTACTTCACCGCGCTGACCGACGCGCCGCTGATCCTCGCCCACGACGCCCACGCGCTGGCGCGCTCGGAGCTCTTCAACTCCGACCATCCCGTACGCAACGCCTTGGTCGTCAAGGCCTCGACCGGTCTCGGCATGGGCATCATCGTCGACGGCAAGGTCGTCACCGGCGCGCTCGGGGCGGCCGGCGAGATCGGCCACACCCGCATCGACGCGGCCGGGGACCGGCCCTGCCGCTGCGGCTCGACCGGCTGCCTGGAGACCGTCGCGTCCGGCTGGGCGCTCGCCCAGCGGCTGACCGACTCCGGGGTCCCCGCAGGCCACGTACGCGACCTGGTGGCCGCCGCGCTCGCCGGTGACGCCGTCGCGCGCGGGCTGCTGCGCGAGGGCGGACGACAGCTCGGCGAGGTCGTGGCCACGGCCGTCAACCTGCTCAACCCGGAGGTCGTCGTCATCGGCGGCGACATGGCCGGCGCCTTCGACCTCTACACCGCCGGGGTGCGCGAGAGTGTCTACGCCCGCTCCAACCCCATCGCCACCCGCGAGCTCACCTTCATGGCCCAGCTCCACGGCGACTCCTCGGGCCTGGTGGGCTGCGCCGCGATGGCGATCGAGTCCCTCTCCGACCCGCAGTGATCGTCGGCCTGCTCTGGCTGCTCGGGTGCCAGCTGGCCGGAACCGCGATCGTCGAGCTGACCGGGATCCCGCTGCCGGGTCCCGTCGTCGGGATGCTGCTGCTCTTCGTCGTCCTCGTCCTGCGGCGCCGTGACGGTGAGGACGACCCGGTCATCCAGGTCGGCGACTACTTCCTCTCCCACCTGCAGCTCTTCTTCATCCCGGCCGGAGTCGGCGTGATCGCCTACCTCGCGGTCATCCGCGACGAGGCGCTGCCGATCGTCGTCGCGCTGCTCGGCTCCTGGTTGCTCGGGCTGGCCGTCGTCGGCTGGGTGCTCACCCTGTTCCTGCGCCGGGTGCCGTCGGTGGCCGGCACCGAAGGTGCTCCGGGGGAGGAGATTGAGTGAGCGAGCGTCAGCGAGCGACAATGAGCCTCAAACCGTCACGTCCGTACTGTGGCGCTTGCGCTACGGAGGTGGCGGTTTGAGCGTCATCCTGTGGCTGTTCGTGACGGTGGCGGCGTACGAGTTCGGGCGGTGGCTTCGGGCGCGGACCCGGTCGCCGCTGGCCCAGCCGGTGGCGGTGGCGATCGTGATCGTCGGCACCCTGCTGACGGTCAGCGGCACGACCTACGACGACTACGCCGACGCCACCACGCTGATCAGCTTTCTGCTCGGCCCGGCGACGGTCGCCCTGGCGATCCCGCTCTACCACCAGGTCGCCCGGCTGAAGGGGATGGTGGTGCCCGTCCTGGTCGCGCTGACCGCCGGCGCGGTCGTGTCGATGGTCAGCGGCATCCTGCTGGTGCGCTGGCTCGGTGGCGGCGACGTGCTGGAGCGGACGATGGCTCCGAAGGCCGTGACGACGCCGGTGACGATCGAGCTGACGGAGCGCCTCGGCGGCTATCCGGAGCTGTCGGCGGCCTTCGCCATCGTGATCGGAATCGTCGCCGCGATGGTCGCACCGCGGGTGCTGACCCTGCTTCGGATCCGCGACCCGCGCGCACGCGGCGTCGCCGTCGGTGCGGTCTCCCACGGGATCGGCACCGCCCGGATGCTGGAGGAGAGCCAGGTGGAGGGCGCCTTCTCCGGACTGGCGATGGGGCTCACCGCAGTGGTGACCTGTCTCATGATTCCGCTGGTGGCGTACTTCCTCCTCTGACCTTGCTCACGCCTTAACGTTGGTTTCATGGCTCGAGTGCACGCCTTCTCCGACGACGTCCTCGGCACTCTCGACGCGGTCGGGGTCGCCGAGGCTCTGCGGCGCGGCGACTTCAGCACTCTCGAGGCGGTCGAGGCGTCCATCGCCCGGATCGAGGCGGTCGACGCCGCGCTCGGAGCGATGGCCTACCGCACCTTCGACCGGGCCCGGATCCAGGCGCGTGCTCCCCGGGCCGGCTTCTTCGCCGGCGTACCGACGTTGATCAAGGACAACACCGACGTCGCCGGTGTGCCCACCAGGAACGGCACGGATTCGTACGTCATGCCGCCGGCCTCACGCAACGGCGAGATGACCAAGCTGCTCTTCAAGCTCGGGCTGCTGTCGCTGGGGAAGACTCAGCTCTCGGAGTTCGGGTTCTCGGGCACGGCCGAGCATGCGCGGCTCGGCGCGGTGCGCAACCCGTGGGACACCGGCCGGGTGGCCGGGGCGTCCTCGGCGGGTTCGGGTGCGCTGGTGGCCGCCGGAGCCGTACCGATCGCCCACGGCAACGACGGCGGTGGCTCGATCCGGATACCGGCGGCCGCGTGCGGGTTGGTCGGGCTCAAGCCGACCCGCGACCGGCTGCCCCAGGACCCGCTCTACGGCCTGCTGCCGCTCAAGATCGTCACCGACGGCGTGCTGACCCGCTCGGTACGCGACACCGCCGCCTTCTTCCGGGAGGCCGAGAAGGCGCACCACACCTCGCTGCCGCCGATCGGGGACGTCACCGGCCCCGGGTCGAAACGGCTGCGCTGCGCCATCTTCACGGGTGCGCTCGGGCGCGACGCCAGTCCCGAGGTCGCCGAGCTGACGTTGAAGACGGCGGCGGTGCTGGAGGAGCTCGGTCACACCGTCGAGGCGGTGCCTCCGCCGGTGCCCGAGACCTTCGCCGACGACTTCGTCCTCTACTGGGGGACCTTGGCGGTCGCACTGGTCAACGCCGGCCCGCTCCGCGGCAAGACCTGGGACCGCACCCGGCTCGACAACCTCACGGTCGGCCTCGCCCAGCACACGCTCAAGAACGCCAAGTACGTCCCGGCCGCCATCGTCCGGCTGCGCAAGGCGCAGGCGATCGCGGAGGGGTTCCATGCGGCGTACGACGTCGTCCTGACGCCGACGGTCGCGCACGAGACCCCGGAGATCGGGCGACTGGCTCCGGGCCAGGTCTACGAGCTGGTCATGAAGGGGCTGATGGACTGGGTCGCGTTCACGCCGTGGCAGAACGTCACCGGTGGGCCGGCGGTGTCGCTGCCCATTCAACAGACCATCGCCGGGCTGCCCCAGGGGATGATGTTCGGGGCGGCACCGGGACGCGAGCGAATGCTGCTCGAGCTGTCCTACGAGCTCGAGGAGGCGATGGGTTTCGCGCGCGTCTGGGAGCCCGATCGAGGCGCCGAGGGCCCCTCTGACCTGCGATGATGCGGTTGGCGGCGGGAAGGGCCCTGCCGATTTGTTGAGCACGCCGCCCCTACCGTAATGTTCTCTTTCGCAACGCCCCTTTAGCTCAGTCGGCAGAGCGTCTCCATGGTAAGGAGAAGGTCTACGGTTCGATTCCGTAAAGGGGCTCTGGGTCCATTAGGATTCTTGGGTTGAGGTCCCGCAGTAGGAATACTGCGGGCCTGATTCCTGTTGAGGCGGGGTAGCTCAGGCGGTTAGAGCGCACGACTCATAATCGTGAGGTCGCGGGTTCGATCCCCGCCCCCGCTACCGCCAAAGACCGCATCACCTCGATTCAGCACCGTAAGGAAACTCCTGTGGCCAGCAAGAGCAGCGACGTTCGCCCGAAGATCACCCTCGCTTGCACCGAGTGCAAGGAGCGGAACTACATCTCGAAGAAGAACCGTCGGAACGACCCCGACCGTATCGAGCTCAACAAGTACTGCCCGCGTTGCCGCAAGCACACCGCGCACCGCGAGACCCGCTGAAGCCTGTCTTCTAGGTAGAGCGCGACACTGATCGGCGCTCCGAACGCCCCGCCCCGAGTTCCGGGAGGCGGGGCGTTCGTCATTTGCCGAGACGTCACCCCCGTCGGCCGAGACGTCACCCCGGTCGGTCGAGTTGGCACGGGTCTGCCAACTCGGCCGACCTACGTGACGCTTCGGCCGACGCGGGCGACTTCTCGGCGGGCCACTAGAGTTGTCCGCATGGCAGTTGATGGGTCGCTCGTAGGGCGCGCGTTTCCTCCGACCAGGCCCTATCGGGTCACCGATGAGAAGGTGCGGGAGTTCGCTGCCGCCACCGGTGCGAGCTGGGAGAGCGGGGACCCGGTTCCGGCGACGTTCCCGATCGTGCTCGCCTTCGACGCGATGAACGCCTTCCTGGACGACGTCCAGGTCGAGCTGTCGCGGATCGTGCACGGCGAGCAGAAGTTCGCGTACGTCCGGCCGATCGCGCCGGGGGACGTGCTGGTCGCGACCCTGAGCGTCGCCTCGCTGCGGCAGATCGGCGGCAACGACATCATCGGCACGGTCTCGGAGATCACCGACGAATCCGGGGCGGTCGTGTGCACCACCTCGGCCACCCTGGTCCACCGAGCGGCGGAGGTCGCGTGATGGCACTCGAAGCAGGCGCCGAGCTGGCCCCGAAGACCTACCCCGTCACCCGGGCGTCGCTGGTGCGCTACGCCGGTGCGAGCGGCGACTTCAACCCGATCCACTGGTCCGACCGGATCGCCACCGCCGTCGGCCTCCCCGGCGTGATCGCCCACGGCATGTTCACCATGGCGCTGGTCGCCCGGGCGGTCTCGGAGTGGACCGACGGTGCCGAGGTCGTCGACTTCGGCGCCAAGTTCACCAACCCGGTCGTCGTGCCCGATGACGACGAGGGCACCTCGGTCACGGTCAGCGGCACCGTGAAGTCCGTCGAGGACGGGCTGGCGACGATCGCCCTGACCGTCGTCTCCGGCGACCAGAAGGTCCTCGGCATGCCGAAGGTCTCCGTACGTGTCTGAACTTCTCGCGAAGCACACCACCTTCCATCTCGGCGGCCCGGCGGCGGAGTTCGTCACCGCGACCACCGAGGCGGAGATCATCGAGGCCGTGACCGCGGCCGACGCGGCCGGGAAGGACGTGCTCGTCCTCGGCGGCGGCAGCAACCTGGTCGTCGCCGATGCCGGCTTCCCGGGCACCGTCGTCAAGCTGGCGACCACGGGCGTCGCGGCGGAGCCGGTCGAAGGCGGCGTACGCGTCACGGTGGCTGCCGGCGAGACCTGGGACGACTTCGTGACGACCGCGGTCGACAAGGGCTGGAGCGGCGTCGAGGCGCTCTCCGGCATCCCCGGCAGCGTGGGCGCGACCCCGATCCAGAACGTCGGGGCGTACGGCCAGGACGTCTCCCAGACCATCACCTCGGTCAAGGTGTTCGACCGCGAGCTCCGCGAGGTGCGGAGCTTCACGGCCGGGGAGTGCGCGTTCGGTTACCGCTGGTCGCGGTTCAAGGAGCGACCCGGCCGCTACGTGGTCCTCGAGGTCACCTTCCGGCTCGGCACCGACGGCGAGACCGGCTCCCCGATCGCGTACGCCCAGCTCGCCGGTGCCCTCGGCGTCGAGCAGGGCACCCGGGTGCCGTCCAAGCAGATCCGCGAGGCGGTCCTGGCGCTGCGTCGCAGCAAGGGCATGGTCATCGACGAGGCCGACCACGACACCTGGTCGGCGGGCTCGTTCTTCACCAACCCCGTGGTCGCCCCCGAGGATGTGCCTGCGGGCGCTCCGGCGTACCCCCAGCCCGACGGCACGGTGAAGACCTCCGCCGCCTGGCTCATCGACCACGCCGGCTTCAAGAAGGGCCACGGCAACCCGAGGGTGTCGCTCTCCACGAAGCACACCCTCGCCCTCACCAACCGCGGCCAGGGCACGACCGAGGACCTGCTCGCCCTGGCGAGAGAGGTACGTGACGGGGTCGAGGCGGCGTACGGGATCGTGCTCGTCAACGAGCCCGTCATGCTCGGCGTGGAGCTCTAGGAGCGACCAGCCCCGACTCGTAGGCGAACACCACGAGCTGGGCGCGGTCGCGCGCGTGCAGCTTGGTCATCGCCCGGTTGATGTGGGTCTTGGCGGTCAGCACGCTGATCACCATGGCCTCGGCGACCTGGTCGTTGGTCATGCCCCGGGCGACCAGGGCTACCGCCTCGCGCTCCCGGTTGGTGAGCTCGGCGAGCCCGAGGGGAGCGTCGGCAGGGGAGGGCTGGCTGACGTAGTGGTCGATCAGCGCACGGGTGACCGACGGCGCCAGCAGGGCGTCGCCGCGTGCGGCGACCCGGACCGCGTGCACGAAGTCCTCAGGCTGGATGTCCTTGACGAGGAACCCGGTGGCGCCGGCGCGCAGGGCCTCGAGGACGTACTCGTCCATCCCGTAGTTGGTCAGGATCACGACGCGGACCTCGCTCAGAGCGGGGTCGGCGGCGATCCGCCGGGTCGCCTCGAGACCGTCGGCCACCGGCATCTGGATGTCGACCAGGGCCACGTCCGGCAGATGCTCCCGGGCGAGCGCCACCGCCTCGACGCCGTCGGCCGCCTCGGCGACCACCTCGATGTCGTCCTCGATGTTGAGAAAGGCCCGGAACCCGCTCCGGATGAGCGGCTGGTCGTCGACCAGGAGCACCCGGATCACGACGTACGCTCCACCGGCAGCCGTGCCTCGACCATGAAACCGCCCTCCTCGCGGGGCTGTGCCCGCAGCTGACCTCCGAGGGCGGAGACCCGCTCCCGCATCCCGAGCAGCCCGATGCCGGGCACGGTCGTCGCCGGGGCGCCGGTGCCGTTGTCCTCGACCCGGATCCCGAGGGAGTCAGGCCGGTGGTCGATGTGGACCGACGCGGTGGTGGCCGCGGCGTGGCGGGTCACGTTGGTCAGCGCCTCCTGGACGATCCGGTAGGCCGTCCGGCCCACCGCGACCGGCACCGCGCCGGGCTGCCCGTCGACGGTCAGCGTGACATCCAGTCCGGTGGACCCGGCGGACCCGACCAGGTCGCGTACGTCCTCGAGCCCCCGCGGCGGGTTCGGATCGTCGTCGCGCAGCGCCGTCAGCGTGGCCCGCAGCTCGCGGGCCGCCTCGCGCCCGGCCTCTCGGATCGCCAGCAGCGACTCGGGGACCTCCTCGCCACGCCGCTGCGCGACGTGGACCGCTGCCTCGGACTGGACCTTGATTACCGAGATCTGGTGGGTGAGGGAGTCGTGCAGCTCGCGGGCGATGTGCAGGCGCTCGTCGTCGGCCCGGCGCTGTGCCGCCGCCTCCCGGGTGCGCTCGGCCTCGTCGGCACGCCGCTCGGCCTGCCGGAGCGCCTCGCCGGCGGCACCTGCCGCGATCAGCCAGGCGATCTCCAGGGCTCCGCGCGCCTGCTCGGAGGCGGCGCCGAGGTCACCCACGGAGGCGTACGCCACCAGGAACAGCCCGCTCTGCATCGCCACCGCGGCGAGCACCGTGACCAGCCGATGCCCCTCCCGCACGGCTGCGTAGACCGCGACCAGGAACGCGATCACCGCGACGTCGATCCCGAGTGCCTGGAAGGCCAGCCCGCACGCGCCGCTGGCGACCAGCACGGCGACCGGTGCTCGGCGCCGTAAGACCAGGACCAGACCGCTCGCGACCAGGGCGGCGTAGCCGAGAAGCTCGTTGCCCGAGTCGGGCTGACCGCCGCTCAGCGCAGCCGCCAACTGGGCCACGGCCACACCCGCGGCGATGACCCAGTCTCCGACCGTGATCCGCTGCCTGGCCATGCGAGCAGGATATGCCCGCGCCCGCCACCCGCGAGTCCCTCTGACGCAGGAGATCCGGCTACCACGTACGCAGTAGCGACGGCTCCGAAGAGTCCACGCAGGCAGGACGACTCCGGCGTGCGTCGACGGGACGATCGAGTCATCCGATCGAACTCGATGAAGGAGCCCTCCATGTCCCTGAACGACGTACTCATCAGCGCCGCTGACCCTGACGTCGGCGCCTACACACTGACCACCGCCCGGCTGTGGGCGACGCTCGCCGCGTTCGTCGGCCTGGCCGGCGCGGTCGCCGGTGCGGCAGCGCTGGCCCGTGCCGTACGCGGCGTCGGCAACCGTGGCCGCAACGGCGCCGTCGTGGCGCTCGGCTGCGGCACGATCGCCCTGGTCATCGGCGTCGTCAACCTCCTCGTGGCCGACGGCGGACCCGGCACCGGCAACGGTGTGGTCGGCGGCGGCATGGCGATCGTCCTCGGCCTCACCGGCCTCGTCCTCGGCGCGCTGACCCTGGCCAGATCGCGCCGAGTCGGCGCGAGCTGACGTGATTCCCCGTCGAGTCGGCTCGTCAGAACGAGCCGACTCGGCATCAGGCTCGTTCGAGGAGCATGAGCACTTCGTGGTGGTCGGTGTTGGGGAACATGTCGAGCAGCCGTGCCGAGACGGGGCGGAGCGAGGGCATGTCGCGCAGGTCGCGGGCCAGGGTGTCGACGTTGCACGAGGAGTAGACGACGTGCTCGACCCCCGACTGCTCCAGCCACGCGGCGAGCGACGAGCCGATCCCGCGCCGCGGCGGGTTGACGATGACCAGGTCCGGCGCGGAGCCGGCCGAGAGTGCGTACGCCGCCGCATCCCCGGCCACCCAGCTGGTGCCCGGCAGTCCCAGCTCCGCGGCGGTCGAGGCGGCCGCTTCGACGGCCTGCTCGCTGGACTCGACACCGAGCACCTGCCGCCCCGGAGCGGCGACGTGCAGCCCGAATCCGCCGACGCCGCAGTAGAGGTCCCACACCGACTTCGGCGCTGCCGAGGAGACCAGGTCGCGGGCATGGCGGTAGAGCGCGGCCGCGACCTCGGTGTTGGTCTGGAAGAACGAGTGGGGCCGCAGCCGCAGACCGATCCCGTTGACCTCCATCGTGAGCGCCTCGCGGGCGGTCAGGAAGATCTCCTCAGGCCCCTCGATGACGGCCTTGTGCTCCGGCTGGATGTTGACCGAGGCGACGCCGATCGGGAGGTCGTCCAGCAGCGCCGGAAGGTGCTTGCGCAGCCGGGCCAGCGCCTCGGTGGACCGCAGCACCCAGCGCACCATCAGCTCCCCGCCGGGCGCCTCGGTGACGATCACGTGCTTGAGCTCGCCGCGCCGCTCCGGCACGGAGTAGGGAGTCAGCCGCGCGGTCGTGACGAACCGGGAGAGGACCGGCAGCGCGGCCTGCAGGCCCGGGGTGTGCAGCCCGCACGCGAGCAGGTCCACCCCGAGACCGTCGTGCGACAGGATCCCCAGCGTCGGCGCCTCCACCGAGCCGGCGACGACCATCTTCGCCTTGTTGCGGAAACCGGCCTCCGGGCTGGAGACCGGTTCCTCCCAACGTACGTCACCGAGTGCCTCGGCGACCCGCCGCTGTTTCTGCGCGAGTTGGTCTGCGTACGCCATCTCCAGCCAGCGGCAGGAGCGGCAGGCGCCGGAGGTGAAGTAGCCGCAGTCCATCCGTCAGATTCGGCTGCTCAGCATCGCGTTGATGCCGTCGAACGTCGTGCTGTCGGTCTCGTTGGAGGCGACGACGATCATCACGATGATGAAGATGATGTAGGCGATCCAGAAGAGCATGTAGAGCGCCCCGAAGATCGTCCCGATGAGACCGGTGATGAAACCGGCCTGAGCGTTGCCGCGCCCGCTGTAGGCAGCCGGGTTGGCGTCGATCTCGGCCATCACCCGCTTGCCCTTGACCCATCCGAACGGTGCGACGAAGACGCCGATCCCGCCGCACATGACCGACAGGCACAGCCCGACGATCCCGAAGACCATCGCCGAGTTGGCCTCAGGATGCGGAGGGGGCTGCGGGAAACCGTAGGGCGCCGGTGCGGGCTGATAGCCGGGCGGAGGCGTGTCCGTCATCTCAGAACTCGCTGTCGTAGGTCTCGTAGCTGTCGTAGCCCGGGTCGTCGAACCCGCCGCTGACGCCGATGATGACGATGACGACGATGGCCAGGATGCTCAGCACCAGCAGGATGGTGCCGATGATGCCGAGGATGAAGCCCGCCTGCGCGTTGCCGCGGCCGGTCAGGGCGCCGGCCGACGCGTCGATCCGCTTCTTGGCCGAGAGGCCCATGAACAGGGCGAACGGCGAGAGGACGATGGGGAGGCCACAGAGGAATGACCCCACGAGCCCGACGATGCCGAGGACCATCGCCGTGGTCGCCCCCGAGTCCGGGGTGCCGACCGGACCGGCGTACGCAGCCGGAGCACCGTAGGGCGCCTGACCGTAGCCTGGCTGAGCACCATAGCCCGGCTGACCACCGTAGTTCGGCTGACCGCCGTAGGCGGGCGGCGGAGGCGTCTGTCCGTATCCGGCCGTCGGCGGGGCCGGCGGCTTCTGGTCGAACGTCGCGCCACCGTAGGGGTTGGACGGCTGCTCACCGTAGGTCTGGCCGTACATCGGCTGGGTCGGCGCAGGCGGCGTCGACCCAGGCGGAGTCGCCACCTGGGTCTCGTCGCCCTGGGTCGGCTCGTCGGGGGTCGGCTCGGACGGGGTCGGCGGAGGCGGGGTGGAGGCGTCGGCCGGCTTGTTGGGATCGGGCTGATCGTCGGACGGGTTCGTCATGGCCGACATTCTGTCTTAACTTGCCGGATCCGTGGGTTGCGAGGGCGCGCTGATCCAGTCGTCGATCTCGGCGAGCAGACCTTTCTTGGTCGACTCGGGCGCGGTCGACGCCGTGATCGACATCCGCGCCAGGTCGGCGAGGGTCGCGTCGGTGAGCTCGTGAGCCGCCCGCATGGTGGCGTACTGCGCCGCCAGCCGGGACCCGAACAGCAGCGGGTCATCGGCCCCCAGCGCCACCGTCGCACCCGCGTCGAGCAGCTGCGGCAGCGGCACCGAGGTCAGGTCGGAGTAGACGCCGAGCGACACGTTGGAGGTCGGGCAGACCTCCAGCGCGACGCCCGCGCGCACGATCTCGTCGAGCAGCGCCGGATCCTCGGCAGCGCGTACGCCATGACCCAGCCGGGTCGCGTGCAGCGACCGCAGCACGGTGCGGATGTGCTCGGGCCCACGCAGCTCACCGCCGTGCGGCATCAGCCGCAGACCGGCCTTCTCGGCGATCTGGAAGGCGTGGTCGAACTCCTCGGTCCGCCCGCGCCGTTCGTCGTTGGAGAGCCCGAAGCCGACCACGCCGTGGTCGACGTACTGCGCGGCCAGACGCGCCAGCGTGCGCGCGTCCATCGGGTGCCGGGTGCGGTTGGAGGCGATGATCACCGCAATCCCGAGCCCGGTGGACCGCTCCGCGTCGCGGACTGCGTCGAGGACCAGATCCGTGAAGGCCGTGATCCCGCCGAACTTCGCCGCATAGCCCGACGGGTCGACCTGGATCTCGAGCCACCTGCCGCCGTCGCGTACGTCGTCCTCGGCGACCTCCATGACCAGCCGCCGGATGTCCGCCTCGGTGCGCAGCACCGAGCGCGCCACGTCATAGAGACGCTGGAACCTGAACCAGCCCTTCTCGTCGGCCGCGCTCAGTGCCGGCGGCCACTCCGAGACGAGCTGGTCGGGCAGCCGGATCCCGTCGCGGGTGGCCAGCTCGAGCAGGGTCTCGTGGCGCATCGCACCGGTGAAGTGCAGGTGCAGATGCGCCTTGGGCAGCGTACGTAGGCTGCGCCGGTCTCGGGGTCGGTCCTCACTCACGCGACCACCTCCGTAGCGCAAGCGCCAGAATACGGACGCGGTCGCCTGATGACCTCATGGCTCGTTCGCTGACGCTCTCTCACGCGAGCAGCTTCTCCGCAGCGGCCAGCTTCACGCACACCGTGACGACCTCCATGGCCCCGCTGACCTGCTCCAACGGCGGGAAGGACGGCGCCAGCCGGATGTTGGTGTCCTCCGGGTCGTGCTTCCCGGGGAAGGCCGATCCTGCCGGGGTCAGCGCGACGCCGGCACCCTTGGCCAGCTCGATCACCCGGGTCGCGGTGCCCGGGAGCACGTCGAGGCTGACGAAGTAGCCGCCGGCGGGCTTGGTCCAGGTCGCCACGCCGAGCGCGCCGAGCTGGTCGGTGAGGGCATCCTCGACGGCCGCGAACCGCGGCGCGAGCAGGTCGCGGTGCTTGGCCATGTGCTCGCGTACGCCGGCGGCGGAGCCGAAGAACTCCGCGTGCCGCAGGTGGTTGACCTTGTCGGGGCCGATCGCACCGTGGCTGAGGTGGTCGAGCCACCAGGCGACGTTCTCCTTCGAGCCGCCGAAGAAGCCCACGCCGGCGCCGGCGTAGGTGACCTTGGAGGTCGAGGCGAAGACCAGCGGGCGGTGGGGGTTGCCGGCCGCGTTGGCCAGCGAGACGACGTCAGCGGTCTTGGTCTCGGCCGGGGTCAGGTGGTGCAGCGCGTAGGCGTTGTCCCAGAAGATCTTGAAGTCGGGGGCCGCGGTCGGCATCGAGGTGAGCCGCTCGGCGATCTCCTGCGAGGTGGTGTCGCCGGTCGGGTTGGCGTAGGTCGGGACCAGCCACATGCCCTTGATCGTGGGGTCGTCCTTGACCAGCGCGGCGACGGCGTCGGCGTCGGGGCCGTCGGCGTGCATCGGCACGGTCACCATCTCGATCCCGAACCACTCCAGGAGCGTGAAGTGGCGGTCGTAGCCCGGCACAGGGCAGACGAACCTGACCGTCTCCTCCTGGCCCCACGGCCGCTCGCTGTCGACGCCACCGTGAAGCCACAGGTACATCAGCGTGTCGCGCATCATCGTGAGGCTCGAGTTGCCGCCGGCGATGAGCTGGTCGGTGTCCAGGCCGAGGAGCTCGGCGTAGATCTCGCGGATCTCGATGCCGCCCGCCAGGCCGCCGTAGTTGCGCGTGTCGGTGCCGTCCGGGGCGGTCGTCGTCTTGGGGAGATGGAGCAGGCCGTCGGAGAGGTTGAGCTGGTCCGCGGAGGGCTTCCCCCGGGTCAGGTCCAGCTTCAGGCCCTTGGCCACCAAGTTGTCGTACGCCGTGCGCTGCTCCGTTGCGAACGCTTCGAGTTCCTCGCGCGAGAGCTCGGCGAGGGGACGGGGATCTGAGGTCATGCCCGCAATCCTATGGGTCATGAGGGCCCAGTTTGGAACGCGTTAACCCGAGTGCGTAGACTCACCGTTGGTGGTCTTCCCACATGGTTAGCCGCGCCCTCAACCGCGCGTCTGATGCAGGCCTCCGTAGGGCACTAGCTCAACTGGCAGAGCATCGGTCTCCAAAACCGAAGGTTGGGGGTTCAAGTCCCTCGTGCCCTGCAAAGCCGGACCAGCGATGGAAACGTTTTCGAGAGAAGGTGGCGGCGTGACGGACAGCAAGGCAGTCCCGACTCCGAACGACAAGAAGACGGAGAAGCGCACCAGTCTCCCGACGTTCTACCGCCAGGTCGTGGCCGAGCTCCGCAAGGTCGTCTGGCCGACGCAGCAGCAGCTCACGACGTACTTCATCGTGGTTCTGGTCTTCGTCCTGGTCATGATGGCGATCGTCGCGGGCCTTGACCTCGGGTTCGGCAAGTTGATGTTCTGGGTGTTCGGCGGCCGCGACGCGTGATCGCGTGGGCCCCGGCCCGCGGAACACACCCGATACACACAATCAACGGTTTGGAGCAGGACGTGTCTGAGCAGGACTACACCGAGGAGACCGAGGTCCTCGAGACGGCCGAGGCCGCCTCCGACGTGCCTGCAGAGGCTGAGTTCGACGAGGCCGACGAGTCCGCTGACGCTGTCGAGGCCGAGGATTCCTTCGACGAGATCGTCGAGGGCGAGGCCCCCGAGGCCGCTGACGACGACCCGCTCGAGGCGTTCCGCCGCGAGCTGTGGGCGAAGCCGGGCGACTGGTTCGTGATTCACACCTACTCCGGCATGGAGAACCGGGTGAAGTCCAACCTGGAGAACCGCATCGTCTCCCTCAACATGGAGGACTACATCCACGAGATCGTGGTCCCCACCGAGGAGGTCCCGGAGATCAAGAACGGCCAGCGCAAGATGGTCAAGCGCACCGTTCTCCCGGGTTACGTGCTGGTCCGGATGGACCTCACCGACGAGTCCTGGGCGGCCGTACGCCACACCCCGTCGGTCACCGGCTTCGTCGGCCACAGCCACCAGCCGGTGCCGCTGTCGATGACCGAGGTCGAGAACATGCTCGCCCCCGCCGTCGTCGCCCAGGCCGAGGCCGAGGCTGCCGCCGCCGGTGAGGCCGCGACCGCCTCCTCCGGTGCCACCGGCACCGCCAAGAAGCCCGTCGAGGTCGTCGACTTCGCCGAGGGCGACTCGGTCACCGTCGTCGACGGCCCCTTCGCCACCCTCCACGCGACCATCACCGAGCTCAACGCCGAGTCCCAGCGCGTCAAGGCGCTCGTCGAGATCTTCGGCCGCGAGACCCCGGTCGAGCTCTCGTTCAACCAGATCGAAAAGGTCTGAGCGAGCTCAGACACGAACGAATGCCCGGGCCGTGGCCCGGGCATTCGGCATTTGATGTCCGTCGGATGGCGCAGGAGTCGACCGCGCGGAACGTCAATTTTTGCCAATGCGGCGCGGGTGGATGCCGATTAGCATCCCCGTGGCCTGGGGCGCTGCCGGGCGGCGACTTCTCGGGGAGGCCCGCAGGCGGCGAACTGTCGCCGATCGATGCCGTCGCCAGATTGAAGGAGAGCCACGATGAACGTACCTATCAGGACTCGGATCGCGGTGTCGCTCGCCGCTGTCATCATGCCCCTCCTTGCCGCGTGCGGTGCCGGATCAGAGCCGGGCGCAGCCTCATGCCTCGAGGAGGAGGCGGCGGTCAAGACCGCAGAGGCGGCAGTCGTGCCGCTGCAGGCCGAGGTCAAGACCCTGGAAGCAGCGCTCACCAAGGCGTCCGCCGCAGCGGAGAAGGCGGGAGCGGAAGCGGACAAGGTCGGCGAAGCGGCTGACGCCGCGAGTATGGGCACCAGCGCTGAGGATGCTGCTGCGTTCGCCGACATCATGGCGAAGTCTGCGGAGGCCACCGCGAAGGCTGCCGACCTCACCGCCAAGGCGGCCAAGGCCGAAGAGGCTGTGGCGGCTGCGGAGGAGAAGCTCGACGAGGCCGAGGGTGCGGTGACGAAGGCCGAGGACGCGTTGGCTGTGTGCAAGGGAGACTGATCGCCGGCCGACCTGCGTCGGCCGGGGGTGGCCACTTCCGTTCATGTGTGTGGAAATTGCGGCCCCGACCTGCGGAGACGATGCGACAACCGTGCAGATGCAGGGACGTTGCAGGTGGGGCCGACGCTCGACCGACGGTCTGATCAGGGCAGCGTCTTGATCAACCACTCCACGTACCCGGAGATGTCGGTGACGACTCCCGGGACGGCGGCGTTGGCCTGGGTGACGGTCTTGCCGAGCAGCCGGATGCTGCAGGAGTCGACGGCGCGGTTGGTGTCCCAGCCGTCGGCGAGGTCGGGGAAGCGGGAGGAGAGCTCGGCGGCACAGATGCCGCGGCGCTCGGAGATCGAGGCCCAGCTGCCGTCGTCGGTCGGGGTGGGGCTGGGGCTCGGGGCCGTCGAGGGGGTCGGGCTCGGCTCGTTCGAGGGCCGGGCGCCCGAGCTCGGCTTCGGGGTGACGGCGGGAGGCTTCTTCTTCCCGGGCTTCTTGTCGGCTTTCTTCGCCGCATTCTGCCCCGGCCGGCCAGGCTTCGGCTCGGCGTGCGCGGGCGCGGCGGCGAGCTCGATGTCGTCGCCGCCGTAGGGGCTGTCGGAGTAGCCCTTGGCGATCTTCAGAACGGTGGAGACGTACGCCTCGCTGCGGTTGTAGCGGGTGAGCGAGGCCCGCTTCCCCGCGTCGGTGGAGACGTCCTCGTCACCGGAGCAGAGGTAGACGGCGGCGGCGAGGGCGGCGTCGTCGATGTCCTGCGGGTCGCGTACGCCGTCGCCGTCTCCGTCGACGGCCACCAACGGCCAGGTCGAGGGGATGAACTGCATCGGGCCAACGGCCCGGTCGCCGCTGGTGAGCTTGTCGACGGCGCCGGCGTCGGTGTCGGGCGCGGGGCTGCCGGAGCCGGTGGTCAGCGTCGGGCCGTAGATGGCAGGAGAGGCCTTGCCCGAGTCGTCGAGACGGCTGCTCTTCAGGCGCCCGTGGTCGGACTCGACCATCCCGACGGCGGCGAGCAGCGTCCAGTCGAGGGCACAGGCCCGGTCGGCGGTGGTGACGACGGCGGCGGCACGCTGGTAGGCGGCCAATGCCGGCATCGGGATGTCGCTTCCCTGCGCCATCGCGACGGCGATCGTGCCGGTTCGGGCGCCCTTGCGAGCGCCTTGCGCGGGCGCGGGCTTGGTGACGCTCGCGGGCTGGTCGATCGCCGACGTCACCAGGGTCTCGCCGCCGGGCAGCGTCACGGGTTCGACCGGATCGAACCCGGTGCCGGTGGCGGCGGCGGTCCAGCCCGCCGAGAGCGCGGCGAGCGGCACGAGCGCGGCGAACATGGACAGACGTCGGTTGAACAATTCAGCTCCCTTTGTAAATCCCCGGGGGAGTATGCCAAGGGGAGTGGTGGCCGTCACTCAGGGGGTCCCACTGAGTGGGCCGCCTCCGCTGATTTCGTGAACCCGGACGGATCACGGACAATTGACCAGTTGCGAGAGCAACACAGCAGGTGGCAGAGGCCGCAACGTACAAGCGGCTTCGTCATGACCACGAGAAGGAAGAGATCTCAAGAATGCCTCCGAAGAAGAAGATCGCAGCGCTCGTCAAGGTGCAGCTGCAGGCCGGCTCCGCGACCCCGGCCCCGCCGGTCGGTACCGCGCTCGGTCCGCACGGCGTCAACATCATGGAGTTCTGCAAGGCGTACAACGCCCAGACCGAGTCCATGCGCGGCAACGTCGTCCCCGTCGAGATCACCATCTACGAGGACCGCTCGTTCACCTTCATCACCAAGACCCCGCCGGCCGCTGAGCTGATCAAGAAGGCCGCCGGTCTCAAGAAGGGCTCGTCCGTCCCGCACAAGGACAAGGTCGGCAAGCTGACCAAGGACCAGGTGCGCGAGATCGCGACCACCAAGCTGCCCGACCTCAACGCGGAGGACATCGACGCCGCGATGAAGATCGTCGAGGGCACCGCCCGTTCCATGGGCGTCACCACCGACTGACCGTGGGAGAGCCGCGCTGGCTCGCTAACCACATCTCCTCTTAACTACCGAAGGAATCACCATGCAGCGCAGCAAGACCTACCGCGCGGCGTCGGAGACGTTCGACAAGAACGAGCTGTACGCCCCGCTGGCCGCGATCAAGATCGCCAAGTCCTCCAGCAAGAAGAAGTTCGACGAGACCGTTGACGTCGTCATGCGTCTCGGTGTCGACCCCCGCAAGGCCGACCAGATGGTGCGCGGCACCGTCAGCCTGCCCCACGGCACCGGTAAGACGATGCGCGTCATCGTCTTCGCCGCTGCTCCGGACAAGGCCGAGGCCGCTCGCGAGGCCGGCGCGGACGTCGTCGGTGGCGACGACCTCATCGAGAAGGTCTCCGGTGGCTGGCTCGACTTCGACGCCGTCGTCGCGACCCCCGACATGATGGGCAAGGTCGGCCGCCTCGGCCGCGTGCTCGGCCCCCGTGGCCTCATGCCGAACCCGAAGACCGGCACCGTCACCCCGGACCCGGCCAAGGCCGTGACCGACATCAAGGGCGGCAAGATCGACTTCCGGGTCGACCGTCACGCCAACCTTCACTTCATCATCGGCAAGGCCTCCTTCTCCGAGGCCCAGCTCGCTGAGAACTACGCCGCTGCTCTCGAGGAGGTGCTTCGTCTGAAGCCGTCCTCCTCCAAGGGCCGCTACCTGAAGAAGGTCACCCTCTCGACCACCATGGGCCCCGGTGTCCAGGTCGACCCCAACCGCATCAAGAACGTCGCGGGTGAGGACGAGGCCTGAGCCTCGACCGACCACACGAGCGCCGCTGCCCGGTTTCGGGCAGCGGCGCTCGTCGCATTTGGGCGCTGCGTACGGCTTGTTTCGGTCCTTCCGTCACTGCCGGTGGACCGCACCGGGGCCCTAGGTTCGGACGGTCGACGAAAGGAACATCGGTGCTCAGACTTCGTGCTCTCGTCCCGGTCCTCGCCGTAGCCCTGGTCGCGACGGCGGGCGTCACCGCCGCCGCGGCCGACCCGCCCGAACCGGTGGTCCGGACCGACAAGGGAGTGGTCCGGGGCGTTGCCCACGACGGCTTCCGAACCTTCCAGGGGATCCCGTACGCCGCCCCGCCGGTCGGCCGGCTCCGCTGGCGCGCCCCTTCGCCGGCCGATTCGTGGACGGGTGTGCGGGATGCCACCGAACCGGGCAGCCAGTGCGCGCAGCTGGCTCCGGCGTACGGAGGTGCGACGACCTACGACGAGGACTGTCTGTTCCTCAACGTGTTCGCCCCGAATCGGCCGGCGAAGCGGAAGCTGCCGGTGATGGTGTGGTTCCACGGCGGCGGGAACACCACCGGCTCCAGCTCGGGCTATGACGCGAGCAAGCTCGCCGTCGAGGGTGATGTGGTGGTCGTGACGGTCAACTACCGCCTCGGCGCGATCGGCTGGCTGGCGCATCCCGAGCTGGACGGGGCGTACGAGTCCGGCAACTTCGGCTTGCTCGACCAGCAGGCTGCGCTGCGCTGGGTGCATCGCAACATCGCTGCCTTCGGTGGCAACCGGGGCAATGTGACGATCTTCGGTGAGTCGGCCGGGTCGATCGACACCTGCGCCCAGATCGCCTCGCCGGCCGCCGCCGGACTGTTCCACAAGGCGATCCCGCAGAGCGGGAGCTGTGCGGCCGGCGCCCGCAGCGACGCGGGCTCCGAGGCCGAGGGCCGGCGGCTCGCCGCCGCGGTGGGCTGCGGCGAGGCGGCTGATGGGGCTGCCTGCCTGCGGGCCACCCCCGTCAAGGAGCTGATCGAGGCCTTCGCTGCGGCCGGGCTCAACGCCGGACCAGTCGTCGGCGACCCGCGGGTGCTGCCACGGACCTATCCCGATGCCATCGACTCCGGACGGTTCAACCGGGTGCCGGTGATGCACGGCTCGACCCTGGACGAGATGCGGCTCTACGTCGGGCTCGAGTACCCGCAGCCGATCACGGAGGCGAAGTACGAGCAGATCGTACGCAGCAGCTACGGCCCCGCCGCCGATGCCGTCCTCGGGCTCTACCCGGCGAGCGCCTACGACGAGCCGCGGCACGCCCTGGCAGCGATCCGTACCGACTCGGCCGGGGCACTGTCCACCTGCGCTCATCAGGAGGCGTTCGCGAAGCTCGAGGCCGCCGGGGTGCCGGTCTTCGCCTATCAGTTCGCCGACCGGGGCGCACCGCCGCTGATCGACATGCCCGGCTACGAGGAGGGCGCCGAGCACGCCACCGAGCTGACGTTCCTGTTCCCGGGGCTCCTCGGCGAGCTCGACGAAGGACAACAGGAGCTGTCCGACACGATGGTCGGCTACTGGACCTCGTTCGCCCATCACGGTCGCCCGGTCGCACCCGGAGCGCCTCGTTGGCCGGCCTTCCGGGACTCCGGCGACGTACTCCAGCTGGCCCCTGGCGATGCTGGGGTTCGCCCGGTGGACACGGCCGCGGCGAGCCACTGTGAGTTCTGGGCCGCCGTTCTCGGTTGATGCACGATCTCATCACGATGGCCCGCGACCCCCAGGGGTAGCGGGCCATCGGTGTCCAAAGACACGTAGAGTGCCCCGCATGAATCTGCGGAAGCTCGCTGCTGCCCTGACCGTTCCCGTCCTCGGCCTGGCGCTCGCCGCCTGCGGTGGCGGCGACGAGGGTGGCACCTCCCCGTCAGGTGCGAAGCTGGTCAAGGCCGACACCCTGACCATCTGCACGCACCTTCCCTACAAGCCGTTCGAGTTCAACGAGGGCGGCGAGGTCGTCGGCTTCGACATCGACGTGCTCAAGATCGCGGCCGACGCCGAGAAGCTCGAGACCGAGGTCGTCAACATCGGCTGGGAGACCATCGTCTCCGGTGAGGCCCTCAACTCCGGCAAGTGTGACGTCGCCGCCGGCGCGATGACGATCAACGAGGAGCGCGAGAAGGTCATGGACTTCACCGAGCCCTACTTCGAGGCGACCCAGGCCCTGATGACCAAGAAGGGCGCGGGCTACACCGCCCTCGAGGACCTCGGTGGCAAGACCATCGCCGTCCAGGAGGCCACCACGGGCGCCGACTACGTCAAGGACAACGCCCCGAAGGACGCCAAGATCATCACCCTCGAGGACTCCGCGCTGATGATGCAGGCGGTCAAGTCCGGCAAGGCCGACGCCGGTGTCAACGACAACGGTCTGCTCTACGACTTCGTCAAGGACAACACCGACATGGAGATCACCAGCGAGTTTCAGACTGGTGAGGCGTACGGCTTCTCGGTGAAGAAGAACGGCAACGACAAGCTGCTCGACGTGCTCAACAAGGGCATCAACGACAAGGCCGCCTACGACGAGGTCTACAAGAAGTGGTTCGGGGAGGCTGCCGCGCAGTGACCAGCGCGGCAGTGGTTCCCAAGAAGCGGATGTCGCCGCGCAAGCGCGCGGCGCTCGCCCGCTACGTCCAGTACGCCATCCTGGTGCTGCTGGTCGTCGTCGTCGCGCTGATCGCCGACTGGGGTGAGATCCGGCGGGCGTTCCTCGACCTCGACATCGCCTCCCAGCTGTTCCCCGATGTCATCGTGATCGCGCTCAAGAACACGATCATCTACACCGCCTGCGGGTTCGCCTTCGGGCTGGCGCTCGGACTGGTGCTGGCGCTGATGCGGCTCTCGAGCGTCGGTCCGTACCGGTGGATCTCGACCGGCATCATCGAGCTCTTCCGCGGGCTGCCGGCGCTGGTCGTCTTCCTGGTACTCGGGCTCGGGCTCTCGTTGGCCTTCGGGGTCCAGCTGTCCAACCTCACCACCGTCACACTGGCGCTCGGTCTGGTCGGCGGCGCCTACATGGCCGAGACGATCCGAGCAGGCATCCAGGCGGTGCCGAAGGGTCAGTACGAAGCGGCACGCACGCTGGGTATGACCCACACTCGCGCGATGGTCACCATCGTGATCCCGCAGGCGTTCCGCATCATCCTGCCGCCGCTGACCAACGAGCTGATCCTGCTCACCAAGGACTCCTCGCTGGTCTACATCCTGGGGCTCACCCTGGACGAGTACGAGCTGACTGCCTTCGGTCGCGAGAACATGAACGCCAACGCCAACCTGACGCCGATGGTCACGATCGCGCTGTGCTACCTGCTGATCACGGTGCCGCTCTCGATCGTCGTACGCCGCATGGAAGCCAAGTCCGGGAAGGCCCGCTGATGACCCAGACCGAGACCGCATCGGACGCCGGCCGAGGCACGGCCGTGATCGACGTACAGAACCTGCACAAGTACTTCGGCGACAACGAGGTCCTCAAGGGCATCGACTTCCACATCGGCCGGGGTGAGGTGGTCTGCGTGATCGGGCCCTCCGGCTCGGGGAAGTCGACCCTGCTGCGCTGCGTGAACCTGCTCGAGGAGCCCACGAGCGGCACGATCCTGGTGGATGGGGACGAGATCACCGACCCGGATGCCGACGTCGACGCGCTGCGCGCCCGGATCGGGATGGTCTTCCAGCAGTTCAACCTGTTCCCGCACATGACCGTGCTGCGCAACCTGACCGTGGCGCAGGAGAAGGTCCTCAAGCGCGGCCGGGCCGAGGCCACCGAGATCGCCCGGGCCAACCTGGAGAAGGTCGGGCTCTCGGAGAAGGCCGACGCCTACCCGGCTCACCTCTCCGGCGGCCAGCAGCAGCGCGTCGCCATCGCCCGGGCGCTGTCGATGAACCCCGACATGATGCTCTTCGACGAGCCGACCTCCGCGCTGGACCCCGAGCTCGTCGGGGATGTTCTGGCGGTCATGAAGGACCTGGCTGCCGAGGGCATGACCATGATGGTGGTGACCCACGAGATGAGCTTCGCCCGCGAGGTCGCCGACAAGGTCGTCTTCATGGACGGCGGCGTGATCGTCGAAGAGGGCTTGCCGGCCGACGTCCTCGGCAACCCCCAGCACGAGCGCACCCAGGCCTTCTTGTCGCGCGTGCTCTGACGTTGGGATAGTCCGGGGAGTTCCCGTCGGTCTACTACCGGGTAACGGACGGAAACTCCCCGGACTACCTCGTCTCAGCGGCGTACGCCGCCGCCAGAGGTGTGATCGTGGCCAAGGCCAGGCACAGGCCGGCTCCTGCCAGCCAGGTCGTCGGTACGGCGTGCGACATCAGGCTGGTCGTCAGCATCGGACCGATCGTCTGCGCGATCCCCCAACAGGTGCCGTACGCCGCCAGATAGCCCGCCCGCGAGGCGTCGGTGGCGGCCAGGCCGGCCACGAGCGCGATCGGCGGGCCGAGGAGAAGCACCTCACCGAGGGCGACGATCGCGGAGCCGAGTGCGAGGAGCGGCAGCGGTGCTGCGTACGCGATCACGGCGAAGCCGACGGCCATCAGGACCAGTCCCGCGCGGATGAGCGTGAAGGGCCGGGCGGCGGCGCCACGGAGCAGGCGCTGGCCGGCGATCGTGACCAGCGCGGCGACCACGAGCAGCCAGCCGGTCGCCGCGGCGTCATACCCGCGGGCGGAGACGGTGAGGGGAAGAGCGATCGTGCTCAGGATCCATGCGGTGGCGAACCCGGTGCCGAGCGCGAGCATCGTCAGGAGCCGGCGATCACGCCACGGACTCGGCCCGGACCGCTGCCGGCGCACACCTCGAGCCGTGGTGTCACGCACGAGTGCGAGGACGAGAACCGCGGCACACAGACAGGTGAGCGCGTCGGCGACGAAGAGCAGGCGCAGGTCGATACCGCCCACGAGGGCGGCCAGAGCTCCTGCCGCCACACCGGCGACCGCCATCGCAGCGCCATAGAGTCCGTACGCCTGCGGCCGCCGCTCGACCTCCACCGACTCCGCGATCAGCGCTTGGGAGGCGGGCTCGTAGATCTCGTACGCCAGCCCGAGCAGCGTCGCGCCGATCAGCGCGCCGGCGATCCCCGGAGACGCGGCGATGACCAGCTGGGCCACCGCGCAGGCGACGAGTCCCGCGACGATGGTCGACCGACGGCCCACCGTGTCGGCCATCCAGCCGCCGAGGAGTCGCGACGGGATGGTGGCGACACCGAAGGCCGTCACGACCGCACCGGCCGTGGCGAGGGAGGCCCCGTGCACCTCAACCAGGGCGACCGCCATGAAGGCCATGGCGAAGGAACCGAGCCGGTTCACCGCCCGGGCGATGACCAACACGACGAGGGATCGCGGCCACCGTGCGCCCCGGTGACTGGTCAATGGTTGAATGACGGTCATGGCTGAGACGGTAGGACCCGAGTTCGTGACTGGTCAAATACATTTCGACAGTCACGTACATACGGTGACCGAGCAGGCCTGCAAGCTCGTCAACGCGCTGACACCGGGGCATGACGGCACCCGTCCGGTGCAGCCACCTCCCGGCGGCCGGCGGGCGCAGGTCGTCAGCGACCTGCTGGCCCGTTCCGACTACCAACCCAAGGTCGAGGAACCAGATGCCGACGGGATGGTCGCGCTCGCCGAGTCTCTGCGCGTCGTTTTCGAGGCAGCGGCCGATGGTGACCTCGACACCGCCGCCACCGCGGTCAACGCGCTCATGCGCGAGATGGGCTCGGTCCCACAGCTCGACCGGGCCCGCGGTGGAGGGTGGGCGTTGCACTTCCACGGCCGTGACCCCGGCCTCGTCATCGGCTGGGGCGCGGGGATCGCCGCCGGCCTCGCCCTGGCGATCGGCTCCGACCTGGCCGGCCGCCTCGGCGTCTGCCAGGCCGACCCGTGCGACCGCGTCTTCGTGGACACCTCCAAGAACGCCGGCCGCCGCTTCTGCTCCACCCGCTGCCAGAGCCGGGTGAAAGCGGCCGCCCACCGCGCCCGCCAGAAGTAGTCCGGGACTCTTTGGTCCATCTACGGCCGAGTAACCGGCCGGAACGTCCCGGACTACTTCTAGGGTTGCCATGTGCGAACCGACCCCGGGGTTGACTGCTCTGCCGCGCTCGAATGGGTCCAGGGAGTGTTGGGAGAACAGGTCGGTGAGGTGCGACGCCTCTCCGGTGGCTGGACGTCGACCATGCTGGCGATCAGCCCAAGGCTGCGCGAGGCAGTCGTACTCCGGCTGATGACCTACGAGCCGTGGCGTGCGCACGGTGAGCCGCTCACCACCCGCGAGAGCGAGATCCAGAGGATGCTCGCGACCACGGAGGTGGACGCGCCGCGGTCGCTCGCGCTCGACCCCACAGGGGAGATGTGCGGACACCCGGCGCATCTGATGACGCTGCTTCCCGGGGCGATCGAGCCGCAGCGGAGAGACGACGCTTCGCTCCTGCGACTCGCCGAGCTGCTCGCGAGCATTCACGCGGTCGAGCCGACGATCGACGTACGCAGCTACGAGTCGTGGGCGTGGGAGGCGAAGTTCGTCGTCCCGGTGTGGGCTTCGGACGCAGCTCTGTGGGAGGACGCCTTCGCACTCCTGCGCGGCGAGCCACCAGCGTACGATCCCTGCTTCATCCACCGTGACTTCCAGCCGCGCAACGTGTTGTGGAATCGCGGCGAGGTCAGCGGAGTTGTCGACTGGGTCGAGACGTCGATTGGGCCGGCGTGGCTGGATGTGGCCCACTGTGCGACCAATCTCGCGATCATGCACGGGACCGAAGTCGCGGACCGGTTCGCCGATGCGTACGCCATGACGACCGGTCGACCGCCACAGCCGTACTTCGATGTGATGGACGTCGTCGGCTTCCTCCCGCCGCCCGGCAAGACGTCGTTCATCACCGACCCCGCAGACCTGGAGCGCCTGGAGGGTCGGCTGACTGCGGTCATGGCGAGATGCGGCTGAGAGCGGCCCTCGCGGTCGATAGGGTCTGCGTCGTGCCTACGCCTGATGACTACTTCGTGACTCTCGCTGAGCTGCAGGCCGAGTTCGCCGCCGCGCTCAAGCAGGCCGACCCGGACGTACCGGTTCCGTCCTGCGGCGACTGGTCGGTCGGCGACCTGGCCGATCACCTGTCAGGGGTGCACCACTGGGCGGCGGCGATGGCGCGTGACGAGGACGAGGAGCCGCTGCCGGTCCCGTTGGACCTGGTGGCTCACTACGAAGCTCAGGCGGCCGAACTGCGCGAGACGCTCGCGGCGCTGGGGCCGGAGGCGACCGGCCGGATCCTCAACGGGCTGACCGAGGACGGCCGTGGGCCGGTCTCGTTCTGGTTCCGGCGTCAGGTGCACGAGACCCTGGTCCACCTCTGGGACATCCGGTCAGCGCTCGGGCTCGACGCACCCGAGGCGACGCCGGAGCTCTGGGCGGACACGGTCGACGAGGTGCTGACCGTGATGTACCCGCGTCAGATCGCCCTGAAGCGCACCCGAAAGGTCGTCACCCGCATCGAGCTGACCGCGACCGACATCGACCAGACCTGGGCGATCGGGGCGCCGAACGCGGTGCAGAAGGTGTCCGTCACCGGATCCGCTCGTGACCTGGCTCTGCTGCTCTGGGGTCGTACGTCGCCCCGGGCCGCCGAGCTGACCGTCACCGGTGACGAGGCCGCCCTGGCCGAAGCACTATCCCGCGCGCTCGTCCCGTAGCCGCGCCTCCGGCCGGGCCTCTAACCGGGTCCCTAACCGGGTGCGGTCGGCATGACCGGTCCAGTAGCCGACCCAGACCGCCCCGGCGAGCGAGAACAGCCCGAGCGCGACCGGAGCGGCGGCGATCGAGAAGACCGCGGCCAGCCCGGAGACCAGGAGCGGCCCACCGGTGCCGCCGAGGTCGCCGCACAGCCGCCAGCCGCCGAGGAACTGGGCGCGTCCGTCGGCCGGTGCGGCATCGGCGCCGAGCGTCATCACGATCCCCGAGCCGAGGCCGTTGCCGACGGCGATCAGCGCCATGACCGCGCCCAGGCTGAGTGCGTCGTGGGTGAGGGGGAGCAGCAGGCAGCCGAGGCCGACCGCGAGCACCACCGGGATCGCCACGACCTGACGCCCGCGGTGGTCGAGCAGCCACCCGCCGGGGAGGGTGAGGGCGATGTCGACCAGGGCCGCCCCGGCGAAGAGCAGCGAGACCACCGAGGCCTCGAGGTGGATGTGGTCGGCCCAGAGCGGGAGCAGGCCGGTGCGTACGGACCGCGAGATCCCGATGATCACCACCGCCACCCCGAGCGTGGCGAAGGTCCGGCGGTGGGTCCACAGCACGCTGCGTACGCTCAGATGCCCCTGCTCGCGCGAGCGGGTTCGACCGAGCTCGGGCATCCAGCCACCGATCACCGCCGAGCACAGCGACATCGCGGCCGCGAACAGGAAGACCACGGGGAGCCCGAAGGCGTGGATGAGCCCGGCGCCGAGCAGCGGTCCGACGAAGACCCCGAGCCGGAACGACCCGCCCAGCAGCGACATCGCCCGCGCCCGGTGGGAGAGCGGGGTGGCGTCGATGAGGAAGCCCTGCCGCGCGATCAGGAACGCCGTCCAGCTCATCCCGCTCACGAACACGGCGATGGCGAGCACGGCGACCGAGCTGCTGAGGAACGCCACGGTCATCGCGACCGCGTCGAGGGCACCGGCGCCCATCAGCGTCCGCCGCTCGCCGATCCGCGCCACCAGCGACCCGGCGGGCAACGAGGTGGCCAGCGACCCGATCCCGAGCAGCGCGACCACGAACGCGGCCGTCGACGCGTCCGCCCCCAGGTCGGAGGCCCGCAGCGCCAGCACCGGCATCACCGCACCATGTCCCATGGAGCTGACGATCGATGGCGCGTACGCCACCAGTGCGATGTCTCGGAACCGGAACTCCGTCGTCGTCTGGGTCGTCACCCCTTTACTCTGCCCGATTCGTTACCAAGGCTCACTATTTGTACGCCGAGCGAGACGTCACCCCCGTCGGTCGAAGCGTCACTCAGGTCGGCCGAGACGGCAGCGCGGTGCTCACTCGGCCCACGCGCGTGACGCCTCGGCCGACGCGAGTGACGCCTCGGCGGGGGAGGTCACCAGCGGGAGTGGATGGCCTCGCGGAAGTGGGTGTCGTAGATCTGGCGTACGCCGGAGAGCAGCTCGTCGGAGAGCGCAGGCAGCGAGCCGGCGGCGGAGTTGGCGTGGGCCTGGGACGTTTTGCGGGCGCCGGGGATGACGGTGGTGACGCCGGGCTGCTGGGCGACCCAGGCGAGGGCGACCTGCGCGGGCGTCGCGCCCTCGGGGCCGTGCGAGGTGACCAGGGCGGCGAACTCCTGGGCGGCCTTGACGCCGGTGGCGTAGTCGACACCGGAGAAGGTCTCGCCGACGTCGAAGGCCTCGCCGTGGCGGTTGTAGGTGCGGTGGTCGTCGGCGGCGAACGTCGTCGACTCCGAGTAGCGACCGGACAGCAGCCCGGAGGCCAGCGGCACCCGCGCGATGATCCCGACACCCGCCTCCGCGGCCGCCGGGAGCACGCGGTCCAGCGGCTTGAGCCGGAACGCGTTCAGGATGATCTGGACGGAGGCCACGTGGGGCCTCGCGATCGCGGCCAGCGCCTGGTCGCAGGTCTCCACGCTGACGCCGTACGCAGCGATCACCCCTTCCGAGACCAGGGTGTCCAGCGCGTCATAGGTGGCCGAGGACTCGATCGTCTCCGTCGGCGGGCAGTGCAGCTGCACCAGGTCGATCGTGTCGACCCCGAGGTTGGTGCGCGAGCGGTCCAGCCACTCGCGGAAGGCGGTGAGCGTGTAGTTGGCGGGCACCTGGTCCACCCGACGCCCCATCTTCGTGGCCACGAAGATCCCGTCGTGCGACCGCAGGAACCGCCCGATCACCTGCTCGCTCCGGCCGTCCCCGTAGACGTCGGCGGTGTCGAGGAAGGTCACCCCGTCACCCACCGCGGCGTCGAGCACCGCCAGCGCATCCGACTCGCTGACCTCGCCCCAGTCGGCGCCGAGCTGCCAGGTGCCGAGACCGATGACCGACGCCGAGCGACCGATCCTTCCGAAGGTGTGGCTCTCCATGCCGCAAACGTACTGGGCAGCGCCGATTTGGCGGCACCCCGCGGCGTACGCATAATTGTTGTCTGAAACCAGAGACCGCCGGTTGTCAGGTGCGCATGCACTCGATCGAAGGTTCCGCAGGATGCGGACGGCCAGCGTAGGTGAAGAGCAAGACGAGAACGTACGTCACGCCCTGAGCCTGCGCTCGGGGCGTTTGTCATGCAGGGCCCTCACCGACGGAATCGATTCCCGGAAGAAGGAGACCCATGGCGCGGGCTGACAAGCAGGCTGCCGTTGCCGAGATCGCTGACGAGTTCAGCGCCTCGACCGGTGCCGTGCTGACCGAGTACCGCGGTCTCACCGTGGGCGAGCTGAAGACTCTTCGTCGCTCGCTCGGTGAGCACGCAAACTACGCCGTGGTCAAGAACACGCTGGCCAAGATCGCTGCCTCTCAGAGCGGCATCGAAGGCTTCGATGACCTGCTGACCGGCCCGACCGCGATCGCCTTCATCAAGGGTGACGTCGTCGAGGCGGCCAAGGGTCTGCGTGACTTTGCCAAGGCCAACCCCAACCTTGTCATCAAGGGCGGGTACCTCGACGGCAAGGCCATCGACGCTGCTGAGGTTGGCAAGCTTGCCGACCTCGAGTCGCGCGAGGTCCTGCTCGCCAAGCTTGCGGGCGCGTTCACCGCGTCGCTGTCGCAGGCTCTGTACGCCTTCAACGCTCTGCCCTCGAAGACCGCGCAGCTCGCTGCCGCTCTCGAGGCCAAGGCCGCGGAGGACCCCTCGATCCTCGCAGGTGGTGCCGCTGAGCCGGCTGCCGCCGAGGAGGCTCCGGCCGAGGCCTGATGGCCCCGGTCGTAACTAACCACCACCTGTAACCCGGCCCCGCTGCGTACTCACAGAAAAACGCACAGGGCCACCACGAAAGGAAATGCCATCATGGCGAAGCTCTCCACCGACGAGCTGCTCGACGCTTTCAAGGAGCTCACCCTCATCGAGCTCTCCGAGTTCGTCAAGGCCTTCGAGGACACCTTCGGTGTCACCGCTGCCGCTCCGGTCGCCGTTGCCGCTGCCGGCGCCCCGGGCGCCCCGGCCGCCGCCGCTGAGGAGGCCAAGGACGAGTTCGACGTCATCCTCGAGGCCGCTGGTGACAAGAAGATCAACGTCATCAAGGAGGTGCGCGCTCTGACCTCCCTCGGTCTGAAGGAGGCCAAGGAGCTCGTCGAGGGTGCCCCCAAGGCTGTCCTCGAGGCCGCCAACAAGGAGACCGCTGACAAGGCGAAGGAGGCCCTCGAGGCCGCCGGCGCCACGGTCACCGTCAAGTGATCTGAGGGCTTCGGCCCTTGAGCCCGGGTTCGGCGGATTCCGCCGGACCCGGGCTTTCTACATCGCGGAAACAGTTCCGCAACAGATCGGTCAGATTGCAGCGCAGCGCTGCGATCGTTCAAACCGCGGGTTGCTACTCCTGAGTAGCCTCCCGCGGTTTGTTTCGTTATCTTGAACACACACCGGGCGTGAAAGGTCGCAATCCGACCGTCGACGTGTTGGCTGGGGGAGTTCGTCTCGGGTGGTGATCACCGTCATCGTTCGCAGGCCACTATGGTTTACAAAAGTGTGACGCGTGTCGCAGGAAGTGCGTAACCCCCGTCACACTCCGCCGTTAGTCGGGCGTGGGGGCTTGAGGGAGACCCCCACGCGAACAGGAAGGGAGCCGGCCCGGATGGGTGTAGACGTAAAGATCGAAGGGCTGACCAAGAGCTTTGGTAAGCAGCTCATCTGGAAAGATGTCTCGTTGACCCTGCCCGCGGGCGAGATCAGCGTGATGCTGGGTCCGTCCGGTACGGGCAAGTCGGTGCTCCTGAAGACCCTGATCGGTCTGATCAAGCCCGACCAGGGCTCTGTGGTCATCGAGGGTGTCGACATCGCCAGCTGCTCGGAGCGGGACCTCTACGAGGTTCGCAAGCTGTTCGGCGTGCTGTTCCAGGACGGCGCCATGTTCGGTTCCATGGACCTCTTCGACAACGTCGCGTTCCCGCTTCGTGAGCACACGAAGAAGAGCGAGTCCGAGATCCGCAACATCGTCATGGAGAAGATGGACCTGGTCGGTCTCATCGGTGCGGAGAACAAGCTTCCCGGCGAGATCTCCGGTGGTATGCGCAAGCGTGCCGGTCTGGCGCGTGCGCTGGTCCTCGACCCCGAGATCCTGCTGATCGACGAGCCCGACTCCGGTCTGGACCCGGTGCGTACGGCGTTCATCAACCAGCTCTTCATCGACCTGAACGCGCAGATCGACGCGACCTTCCTGATCGTGACCCACGACATCAACTCGACGCGTACGGTGCCGGACAACATCGGCCTGCTCTACCACAAGCACCTGGCGATGTACGGGCCCCGCGAGATGCTGCTGAGCTCTGAGGAGCCGGTGGTTCGCCAGTTCCTCAACGCCCAGACGATCGGCCCGATCGGTATGTCGGAGGAGAAGGACGCCGACGAGCTGGCCGCGGAGAAGGACATGGGCCTGCCGCCGCTGCCGCCGATCCCGATGCAGCTCGAGCCGTCCAACGGCATTCCGCGCAAGTACCAGCGCCCGCCGGGCGCCTGGTGCCGAGAGAACGGTGTCACCCCGCCGCCGGGATCGTTCCAGGCAGACGCGGCCATGGCCCCCGGCGGCGTGAAAGCAGCAGACCCCACAGAGGCTCCTCACTGATGTCATCTCTGACCGCCGCCAGGGTCCTGAAACCGATCGGGACCGCTGGCTCGCTCTTCGCATTCGGTCTGGACGTGGGCCGAGCCGTTTTCCGGCGCCCCTTCCAGTTCCGAGAGTTCATCCAGCAGGCGTGGTTCATCGCGTCGGTGACGATCGTCCCGACCGCGCTGGTCGCGATCCCCTTCGGCGCGGTCATCGCGCTGCAGGTCGGTGGCCTCGTGGCCCAGTTCGGTGCGCAGTCCTTCGTCGGGTCGGCCGCGGTGCTCGCGGTCGTCCAGCAGGCTGCCCCGATCGCGACCGCACTGCTGGTCGCGGGTGCCGGTGGGTCGGCGATCGCCGCCGACCTCGGTGCTCGGAAGATCCGTGAAGAGCTCGACGCCATGATGGTCCTGGGCATCGACCCGATCCAGCGGCTGGTGGTCCCGCGTGTCCTCGCCTGCATGATGATCGCGGTCTTCCTCAACGGCCTGGTCTCGATCGTCGGCGTCATGGGCGGGTACGTCTTCAACGTCATCATCCAGGGCGGCACCCCGGGTGCCTACCTGGCCAGCTTCACCGCGCTCGCGCAGATGGCCGACCTGTGGCAGGGCCTGGCGAAGGCTCTCGTGTTCGGTCTGATCGCGGCAATCGTGGCTTCGTACATGGGCATGAACGCCGGCGGCGGCCCCAAGGGCGTCGGTGACGCCGTCAACCAGTCGGTCGTCATCACGTTCCTGTTGCTGTTCATCGTGAACTTCGTGATGTCTGCGATCTTCCTGCAGATCATCCCGAGCAAGTCCGGATAGGAGGCGAGACGGATGGCAAACCTCAAAGCGATCTACGAGAAGCCCGCCAAGAGCCTCGACCACCTCGGTGACGAGCTCGGCTTCTACCTGCGCGCGATCTCGTGGTTCCCGCGCACACTGAGGCGCTACAAGAAGGAGATCCTCCGGATCCTCGCCGAGGTCACCCTCGGGTCGGGGGCGCTGGCCGTCATCGGCGGCACCGTCGGCGTGATCCTGGCGATGACCTTCTTCACCGGTGCCCAGGTCGGCCTCTCGGGCTACACCGCACTCGACCAGCTCGGCACCTCGGCGTTCTCCGGCTTCGTGTCGGCCTACTTCAACACCCGCGAGATCGCGCCGCTGGTCGCCGGCATCGCGCTCGCGGCGACGGTCGGCTGCGGCTTCACCGCCCAGCTGGGCGCGATGCGCATCTCCGAAGAGGTGGACGCCCTCGAGGTCATGGCGATCCCGTCGCTGCCGTTCCTGGTGACCACGCGGATGATCGGCGGCCTGATCGCGATCGTGCCGCTCTACGTGGTCGGCCTGCTCTCCTCCTACGTCGCCACCCGGTTCACGGTGATCCTCTTCTACGGCCAGAGCGCGGGCACCTACGACCACTACTTCAACACGTTCCTGCCGCCCGTCGACGTGCTGTGGTCCTTCGGCAAGGTGCTGATCTTCGCCGTCGTGGTGATCCTGATCCACTGCTACCACGGCTACAACGCCTCCGGCGGCCCCGCGGGGGTCGGTGTCGCGGTCGGTAAGGCGGTGCGTACGAGCATCGTCGCCGTCTCCGTGCTCGACCTGATGCTCTCGATGGCGATCTGGGGCAGCACGACGACAGTGAGGTTGGCGGGATGACTCAGACACTCGCTCGCGACGAGGTCCATCACGACCTCCCCGCGCCGCACAAGAGAAGCGCCGTGGCGCTCGCCTGGGGCCGGCAGAAGGGCAAGATCCTCGGGGTCGTCTTCCTCGCCCTGCTCCTCGCAGCGCTCGTCCTGACCTGGGCGCAGTTCACCAACAAGTTCGGCAACTTCGAGGAGATCACGCTCAAGGCCGACCGCATCGGTCTGCAGCTCCCCGAGCGCGCCGACGTGAAGGTCCGTGGCCTGATCGTCGGTGAGGTCCTCGAGATGAAGCCGACCGACGAGGGTGCCGAGCTGACCCTGGGTCTGTTCCCCGACGAGATCAGCAAGGTCCACCCGGACGTGACCGGAGCGATCCTCCCGAAGACCCTCTTCGGCCAGAAGTACGTCTCGCTCGTCCCGCCCGACACCGACTTCACCGAGCCGATCAAGGCCGGTGCCGTCATCGAGAAGACCAAGATGGCCACCGAGGTCCAGGCCGTGCTGCGCGACCTCTACCCGCTGCTGCGGACGATCCAGCCGGCCGACCTCAACAACACGCTCAACGCGCTCGCCACCGCGCTCGAGGGTCGCGGCGACAAGCTCGGTGAGTCGCTCGACACCCTCGACTCCTACCTGAAGCGGCTCAACCCCGAGATCCCCGCGCTGATCGAGGACCTCGAGCTCGCCACCGAGGTCTCCGGCACCTACCAGGCCGTGCTCCCGGAGATCGGTCAGATCCTGCGCAACACCATCGTCACCGCGACCACGCTCGAGGACCGCGAGGTGGAGCTCAAGAAGATGCTGACCGACGTCACCGCGTTCTCCAACACCGCCGACCGGTTCCTCGACGACAACGGCGACACGCTGATCCAGGTCGGCGAGGTCGGCCGGCCGGTCACCCAGACGCTGGCCCGATACGCCCCGATGTTCCCGTGCCTCATCGGTGGCATGGACATCCTGACCGACGAGTTCACCGAAGTGTTCCGCAACAACACCGTTCACATCACGCTGGAGACGCTGCCGCACCAGTCGCGTCCCTACTCGACCAAGGACAAGCCGCGCTACGGCGAGGACAGCGGGCCCTACTGCGGTGAGATGCCGAACGCGTCCTGGAGCCAGAAGAAGCCGTTCGCGCCGTTCCCGAACAAGGACGACGGCGTCGACGAGCCCACCGGAAAGGGTGTCATGCGCTCCGCCACCGGGACGACCGGCTACTCGGCCCTGTCCTACGTCGGTACGTCGGCCGAGACCGATGTCATCAACGAGCTGTTCGCCCCCGGGATGGGCATGACCGCCAGTGAGGTCCCGGACCTCGGCGGGCTGCTGCTCGGCCCGGCCGCACGTGGAGCTGAGGTGACGTACGAATGAGTGCAGTGAAGCTCTTCGACGCCAAGACCTTCCAGGACTTCTGGAAGCTGGTGATCTTCGTGATCGTCACGACGCTCGCCACCGGCCTGCTCGCGATCACCATCGGCAACGTCACCTTCGGGCAGAGCGATGAGTACAAGGCCGTCTTCACCGACGTCACCGGTGTGAACAAGGGCGACGACGTACGCATCTCCGGGGTCAAGGTCGGCTCGGTCAAGGACATCGAGATCTCCGACGATGCCCGCAGCGCGGTGGTCACCTTCACGGTCGACAGCGCGCAGCAGATCGCGACCACGACCGAGGCGACGATCAAGTACCGCAACCTGATCGGCCAGCGCTATCTCGCGCTGACCAACCAGCTGGTGGGCGACGCCTCCGCGATGCAGGAGGGCCAGACCATCCCGGTCGGGCAGACCCACCCGGCGCTCGACCTCACGGTGCTCTTCAACGGCTTCAAGCCGCTCTTCCAGGCGCTGTCGCCCAACGACGTCAACACCCTGTCCTACGAGATCGTCCAGGTCTTCCAGGGCGAGGGCGGCACGCTGGAGAGCCTGCTCTCCCACACGGCCTCGCTGACCTCGACGCTGGCCGAGAAGGACCAGGTCATCAACGCCCTGATCGACAACCTCACCGAGGTGCTCGAGCACGTCGGCGATCGCGAGAAGGAGCTCTCCAGCCTGATCGTGACCTTCCGCGACTTCGTCGGCGGTCTCAACAACGACCGCGAGGCGATCCTCGGCTCCCTGGACCAGATCTCGGCGCTCTCCGTGGAGACCGCTGACCTGGTGCACGAGGCGAAGGACCCGCTGCTGGAGGACCTGCGGCAGGCCCGGAGGTTCTCCGACGAGGTCGCCAAGGACAAGCGCCAGCTCGACGACGCCCTCGAGCTCCAGCCGATCAAGCTGGACAAGATCGGCGCGACGGCCAGCTACGGCGGTTGGTTCAACTTCTACCTGTGCGGTCTGCGGGGCACGATCCGAGACCCTGAGGGCAAGGACCTCGAGATTCCGCTCTACGAGCCCGGTCAAGCGAGGTGCAACCTCGGATGATTCCCTTCCGCGAACGTAACCCAGTCAAGATCGGCGCCGTCTCGATCGCCGTCCTCGCCATGCTGATGGTGATGGCGTTCAAGGCCGACAGCCTGCCGCTGATCGGTGGTGGCACCACCTACTACGCCAACTTCTCCGAGGCTGGTGGCCTCAAGACCGGCGACGAGGTCCGGGTGGCCGGTGTCCGGGTCGGCAAGGTCGACTCCATCGAGCTGGACGGCAACCAGGTCAAGGTCGGCTTCAAGATCCGCGAGAAGGTCAACTTCGGTGAGAACTCCGGAGCGGGCGTACGCGTGAAGACGCTGCTCGGCGACATGTTCCTCGAGCTGCAGCCGGCCGGCGAGGGCCAGATGAAGGCGGGAGCCACCATCCCGGTGGACCGCACGGAGTCTCCGTACGACGTGGTCGAGGCCTTCGAGGGCCTGGCCGACACCTCCGCCAACATCGACAAGGACCAGCTCGCCGCAGCGCTCACCACGCTCGCCGACCTGACCCGGTCGACCCCGGAGGAGTTCCAGGCCGCTCTCACCGGCGTCTCCGACCTCTCCCGCAACCTGGCCGCCAAGGACGAGCGCATCGAGTCGCTGCTCACCCAGCTCGACCGGGTGACGAAGGTGCTCGACGAGCGCGACGAGGACCTGATCACGCTGATGAACGACGCCAACCAGCTCTTCGCTGCGTTGGTCGAGCGGCGCGAGGCGGTCCACAACCTGCTGATCTCGACCCAGCAGCTCTCGAAGGAGCTCTCCCAGCTGGTCGACGACAGCCGCGCCGACCTCAAGCCGGCGCTGGAGAGCCTCGACGTGATCCTCGACGTCTTCACGAAGAACGAGGAGAACCTCGAGAAGTCCCTGCGGCTGATGGCTCCGTTCTACAAGGTCTTCAACAACACCCTGGGCAACGGTCCCTGGTGGGACACCTACATCCAGAACATGCCTCCCGTCCCGGCTCTCACTGGGGGGACCCCATGAACAAGATCATCGTTCCGATCATCATCGGTGCACTCGTCCTCGGGGTCGGGGCCTGGGCGCTGGTCCGCGACACCGGTGAGAAGACGCTCGTGGCGCACTTCCCGCGCACGGTCTCGCTCTACGAGGGCAGCGACCTGCGCGTGCTCGGCGTCGCCGTCGGCAAGGTGACGAAGGTCGAGCCGAACGGCACCGACGTCAAGGTCACCCTGGAATACAAGAGCGACGTCGACCTGCCCGCGGACGCGAAGGCCGTGATCATCTCGCCGTCGATCGTCGGTGACCGCTACGTCCAGGTCACGCCGGCCTACGACGGCGGCAAGAAGCTGGCCGACGGTGCGGTGCTGAGCACCGACAAGACCTCGGTCCCGGTCGAGCTCGACCAGATCTACTCCAGCGTCGACGACCTCGTGGTCGCGATCGGTCCCGACGGAGCCAACAAGAACGGCGCTCTCACCGACCTGCTGCAGCAGACCGCGAAGAACCTCGGCGGCCAGGGCGAGAAGATCAACTCGACCGTCGGCGACCTCGGCAAGCTGACCAAGGTGCTCGACAACCGCGACGAGCAGTTCTTCGACTCCGCCGAGCAGCTCGAGGGCTTCATCGGCACGCTCGCCGAGAACGACAAGACCGTACGCGACTTCGCCCAGGCCCTCGCCGAGGTCTCCTCGATGCTGGAGGGTGAGCGCGAAGAGCTCGCGGCGTCGATGAAGAACCTCTCGGTGGCGCTGAACAAGGTGACCCAGTTCGTCCGGGACAACAAGGCGATCCTGCGCGAGGACATCCAGAGCCTCAACCGGATCGGCAAGGTCCTGGTGCGGCAGCGCAAGGCGCTCGACGAGAGCCTCCGGACCGCACCGCTGGCGCTCAACAACCTGGGCTTGGCGTACAACCCGGAGACCGCCACGCTCGACACCAACGCCAACATCACGATGGTCCTCGACGAGATCATCGAGAACCCGGCCTCGTTCCTGTGCAGCCTCGTGGACCAGGCGACCGACGGCAGCAGCGCCGAGATCTGCTCGCAGATCCGGCAGATGCCGGGGCTGAACCGCTCCGCGGCGATCGGGCTCGGCACGGGTTCGTCCTACGGGGTGCCCTATGACATGTCGCTCGGCGGCCTCGTGGAGGTGAAATGATGACGACGATGAAGCGCGCCCTCCAGGCGTTCGTCGGTGTGGTCGCCGGCGCCCTGATGCTGACCGGCTGCGGCACCTTCTCCGTCTACGACCTGCCGCTTCCGGGCGGTGTGGACGCCGGTGACGACGCGATCTCGGTCACCGCGCAGTTCGAGGACACCCTCGACCTGGTGCCCCAGTCGACCGTCAAGCTCGAGGACATCGACGTCGGCAAGATCAACAAGATCTGGCTCGACGACGGCGTCGCGACCGTCGAGATGCTGCTGAAGAAGGACGTCAGCCTGCCGAGCAACGCGCGGGCGTCGATCCAGCAGACCTCCCTGCTGGGCGAGAAGTTCGTCTCGCTGGAGCGGCCGGCCGAGCCCGATTCGACCAAGCTCGCCGACGGCTCGACCATCCCGCTGTCGCAGACCGGCCGCAACCCGGAGATCGAAGAGGTCTTCAGCGCGCTGAGCCTGCTGCTCAACGGTGGTGGTGTGGCCCAGCTGAAGACGATCTCGACCGAGCTCAACAAGGCGCTCGCCGGCCGTGAGGACTCCGCCCGCTCCGTACTCCACCAGGTGGAGAAGCTGGCGCGCGACCTCGACAACAACAAGGAGAAGATCGTCGCGGCCATCGAGGCACTCGATGCGCTGGCGAAGGCCACCAACGCGCAGATGGGCTCCATCGACGCCGCCCTCGACGAGCTGCCCTCGGCGATCTCCAGCATCGACAAGCAGCGCGCCGACCTGGTCAAGATGCTCAAGGCCCTGGAGCGGCTCGGAGACACCGGCGTACGCGTCATCCGGGCGTCCAAGGACAACACCATCGGCATCATCAAGGATCTCAGGCCGCTCCTGTCGAACCTGGCCGACTCCGGCGACGACTTCGTCCGGGCGATGAACACGATCCTCACCTATCCGTTCGTCGACGCGGCGGTCGGTGGATCGCCGCAGGCCGCGCGCAACCTGCACATGGGTGACTTCGTCAACCTCGACGTCACCGTCGACCTCAACCTCGACACGTTGCTCCAGAACGCGCCTCGGGTCGGCGACACCGTCTGCTGGGGTCTCGAGGAGATCAACCGGCACCTCAAGACGTTCCCCGACGAGGAGACGGCTCTCGACTGGCTCAACAACCTGACGAACGTCTGCAAGGACGGCGGGCTGGCCAGCGCCATCGACACCTGCCAGGAGGTGCTGACCGGCCAGTCCTCCTCGGCGCCCCAGGCATGCGTGACGGGCGTGCTGGGTTCGATCGGTAAGACCCTCGACGGCCTGCTCGGGCTCGGCGCTCCCTCCTCCAACGGCGGGAGCACCACCGACGACGGCTCCGGGTGCGTGCTGATCCTGTTCTGCCGTGCCGGCGCGACGCCGGGGACGCATGCGGTGACGTACGACGAGCTGAGCAAGGAGCTCGACCCGGGGCTGACCTCGCTGATGATCCCCGCGCTGAGCACCTCGAGCAACACTCATCAGGAGGGCGTCTCATGATCACCCGCCGTACGAAGATGCAGCTGATGGTCTTCTTGCTGATCACCCTCGTCGGGGTCAGCTTCGTCGGTGCGCGCTACGCCCGCCTGGGGTCCCTGTTCGTCAAGGACCACTACGTCGTGATGGCCCACTTCGAGCAGTCCGGCGGCATTTACGAGGACGCCGAGGTCGACTACCGAGGTGTCAAGATCGGCCAGGTCGGCGAGCTGGTGCTCAACCGCAGCGGCGTCGACGTGACCCTGAAGATCGACAAGGGGTGGGAGGACAAGATCCCGGCCGACAGCCTCGCCGTGGTCGGCAACCGCTCCGCCGTCGGTGAGCAGTACGTCGAGCTGCAGCCGCAGTCGAAGGGTGGGCCCTACCTCGAGGACGGCTCCGAGATCGCCCGTGCCGCGACGACCACGCCGCTGCCGACCGAGAAGCTCCTCGAGGACGTCACCACGACGGTGAACTCGGTCGACCAGAAGGCGCTCACCACGACCATCGACGAGCTCGGTAAGGGTTTCGCCGGCACCGGTCAGGACCTGCAGACCATCATCGACACCGGCACCGCCTTCGTGGAGACCGCCGACCAGAACTTCGCCCTCACCACCCAGCTGATCCGGGACAGCAACACGGTCCTCCAGGGCCAGCTGGACAGCAGCTCGGCGATCAAGTCGTTCGCGACCGACCTGGAGCTGTTCACCGGCACCCTGGCCGGCTCCAACAAGGACCTGATCAGGCTGATCGAGAGCGGCTCGGCCAGCTCGATCGAGCTGCGGCAGTTCCTGGAGCAGAACGACGTGGAGATCAGCGAGCTCCTCAACGAGGTGCTGGTGACCGGCAAGGTCGTCCGGAAGAACCTGCCGGGCGTCAGGCACCTGCTCTCGATCTTCCCCGTCGTCGTCGAGGGCAGTTTCGCGGTCGTCGACGTCGGCCACCCCGGCCTGGCGCAGGCCCATTTCGGGTTGGCCCTCACCACCCAGACGCCGTGCAAGAAGGGCTACGAGAGCACCAAGAAGCGCAGCCCGCTGGACCTGCAGAGCCGTCCGTTCAACACCGAGGTGTCCTGCACCGAGGACCCGTCCAAGTCCAACGCTCGCGGGTCCAGCCAGCTGCCGCGCGCCGCGGCGGGCGGGGCCGGCTCGATCGCCAGCTTCGACCCGGAGACCGGCGAGCTCACCTGGGGCGAGGCCGAGGAGACCACGGTGTCGACCGCGGCTCCCGCCTCCTACGGCGACGACGCCTGGAAGTGGCTCTACCTGCAGCCGATGGAGACCGAGTAGCCGCACCCTGACCACCACGCAGCCGACCGGGGTCGGGGCCCGAAGTGCTGCCGCATCGACCGACTCGCCCGCGGCGTACGGTGTTGATGCTTGGAAATGGCTCCTGGAGCCGCTGACCACAGAGAGTGATCCGTCTTGAGCACCACGACCGACCCCGGACCCGACACGGAGACCGGCGCAGAGACCGACCAGGCGACCGCGAACCGGGGCGCCCTGCTCCGCTGGGGCATCCTGGCCCTGCTGATCGCCGTGATCCTGGCTGCCGTCGGCTACGTCGGCTGGCAGCTGACCCGCGGCGCCGACGAGTCGGTGGTGAGCCAGCGCGAGCAGGTCATGGCGGCGGCCGACAAGTTCGTCGGCCGGGTCAACACCTACGGTCCCGATGACGTCGGCAGCGACAAGAAGACGATGCCGAAGTATCGCGAGCGGGTGGGTGAGCTGCTGACCCCGAAGTTCGAGAAGAGCTTCCTGGGCAACGTCGCCTTCGCCGAGGCCACCGTCGTCCAGCAGGGCGTCGGTCGCACCACGAGCGTGCACAGCACGGGCGTCGCCGGCCTCGACGAGGACAGCGCGACCGTGCTCGTCGTCGCCGAACTCGCGATCAGCTACCCGAAGTCCGAGGGCTCCGAGGAGCGCGTCGAGGCGGCGCGTCAGCTCGCCCGGACGGAGGTGGAGCTGGTGAAGCAGAACGGGAAGTGGCTGGTCGACGACTGGTACCCCGCCGAGGAAGCTCCTACTTCGGAAAGCAGCGAAGGGGTGACACCATGAGTTCCACGATGACTAGTCCGACCTGGTACGACCTGCTCGACGTCGAGCCCGATGCCGCCACCGACGACATCCGCGCGGCGTGGAAGTCCGCGATCGCCGACCTGGACCCCACCGACCGCCGCTTCCGCACCCTCAACGACGCCGCCGCGGTCCTGCTCGACGAGAAGAAGCGGGCTGCGTACGACGCGGAGCTGGCCGCTCTCGAGGAGGCTGCGGTCGAGGACGAGGACCGCGAGGCTGACGAGGAGGCCGCCGACGTCGAGGTGGCGGCCGCCGCAGAGGACGACGAGCCTGCCGACGAGGAGCCCGCCGCCGAGGAGAGCGCGGCCACCGGACGTACGCTGCCGCTGCTCCCGACGTGGGGTCTGCTGGCCGCCGGCGCGCTCGCCCTGGCCTCGGTCATCGCCGCCGGCGTGGTCTTCTTCGGGCAGGAGAAGGTCAGCACCGTCGCCAACAACAACGTCACGACCAGCACCGTCGAGGGTGCGGTGGGCAAGCAGATCACCCGCAACCACAAGCTCCTCGTCGAGGAGCAGGGCGGCGAGGCGCTCGAGGCGGCCAAGAAGGCCGTCGTCCCGCTGCTCTCCTACGACTACAGCAAGATGGACGAGTCGAAGAGCAAGGCTCACGACGTGATGACGAAGGACTACCGCGAGGACTACGACCGGCTCTTCGCCGTGCTCGTCGACAACGTCCCCGAGACGAAGACCGTGGTGAAGACGCTCGCCCCGGTCGACGCCGGCGTCATCCGGGTCTCCGAGGACACCGTGCAGATCCTCGTGCTGGTCGATCGTCAGGTCACCAACGCCCAGCGGAGCACCCCGATCGGCTACCAGGAGTACGCGATGCTCACGATGGCCAAGGTCGGCGACGAGTGGCTGGTGGACAAGGTCGAGACCCAGCCCAGCCAGGACTAGGCCGCGCTGTTGCCCGGCCCCAGGGCCTTTGCGCTACCTGTCAAGTGATTGGAATAACTTTTCCGTGGGTCGGACCGATTGGCGCGGATGCTTGACCCAGGGTGCCGATGGGGCGCATGATCATCCGCGATGCTCGACAATGGCACTGCACCGACAACGCCGACGGTCGAGCGCCGCAGGTGTGAATGAAGGTACGCCGGACTTTTAATTGGGCCCGGTGTTGTGAAGTGCGCTTTTGTGCCGTACTATGGCGCTTTGCGCATGCCTTCATATGCCCCTCAGCCTGCCCGGTGGCTGTTCGGTGGTCGGCAGCGCGAATCCACCTGCGAACCTTGTCGAAGGATTCCTCTTGGCCGCGCGCACCTCGTCGGGTGACTCCACCCCTCGCCGCATCTCTTTCGCTAAGATCTCAGAGCCTCTCGAGCTTCCCAAGCTCCTCGCCCTCCAGACCGACAGCTTCGACTGGCTGATCGGTAACGAGCGCTGGCAGGAGCAGGTCGCCGCCCGCGAAGCAGCGGGGGAGGACGTGTCTCACAAGTCCGGTCTACAGGAGATCTTCGAGGAGATCTCCCCGATCGAGGACTTCTCGGAGACGATGTCCCTCTCGTTCGAGAGCCCTGTCTTCTACGACCCCAAGTACACCGTCGAGGAGTGCAAGGAGAAGGACTTCACCTACTCCGCGCCTCTCTATGTCTCGGCGGAGTTCACCAACAACGACACCGGTGAGATCAAGGGCCAGACGGTCTTCATGGGCGACTTCCCGCTCATGACCGAGCAGGGCACCTTCGTCATCAACGGCACCGAGCGTGTTGTCGTCTCGCAGCTCGTCCGGTCCCCGGGCGTCTACTTCGAGCGCACCGCCGACAAGACGTCCGACAAGGACATCTACACCGCCAAGCTGATCCCCAGCCGCGGCGCCTGGCTCGAGTTCGAGATCGACAAGCGCGACCTGGTCGGCGTCCGTCTCGACCGCAAGCGCAAGCAGAACGTCACGGTGCTGCTCAAGGCCCTCGGCTGGACCAACGAGCAGATCCGCGAGGAGTTCGGCGAGTACGAGTCGATGATGCTGACCCTCGAGAAGGACAGCACCACCGCTCAGGACGACGCGCTGCTCGACATCTACCGCAAGCTGCGCCCGGGCGAGCCCCCGACGCGTGAGGCCGCGCAGACGCTGCTGAACAACTACTACTTCAACCCGAAGCGCTACGACACCGCCAAGGTCGGTCGCTACAAGGTCAACAAGAAGCTCGGTCTGACCGAGGCCTTCGACCAGCAGACCCTGACCGTCGACGACATCGTCGCGACGATCAAGTACGTCGTGGCGCTCCACGACGGGCGTACGCAGCTCGACATGCCGCAGGGCACGATCGACATCGCCGCCGACGACATCGACCACTTCGGCAACCGCCGGATGCGGACGGTCGGCGAGCTGATCCAGAACCAGCTGCGTACGGGCCTGGCTCGTATGGAGCGCGTGGTGCGCGAGCGGATGACGACCCAGGACGTCGAGGCGATCACGCCGCAGTCCCTGATCAACATCCGTCCCGTGGTCGCTGCGCTGAAGGAGTTCTTCGGCACGTCGCAGCTGTCGCAGTTCATGGACCAGAACAACCCGCTCGCGGGCCTGACGCACAAGCGGCGTCTGTCGGCTCTCGGCCCGGGTGGTCTCTCCCGTGACCGCGCCGGCATGGAGGTCCGAGACGTCCACCCGTCGCACTACGGCCGGATGTGTCCGATCGAGACCCCTGAAGGTCCCAACATCGGTCTGATCGGTTCGCTGGCCTCCTTCGGCCGGATCAACCCGTTCGGCTTCGTCGAGACGCCCTACCGCAAGGTCGAGAACGGTGTCGTCACCGACAAGATCGACTACCTGACCGCCGACGACGAGGACCGCTACGTCATCGCGCAGGCCAACGCGGCCGTCGACGAGAACATGAAGTTCGCGACCGAGCGCGTGCTGGTCCGCCAGCGCGACGGTGAGGTCTCCGAGCTCCTGGCCGACGAGGTCGACTACATCGACGTCTCGCCGCGCCAGATGGTGTCGGTCGCGACCGCGCTGATCCCGTTCCTCGAGCACGACGACGCCAACCGTGCGCTCATGGGCGCCAACATGCAGCGTCAGGCGGTGCCGCTGGTCCGCAGCGACTCGCCGCTGGTCGGCACGGGCATCGAGTACCGCGCGGCTGTCGACGCCGGTGACGTGCTCGTCGCGAAGAAGGCCGGTGTGGTCAAGGAGGTCTCCTCCGACCTGATCGAGACCCTCAACGACGACGGCACCTACACCTCGTACAAGCTCGCGAAGTTCGAGCGCTCCAACCAGGGCAACTGCGTCAACCAGCAGCCGCTGGTCGACGAGGGCGCCCGGGTCGAGGTCGGCTCCCCGCTTGCCGACGGTCCGGCGACCCAGGGTGCCGAGATGGCGTTGGGTGCCAACCTCCTGGTCGCCTTCCAGTCGTGGCAGGGCCACAACTACGAGGACGCGATCATCCTCTCCCAGCGTCTGGTGCAGCAGGACTACCTCACCTCGATCCACATCGAGGAGCACGAGGTCGACGCCCGCGACACCAAGCTGGGTCCGGAGGAGATCACCCGGGACATCCCGAACGTCTCCGAGGAGATGCTGGCCGACCTCGACGAGCGCGGCATCATCCGCATCGGCGCCGAGGTCACCACCGGTGACATCCTGGTCGGCAAGGTCACCCCGAAGGGCGAGACCGAGCTGACCCCGGAGGAGCGCCTGCTCCGCGCGATCTTCGGTGAGAAGGCGCGCGAGGTCCGCGACACCTCGATGAAGGTTCCGCACGGCGAGGAGGGCACCGTCATCGGTGTCCGCGTCTTCGACCGTGAGGAGGGCGACGAGCTGCCCCCGGGCGTGAACCAGCTGGTTCGGGTCTACGTGGCGCAGAAGCGCAAGATCTCCGTGGGTGACAAGCTCGCCGGCCGTCACGGCAACAAGGGCGTCATCGCGAAGATCCTGCCGGTCGAGGACATGCCGTTCATGGAGGACGGCACCCCGGTCGACGTTCTGCTCAACCCGCTCGGCGTTCCGCGTCGTATGAACATCGGACAGGTCCTGGAGCTCCACCTCGGCTGGCTCGCCAAGCAGGGCTGGGACCTCAACCTCTCCGATGACCCCGAGGACAGCGCCTGGAAGCAGCGCCTCATCAAGATCCACGCCGACAAGGCCGAGCCGGGCACCAAGGTGGCCACCCCGGTCTTCGACGGTGCGCGTGAGGACGAGATCACCGGTCTGCTCAGCGCGACCCTCCCCAACCGGGACGGTCGGCGTGTGGTCGGCACCGACGGCAAGGCCCGCCTCTTCGACGGTCGCTCCGGCGAGCCGTTCCCGGAGCCGGTGGCCGTGGGCTACATGTACATCCTGAAGCTGCACCACCTGGTCGACGACAAGATCCACGCGCGTTCGACCGGTCCGTACTCGATGATCACCCAGCAGCCGCTCGGCGGTAAGGCCCAGTTCGGTGGCCAGCGCTTCGGCGAGATGGAGGTCTGGGCGATGGAGGCGTACGGCGCCGCTTACGCCCTGCAGGAGCTCCTGACCATCAAGTCGGACGACGTGCCCGGCCGCGTGAAGGTGTACGAGGCGATCGTCAAGGGCGAGAACATCCCCGACTCGGGTATCCCGGAGTCGTTCAAGGTTCTCGTCAAGGAGATGCAGTCGCTGTGCCTGAACGTCGAGGTGCTGAGCCAGGACGGTTCGGCGATCGAGCTTCGTGACGCGGAGGAAGACGTCTTCCGTGCCGCCGAGGAGCTCGGCATCGACCTCTCCCGTCGCGAGCCCTCTTCCGTAGAGGAAGTCTGACGAGCGGGGAGGTGCGCCCCCGGCGTACCTCCCCTTCCTCAGTCCCCTTTGAATTTTCCAAGAACTAACGAAGGAACTGGAAGCCACCGTGCTCGACGTCAACTTCTTCGATCAGCTCAAGATCGGCCTGGCCACCGCGGACGAGATCCGCGCGTGGAGCCACGGCGAGGTCAAGAAGCCTGAGACCATCAACTACCGCACGCTCAAGCCCGAGCGTGACGGCCTCTTCTGCGAGAAGATCTTCGGTCCCACCCGGGACTGGGAGTGCTACTGCGGCAAGTACAAGCGCGTGCGCTTCAAGGGCATCATCTGTGAGCGCTGTGGCGTCGAGGTCACCCGCTCCAAGGTACGCCGCGAGCGGATGGGCCACATCGAGCTCGCCGCCCCGGTGACCCACATCTGGTACTTCAAGGGCGTTCCGTCGCGGCTGGGCTACCTGCTCGACCTCGCTCCGAAGGACCTGGAGAAGGTCATCTACTTCGCTGCGTACATGATCACCTCGGTCGACGAGGACGCGCGTCACCGCGACCTGTCCTCGCTCGAGGCCAAGGTCGACCAGCAGCGCAAGATGCTGACCGGCCGGCTCGACGTGGCGATCAACGACCGCGCCAAGAAGCTCGAGACCGACCTGGCCGCGCTCGAGGCCGAGGGCGCCAAGTCCGACGCCAAGCGCAAGGTCAAGGACGGCGCCGAGCGTGAGATGAAGCAGCTGCGTGACCGCACCGAGCGTGAGGTCAACCGTCTCGACGAGGTCTGGGACACCTTCAAGAACCTGAAGGTCCAGGACCTCATGGGCGACGAGCTGCTCTACCGCGAGATGAAGACCTGGTTCGGGAAGTACTTCGAGGGCCACATGGGCGCCACGGCGATCCAGAAGCGCCTCGAGAACTTCGACATCGAGGCCGAGGTCGAGAACCTGCGCGAGACCATCGCCACCGGCAAGGGTCAGCGCAAGGTCCGCGCGCTCAAGCGCCTCAAGGTCGTCGACGCCTTCCGCAAGACCGGCAACCAGCCGACCGGCATGGTGCTCGACGCCGTCCCGGTCATCCCGCCGGACCTGCGCCCGATGGTGCAGCTCGACGGTGGCCGCTTCGCGACCTCCGACCTCAACGACCTCTACCGTCGTGTGATCAACCGCAACAACCGCCTCAAGCGTCTTCTCGACCTCGGTGCCCCCGAGATCATCGTGAACAACGAGAAGCGGATGCTGCAGGAGGCCGTCGACTCGCTGTTCGACAACGGTCGTCGTGGCCGCCCGGTCACCGGGCCGGGCAACCGTCCGCTGAAGTCGCTCTCCGACATGCTCAAGGGCAAGCAGGGTCGCTTCCGTCAGAACCTGCTCGGTAAGCGCGTCGACTACTCCGGTCGTTCGGTCATCGTGTCGGGTCCGCAGCTCAAGCTGCACCAGTGCGGTCTGCCGAAGCAGATGGCCCTGGAGCTGTTCAAGCCGTTCGTGATGAAGCGCCTGGTGGACCTGAGCCACGCTCAGAACATCAAGTCCGCCAAGCGGATGGTCGAGCGTGCTCGCCCGGTCGTGTGGGACGTCCTCGAAGAGGTCATCACCGAGCACCCGGTTCTGCTGAACCGTGCGCCCACCCTGCACCGCCTCGGCATCCAGGCCTTCGAGCCGCAGCTGATCGAGGGTAAGGCCATCCAGCTGCACCCGCTCGTCTGCACCGCGTTCAACGCGGACTTCGACGGTGACCAGATGGCTGTCCACCTGCCGCTGTCGGCGGAGGCCCAGGCCGAGGCTCGCATCCTGATGCTCTCGACCAACAACATCCTCAAGCCGTCCGACGGTCGTCCGGTCACCATGCCGACCCAGGACATGATCATCGGTCTGTACTTCATCACCTCCGACCGCGAGGGTGAGGTCGGCGAGGGTCGTGCCTTCTCGTCCCCGGCCGAGGCCATCATGGCCTTCGACCACCTCGAGATCACGCTGCAGTCGAAGATCAAGATCCGCCTCGACGACATCGTCCCGCCGATCGGCTACGACGTGCCGGAGGGCTGGACCGCGGGCGACCCGATCGTCCTCGAGACCACGCTGGGCCGGGTGATCTTCAACGACACCCTGCCGTCCGACTACCCCTTCGTGAACTACGAGGTCGGTAAGAAGCAGCTCGGCGCGATCATCAACGACCTGGCCGAGCGTTACACCAAGGTCGAGGTCGCGGCGTCGCTGGACGCGCTCAAGGACAACGGCTTCCACTGGGCCACCCGTTCGGGTGTCACGGTCTCCATCGACGACGTCACCACGCCGCCGAACAAGGCCGAGATCCTGGAGACGTTCGAGACGCAGGCTGCCAAGGTGCAGAAGCAGTTCGAGCGTGGTCTGGTCACCGACGAGGAGCGCCGTCAGGAGCTCGTCGAGATCTGGACCGAGGCCGCCAAGGTCGTCGGTGCTGCCATGGAGGCGGCGTTCGACCGCAAGAACCCGATCTTCATGCAGGTCACCTCGGGTGCTTCGGGTAACTTCAACCAGATCCGCCAGGTCGGCGCCATGCGAGGCCTGGTGGCCAACCCGAAGGGCGAGATCATCCCGCGGCCGATCAAGTCGAACTTCCGCGAGGGTCTCTCCGTCCTGGAGTACTTCATCTCCACCCACGGTGCTCGTAAGGGTCTGGCCGACACCGCGCTGCGTACCGCCGACTCGGGTTACCTGACCCGTCGTCTGGTGGACGTCTCGCAGGACGTCATCATCCGTGAGGACGACTGCGGCACCGAGCGCGGTCTGCCCAAGGTCATCGGTGTCGACCAGGGCGGCGTCGTCGTCAAGGACGACAACGCCGAGACCGCTGCGTACGCCCGCACGGCTGCCGTCGACATCGAGCACCCGTCGACCGGCGAGGTTCTGGCTGTCGCCGGCGAGGACCTGGGCGACGTCAAGATCGAGGAGCTGGTTCGCGCCGGCATCACCGAGGTCAAGGTCCGTTCGGTCCTCACCTGTGAGGCCCGCACGGGTACGTGTGCCAAGTGCTACGGCCGCTCGCTGGCCACCGGCAAGCTCGTCGACATCGGTGAGGCGGTCGGCATCATCGCCGCCCAGTCCATCGGTGAGCCCGGCACCCAGCTGACCATGCGTACGTTCCACACCGGTGGTGTGGCCTCGGCCGACGACATCACGCAGGGTCTGCCGCGTGTCGTCGAGCTCTTCGAGGCGCGTACGCCGAAGGGTGTCACGCCGATCTCCGAGGTCGCCGGACGCGTCGAGATCGAGGAGACCGACAAGGCCCGCAAGGTCCTGGTCACCCCGGACGACGGCTCCGAGGTCAAGGAGTACGTGGTGTCGCGCCGCTCGCGTCTGCGGGTTGCCGACGGCGACCACATCGAGGTCGGCGCTCCGCTGACCATCGGTACGCCGGACCCCAAGGAGGTCCTCCGTATCCTCGGTGTCCGCAAGACCCAGCAGCACCTCGTCGACGAGGTTCAGCAGGTCTACCGGTCGCAGGGTGTGTCCATCCACGACAAGCACATCGAGATCATCGTGCGGCAGATGCTGCGCCGGATCACGGTGCTCGAGTCCGGTGACACCAACCTGCTGCCGTCCGACCTGGCCGACCGCATCGACTTCGAGTCGGAGAACCGGCGCGTGGTCTCCGAGGGCGGCAAGCCGGCCTCGGGTCGTCCGGAGCTGATGGGCATCACCAAGGCCTCGCTGGCCACCGAGTCCTGGCTGTCGGCGGCCTCCTTCCAGGAGACCACCCGCGTCCTCACCGACGCTGCCATCAACGGCCGCTCCGACTCGCTGCGCGGTCTGAAGGAGAACGTCATCATCGGTAAGCTCATCCCGGCCGGCACCGGCCTGGAGCGCTACCGCAACATCAAGGTCGAGCCGACCGATGAGGCTCGTGCCGCGGCGTACTCCGTCACCGGTTACGACAACTACGACTACGAGTTCGGCAACACCGGCGGCCAGGCCGTCGCGCTGGACGACTTCGACTTCGGTTCGTACCAGAGCTGATCGATTGGTCTAGAAGGCCCCGCCTCCCTCGGGAGGCGGGGCCTTCGTCCTTTTCAGGGCACGAGGAGCCAGCGGCCGTCGGATCCCGGTGCCGCCTCCGCCTCCTGGTAGGCCTCGGCGGCCTTGCTCAGCGGTCGGGTCGCGGCGATCCGGGTCGGCACCGTGCCGTCTGCCGCCAGCCGGAGGAGGTCGGCGAGCACCGCCCCGTCGGGCTGGTTCAGCGCGGTCGAGACTTCGATACCGCGCTCGGGGGCTGGTGCCCGGCCGGGCTTGACGCTGATGTAGCGGCCGCCGTCGCGTACGCCTGCCAAGGCCGGCTCGTTGAGCGCCGCCAGGTCCAGGACGGCGTCGTGCGCGTGCGGCTCGATCTCGGTGACGGTGTGGTCGGCGCCGGTGGCGAGGTGCTCGGTGCCGGGGCGTACCAGGGCGTCGACCGTCCAACCGTCGGCCTTGGCCAGCCCCAGTGCCCACAGGCCGACGCCGCCGGCGGCACCGGTGACGAGGAGGCTGCCGCGTTCGGTGCCGAGCAGGTCGAGCGCCTGGCGGGCGGTGAGGGCGTTGAGCGGAGCCGCGGCGGCCGCCTCGAGGGTGAGCCCGTCGGGTACGGCCGCTGCGGCGGAGGCGGGGAGCACGACCTCGGTCGCATGGGCGCGGGCGCCGGCGGCCGGGTTGCCGTGGAGACCGGCGACGCGGTCGCCGACCGCGAATCCGGAGACGGCCTCGCCGACCTCGGTGACCACGCCGCTGAAGTCGAAGCCGAGGCCGATCACATCGGGAAGGCCGATGGCCGCGTGGTCGCCGGCGACGAAGGCGTCGAAGAGGGTGAAGCCAGCGGCGGCCACCTCGACCCGGATGTCGTCGGGGCCGAGCGGCTGGGTCGGGAGCTCCTCGAGGCGCGGGGTCGGGTCGCCGGCGCGGGAGATGAGTGCGTACATGGTGTTCGTCCTTTGTGATGGTCGGCTGGTTGCACGTACTACTTTCGGTGCTCTACTCTCCTTTGGGAAGAAGGCACTTTGAAGTGGCGTACGCACCTGGAGGTCTGCCATGGGGACGACGACGGCCGAACGACCGAGTGGATTCGACGCGTTCTCGGCGCTGTGTCCGAGCCGGCGGCTGCTGGACACGATCGGTGACAAGTGGGTGAGCCTGGCGATCGTGGCGCTGGGGCTCTACGGGCCGCTGAGGTACTCGGAGCTCGCCTCGCAGATCGAGGGCGTGAGCCAGAAGATGCTGACCCAGTCGCTGCGGAGGATGGAGCGCGACGGTCTGCTGACCCGCACGGTGACCCCGTCGGTGCCGGTGCGGACCGACTACGAGCTCACCCCGCTCGGGCAGACGCTGCTGCCGGTCATCGGTCACCTCAAGGCCTGGGCCGAGGAGCACATGGCGGAGGTGGACGAGGCCCGGACGGCGTACGACAGCAGGGTCTGAAGAAATCTCGAAACGAGATGCAACGGACCGGGACGCCCGCACGTCTCAGGGGTGGGACGATGAGTTGTCTGCTACTCGAGGAGCGACGATGCGGCGCATGCGGCTGTTGATGGTCGGTCTCGGGATCCTCGGCGTGCTCGCGGCGGGAGGTTGCGCGTCGACGACGGACGGGGCGGTCGACGCGTCACCATCTGCCTCCGGGACCGCGGACCCCTCCCAAGCGAGCGGCACCCCATCGTCCCCGACTCAGTCCTCACCGGCGGCCACGGGGGGTTCGCCGGTGGGGACTGAGTCCTCTGCTTCTTCTGACCGCGCGTCGGCGGATCGGAAGACCCCGAAGTGCACCAACACCGACCTGAAGGCCGGCTACCGCGCGACCGATGCCGGCGCCGGATCGCGGTTCGGCGAGATCACGCTGACCAACGCCTCCGACCGCGCGTGTGCCCTCGGTGGCTTCGGCGGGCTGTCGTACGTCGGGGGTGGCGACGGCACCCAGGTCGGCGCGCCCGCGGCACGCGAGGGCAAATGGCGCACGGTGATCATGAAGCCGGGTCAGGTGGCGGTCAGCGAGGTCTCGGAGTCGACGGCCGAGAACTATCCGGCCTCGGCCTGCAAGCCGACCGAGGTGGACGGGTTCCGGGTCTACGTGCCCGACTCCTACGACTCCCAGTTCGTCCGTCACGAGACGACCGGGTGTGCGGACAAGAACGTGTCGCTCCTGTCTCATCGCGCGTTCCACTAGCGGCCATCCGGCTGCGGGATCCTGTCGGGCATGAGACGTGTCCGAGCAGGCCTCCTCGTGTCCGCGGTGCTCCTGGCGAGCTCCGCCATCGCCCCGGCGCACGCCGAGAACGATCCGCGTACCTTCGATCTCCAGGCGCACCGAGGCGGCATCGCGCTGACGGTCGAGAACACGCTGCCGGCCTTCGAACGGGCGCTCCAGCTGGGCGTGAGCACGCTCGAGCTCGACGTGCAGATCACCGAGGACGGCCATGCCGTCGTGACCCACGACCGGGACCCGAACCCGGCCAAGTGCGTCGACACCGCGCCGGCGTCCCCGGGCGACCCCGAGTTCCCGTACGTGCCGAACCGGACCTACATCAAGGACCTGACGCTCGCGCAGGTGCGCACCATCGACTGCGGGTCGCTGCGGCAGCCGCAGTTCCCCGACCAGGTGCTCTCGCCCGGGGAGCGGATGCCGCTGCTGTCGGAGGTGTTCGCGCTGGTCAACAGCTACCACGCCGGCCAGGTCACGCTGAACGTCGAGACCAAGGTCGAGGCGGGGGCGCCGGAGCAGACGGCGCCGCGCGAGCAGTTCGTCCGCGTCGTCCTGGCCGAGATCCGGCGGGCGCACATCCGCAACCAGGTCACGATCCAGAGCTTCGACTGGGGTGCGCTGAAGCGGTTCCGCGAGGTCGAGCCGCGGCTGCCGATCGTCGCGCTGACCAACGGGCAGCAGTTCCTCCAGCAGGGACAGCCGGGCGCCTCGCCGTGGCTGGGAGGGATCGATATCGACGACTTCGAGGGATCGCTGCAGGCTCGGTACGTCGCGGCCGCGGACTCGTTCGGGGCGGATGCGGTCTCGCCGGTCCACGGCGACCCGCAGGGCGGCTCGGTGTCGGACCCGGGCTACGTGCCGTTCACGACCCAGGAGCTGGTCGACGCGGCGCACGCGCGCGGCATCGCCGTCGTGCCGTGGACGGTGGACGACGTCGCCACGATGGAGCATCTGATCGGGCTCGGGGTCGACGGACTGATCACCGACAGGCCGGATGTGCTGCGCGAGGTGCTGGCCGAGAACGGCTACAAGCTGCCCCGCATATACCGAGGTCACAGCTGAGAAAGTCGTTTACCCTCTGGGGTATGGCAGCTGATCTGGACAGACACGTCCGCGGGATCGTCGACGGAGTCGCCTACCTGGTGCTGGCGACCTCGGATCCCGATGGCCGGCCGCGTACGTCGCCGGTCTACTTCTCCCACGACGGCTACCGAGACCTCTACTGGGTCTCGGCGCCTGATGCGCAGCACTCCCGCAACCTCATCCGCGACCCGCGCGTGGCGGGGGTCATCTTCGACTCCTCGGTGCTCCCGGGGTCCGGGGCGAGCGCTGCGTACGTCACCGGGATGGCGCGCCAGGTGCCCGACTTCGAGCTCGAGAAGCGCTGTGCGGTGGCCTTCCACCGGCTGGTCGGCACGGCTCGGGCGTTCAAGCCCGAGCAGCTGCGCGGCGAGGCGCCGCTCCGGCTGTACGTGATGGACGTCGAGCTCTGGGAGGCGCACCTTCCCGGTGTCGACCCCGACGACGAGGCCGTGCCCGAGACCAGGATCGAGGCCGCCCCGGAGATCTGAGGTCCGGTCAGGCCGAGTTCAGGCCGACGGACGGAAGAGGAGGTGGATCTCCTCGCGCAGCTCGAGCCGCTCGATGCCGATGTCGTAGACCGGCTCCAGGATCTCGGGCCGGAGCACCTCGTCGACGGTGCCGCGGGCGGCGACGCGGCGCCGGTCGAGCAGCACGAGGTCGTCGCAGTAGCGCGCTGCCAGGTTGAGGTCGTGGAGCACGACGACGGCCGTCGTCCCGAGCTTCCGCACCAGGGACAGGATCTCGTGCTGGTAGCGGATGTCGAGGTGGTTGGTCGGCTCGTCGAGCAGCAGGTGAGTAGCCTCCTGCGCCAGCGCCCGGGCGATGAGCACCCGCTGCCGCTCACCCCCGGAGAGGGCGGCGAAGGAGCGCGGACCGAGGTGGGTCCCGCCGACCCGCTCCAGGCACTCGGCCGCGATCGCCAGGTCGTGCTCGCCGGCCCTGGCGAAGGCGGACAGGTGCGGCGTACGTCCCAGCAGGACCATCTCGCCGGCCGTCAACGTGGTGTCGGTGCCGGACTCCTGGACGACGACGGCCAGGCGCCGGGCGACCTGCTTGGCGGGGAGCCCGGCGAGGTCGTCGCCGTCGATCTCGACGGTGCCCGTGCCCTGGAGGGCGCCGTAGAGCAGCCGGAGCAGGGTCGTCTTGCCGCTCCCGTTCGGGCCGATCAGACCGAGCACCCGGCCCTCGTGGGAGGCGACATCGACGTCCTCGAGGATCGTCGTGGTGCCGTACGTCCAGGACAGGCCCGCTGCCTCGATCACCGGCCGAACCTGTCGATGATCCGCTCGAGGCCGTCGACGGAGAGGGCGGAGGGCGGCTCGGTGAAGTTGAACAGCTGCGCCATCACGTCACCGTTCCTGACCGCGGTGAGGTCCTCGGCGCCGGCGAGCTGGGTGATCGACTCCTCGACCTGCTTCGGGTCGCCGGCGTTGTGGAGCAGGATGATCACGTCGGGGTCGCGCTCGAGGAGATCCTCGGTCGAGACCTCGAAGACGCGCTCGTCGACGTCGGCGAAGACGTCCTCGAAGCCGGCCGCCTCCAGCTGCGGGTGGGCCATCGACCTGGTGCCGTAGGCGTAGGTCACGCCACCGCCGACGGTGGGGTAGAGCACCGCCGCCGTACGTCCCTCGCCGACCTTCTGCTTCTCCAGCTCCGTCACGCGTTTGCGCAGGTCAGCGACAGCCTTGGCGGCCTCGTCCTCGCGGTCGAAGACCTTGCCGTAGGCCTCCAGCTGGCTGTAGACGTCGTCGAAGCCGGGGTCGTCGACGCCCTCAGGGCACATCGCCGGCTCCTCGAGGAGGTCGATGTCCACGGCGTCGAGGGTGTCGCGGGAGAGGTTGTCGACCTCGCCGAGGACCAGGTCGGGCTCCTCGGCGATCACGACCTCCTTGGAGATCTGCAGGTGGCCGCTGGTGTCCATCTCGTCGGTGAGCAGCGGGATGTCGTCGAGCTGGGCCTGGGTCTCGGCGTCGTAGTAGTCGGCGGGATAGTCGCCGGCCCTGGCCACGACCTGGTCCATCACGCCGAGGGCGTGCAGATAGGGCACCGCGGAGCTCTTCAGCATCACCACACGCTCCGGCGGAGCGTCAAAGGTGACCTCGGCGCCACAGTTCTCGAGGGTGACCGGGAAGCCGTCGGCGGTGGCCTCGTCGCCGGCGGCGTCGGCGCCGCACGCGGTGGTCGTGGCCAGCACGAGGGCGGCGGTGGCGAGCATGGGGCGGATCATTTTCGGCTCCTTGATGGTCAGACGTCGCGCGCCGAGAAGCGCCGGATGAGGACGATGAGGAACGGGGCGCCCAGGAGCGCGGTGACGATCCCGATCGGGATCTCCTGGGGCTGGAGGAGCACACGGGCGAGCACGTCGGCCCAGACCAGCAGGATCGCGCCCATGAGGGCGGCGGCCGGGATCGCCACCGAGTGTGCGGAGCCGACGGCACGCCGGGCGAGATGGGGCACGACCAGGCCGACGAAGCCGATGCTGCCGGCGGCCGATACGACCACGCCCACGGTCAACGCCACGAGTACCAGCAGCAGGGTGCGGAAGCGGTCGGGGGAGATGCCCAAGGTGTGGGCGGTCTCGTCGCCGATCGCGAGCGCGTCGAGACCGCGTCCGGACAGGGTCAGCAGGACGGTGGTGGTGAGCACCGCGGCGGCCACGACCGCCAGCAGGCCGTCCCACTGGGCCAGGCCGAGCGAGCCGAGCAACCAGAACATCACCGACCGGGCGCCCTCGGCCGAGCCCGAGGCGAAGATCAGGAAGCTGGTCAGGCCGTAGAGCAGATAGCCGACCGCGACACCCGAGAGCAGCAGCCGCAACGAGGTGACCCTGCCGCCGCTGCGGGCGAGCGCGAACACCAGGAACGAGGCCGCCAGGGCGCCGAGGAAGGCGGAGCCGGGCAGGGCGTACGCCCCCAGGCCGGTGCCCGCGCCGAAGAGGATCGCTGCCGCTGCGCCGCTGGAGGCGCCGGAGTTGATCCCGAGCAGGTAGGGGTCGGCGAGCATGTTGCGGACCATCGCCTGCAGCGCCATGCCGGTGACGGCCAGGCCCGCTCCGACGAGCGCGCCGAGGAGCACGCGGGGGAGGCGTACCTTCCACACGATCGCCTCTTCGGTCGCCTTCCAGTCGGCCTCCGGGAGGCCGAGGAGGTGGTGGCCGAGGATCTGGGCGACGGTCCCTGGAGTGACGTACGCAGCCCCCAGCCCGACCGCCACGACGACCGTCAGGGCGGCGGCTGCGACGAGGCCCAGGAGCCAGATGACGGCGCGCCGGCGGCGGCGACGTACGCCGAGAGGGTCGTGCACGTGGGGGCCTTCCGAGACTGCATCCGGGCTATTGCGAAGAACTTGCAATAACCTAGCAGAGGCCGGGGCTGGCCGGAGGTGAGGGTTCTTTCGCGGGCCGTTGGCCGGTTCTGGGAAGATATGCGCATGACGTCGTCCCTTCCGCAGTCAGCTGATGTGCTCGTCGTGGGGGCGGGGCCTGCGGGCTCGGCCGCGGCGGCATGGCTGGCGCGCGCCGGGGTCGATGTCCTGCTGACCGACGCGGCCGTCTTCCCGCGTGACAAGACCTGCGGTGACGGGCTGACCCCGCGCGCGACCCACGAACTGGTCCGGCTCGGCCTGGAGGACTGGCTGCGCGCGCACCCGGTCTCCAAGGGCCTGCGGGCGCACGGCTTCGGGCAGACGCTGCACCTGCCCTGGCCCGGCGGGACCTTGCCGTCGTGGGGCTCCGCTGTGCCGCGGACCGAGCTCGACGATCATCTGCGCACCGTGGCGATCAAGTCCGGCGCGACGGCGGTCGACGGGGTGCGGGCGGTCGACGTGCGCTGGGATGGTGCCCGGATTGCTGCGGTGATCTTCGAGGGCGGTCACGAGGTGACTTGCCGGTCGGTCGTGGTGGCCGACGGCGTGCGCTCGCCGCTCGGCAAGGTGCTGGGTCGGGAGTGGCACCGCGACACCGTCTACGGCGTCGCCGGGCGGGCCTACATCGCCTCCGACCAGGCCGACGACGAATGGATCTCCTCCCACCTGGAGCTGCGTGACGAGTCCGGTGAGGCGTTGCCGGGATACGGCTGGATCTTCCCGCTCGGGTCGGGAGAGGTGAACATCGGCGCGGGTGCGCTGGCCACCTCGAAGCGGCCGGCGGACGTCGCGATCAAGCCGCTGATGAGGCACTACACCGAGCAGTGCCGCGAGGAGTTCGGGCTCACCGGCGAGCTGCGGGCGGAGAAGTCAGCGCTGTTGCCGATGGGAGGTGCCGTCTCCGGTGTCGCCGGCGCCAACTGGGCGCTGATCGGTGACGCCGCCGGGTGCGTGAACCCGCTCAACGGCGAAGGGATCGACTACGGCCTGGAGACCGGACGGATGGTCGCCGACGCGCTGATCGCGGGCGAGGACCTGGCCACAGCCTGGCCGGCGACCCTGCGGGAGCACTACGGCGAGGCGTTCTCCGTCGCCCGCCGTCTGGCCGGGATTGCGACCCGTCCGCGCCTGGTATCCACCCTCGGACCTGCGGGAATGCGCTCCGACTGGCTGATGACGCTGGCCCTGCGGTGGATGGGCAACCTGGTCACCGACGAGGATCGCGACCGAGCCGCCAAGGTGTGGCGCTGGGCCGGTCGCCGCTCGCTGGCTCTCGACTCCCGACCCCCGTTCAGCTGATGGCGACGCGGAATCGGGGCCGCAGCGGGCGGCGACGGAAGCTTCCGAAGGTGCAGCGGGTGGGGGCGTACGCCGTCATCATCCGGGCGGGTGCGGCCGCTGAGCCGGAGATCCTGCTCAGCCGGCTCTCGGAGAAGGTCACGCCGGAGGAGCGCTGGACGCTGCCCGGTGGCGGGATCGACCACGGCGAGGACCCGCGCGACGCGGTCGTGCGCGAGGTCTACGAGGAGGCCGGGGTGCCGGTCGAGGTCGGCGTCGAGGCGCGGGTCTACTCGGTCCATCAGGCCAAGGCCTGGCGGCTGGGCCGGCGGGTCAACTCCCACGCGATCCGGATCGTCTACGACGGCTGGGTCCCTCACGACGCTCCCGAGCCGCAGACGATGGAGGTCGACGGGTCCACCGCGGAGGCGGCCTGGCTGCCCCTGGCAGCGGTGACGAGCGGCGAGATCCCGACGTCTCCGCTGGTCACCGACGCCCTCGAGGTGCACAAGCCGTCCCGGATGCAGCGGCTGGCCGCGTACGCCTTCATCACCCGTCCCTCCGACGACGCGATCCTGCTCACCCGGATCTCGCCGCTCGGCTACCACTCGGGCACGTGGACGCTGCCCGGTGGCGGCGTCGACTTCGGCGAGCAGCCGCGCGAGGCGCTGATGCGCGAGGTGGTCGAGGAGTGCGGTCTCACCTGCGAGGTCGGCGCTCTGCTCGACGTACACGACGTGAACATCACCGGCACCGCCCCCAGCGGTCGTCACGAGGAGTTCCACGGCGTCCACCTGATCTTCGCCGCGACCGTCGCAGACGGAGCTGAGCCGCGGGTGGTCGAGCAGAACGGCACCACCGACGACGTACGTTGGGTGAGCCGTGACGAGCTGGCGACGCTGCCGCTGCTCGACGTGGTGGAGGCCGCGTTGGCCGCCGAAGCAACGGCCTAGCTGCCGACTCGGCTCATCCTGACCGAAATCAGCGCCGAGTCGGCGCGTCATGACGCGCCGACTCGACACGGATCTTGGTCAGTTTGCGCCGACTCGGCAGGGATGCAGCGCGCGGCCACTAGTCGAGGTCGGCGAGGGTGCCGATGTCCCGCTGCTCGGCTGCGGTGAGGATCACTGCTGCCGCGGCAGCGTCCTGGATGCCGACGCCGACGGAGAGGTAGGTGACGGGGCCGCCTGATCGACGGTCGAGGGAGGCACTGCCGGCCAGGAGCGAGCCCAGGTCGACGATCCGGTCCGCATCGACCGACCCAGAGGCGACGGCTTCGACGACCGGGCCGGAGTCGGTCAGTGCCGAGGCGCGGTAGTCGACCACGACCGTGGAGCGGGCCAGTAGCGACGGCGGCAGCTCGACGCGGTCGGGGGCGAAGGAGCCGACGCTGGCCACGGTGGTGCCGTCGGTGACCCAGGCTTCCTCGATCACCGGGGTGAGGGACGAGGTGCAGAGGACGACGATGTCGGCGGTGCGTACGGCCACTTCCAGGTCTGCCGTCGCGGTGGCGCCGTGCTCGGCGGCTATCTCGGTGGCGGCGGCCGGGTTCCGGCCGAAGACCTGGAGGTCGGCGTCGGGGTGGGTCACGGCGAAGGCCGTGAGGTGGGCCCGGGCCTGGGCGCCGGTGCCGACGACGAGCACGCTGCGGGCGTCGGGGGCGACCTGCTGCATGGCGAGGGTGGTCGCGGCCGAGGTGCGCAGGCCGGTGACGCTGTCGCCGTTGATGATCGCGCGCGGTGCGCCGGTCTCGGTGTCGAGGACCGTGATGACCGAGTGCACCGCGCCGAGGCCACGGGCCGCGTTCGAAGGGTTGACGCTGCCGAACTTGCTCACCGCGGGGGCCTCGGGGGCGATCCGCGAGGAGTAGCAGAACGAGACCGATTCGTCCGGCCCGGGCACGAGGAGCCGGGGAGGCTGGACGGCCTCCCCGGCTCCCAGTCGGGTGAACGCCTCGCGCTGGGACTCCAGCGCGAGCTCGGGCGTGAAGATGCTGCGTACGTCGGTGGCGGAGAGGATCCTGACGGTCACCCCGCCCACCGTAGACCGTCAGACGGAGGTCTTCTCCGGGGTCTCCTCGAGCGCCACGTCCTTGGTCTCCTTGCCGATCACCAGCGAGATCAGGGTGATCACGGCCATCACGGAGAGGTAGACGCCGACCAGGACCGGCGAGCCGTCGGCCTGCTTCCACAGCGCGACCGCGATGAACGGCGCGACCGCGGCGCCCAGGATCGAGGCGACGTTGTAGGAGATGCCGGAGCCGGTGTAGCGCACGCTGGTCGGGAACAGCTCCGGCAGCAGCGCACCCATCGGGCCGAAGGTGAGGCCCATCAGGGAGAAGCCGAGGACGAGCCAGAGGAGCACGCCGACGGTGCCGGCGTTGACCAGCGGCACCCAGGCCAGGCCGAAGACGATGATCCCGAGGGTGACCGCGATCAGCAGCCGGCGGCGGCCGAAGCGCTCGGCCAGCGGCCCGGAGACCATGGTGAAGATGCCGAAGAAGATCACGCCGAAGATCAGCATCAGCACGAAGGTCGTGTAGCCGTAGCCGAGGCCGGGCACCGGGAGGTCCGTGGCGGCGGTGCCGAACGACAGCGAGAACGCGGTCATCAGGTAGAAGAGGACGTACGTCGCCAGCATGAAGAAGGTGCCGAGGACCAGCTGCTTGCCCTGGTTGCGCACGACCGAGGCGAGCGGGACCTTGCGGACCAGGCCGGCGTCCTGGCTCTTGGTGAACACGTCGCTCTCGACCAGGCGCAGCCGGACCCACAGACCGACGATGACCATGACCGCGGAGAAGAGGAACGGCACCCGCCAGCCCCACGCCAGGAAGGCGTCGGAGGGCTTGGTCGGGTCGGCGCCCTCGGCGGAGAGCAGCGCCGCGATCGCCAGGAACAGGCCGTTGGAGAGGATGAAGCCCAGCGGCGCGCCGAGCTGCGGGAACGTACCGAAGATCGCGCGCTTGCCCTCGGGGGCGTTCTCGGTAGCGACCAGCGCGGCACCGCTCCATTCGCCGCCGAGCGCGAAGCCCTGGGCCAGGCGCATCAGCACCAGTAGCGCGGTCGCGACCCAGCCGACCGTCTCGTACGTCGGGAGCGCACCGATCAGGAAGGTTGCGATGCCCATGGTGAGCAGCGAGATGACCAGGGTCGTCTTGCGGCCGAGCCGGTCGCCGAGGTGGCCGAAGAAGATCGCGCCCACCGGGCGGGCGACCATCGCGGCGCCGAAGACGGCGAAGCTCGCCAGGAGCGCGGTGGTCGGGTCGCCGGCCGGGAAGAAGAGGGCGGGGAAGACGAGGACGGCTGCGGTCGCGTACGCGTAGAAGTCGTAGAACTCGATCGTCGTGCCGACGAGGCTGGCGACGAGCACGCGCGAGCGCGGGTTGGCCGGTGCGGGGGTGGCGGACATGGTCTCTCTCCGAGGTCTGGAAGTGCCCGCGCTCTCGCGGGCTGTCCCATTATATGAGAGTCAAATATCGCTCAATGAGACGGGCTCGTGTTGTGGTCATCGACGGTGGGCGCTGACCGGTGACCGTGCTGAGGTCTGTGACAATGAGCGGGTGAATGCGACTGCCTCGGATCTGGCGAATGAGCTGCGCAACCAGGGGATCAGCCGGGTCGACGACTCGCCGCTGGCCCGGGCGCTCTACTCCAGCGACGCGAGCCTCTACCGGGTCGTGCCCTCCGTCGTCGTACGGCCGCAGTCCCGCGACGAGCTGCTCGCGGTGCACGCGGTGTCCCGTGCGACCGGGGCGCCGGTGACGATGCGAGGTGCGGGCACCTCGATCGCCGGCAATGCCGTCGGGTCCGGGATCGTCGTGGACACCCGGGACCTGCGGACCATCTACGAGATCGACCCGGAGGCGCGGACCGCGCGGATCGACCCGGGCGTCGTGCACGCCGACCTGCAGCGGGCCGCGGCGCCCCACGGTCTGCGCTTCGGGCCCGACCCGTCCACCCACACCCGCTGCACCATCGGCGGGATGATCGGCAACAACGCCTGCGGCAACCGTGCGCTGGGCTACGGCCGCACCGTCGACAACATCGAGGCGCTGACCGTGCTCTTCGGCAACGGCGAGCAGGCGACCTATGCCGATGGCGTCTCGACGGGGGAGACGGCGGAGCGGCTCCAGGCGCTCGTCGGCGCCAACCTCGGTCACGTGCGGACCGAGTTCGGCCGGTTCGGACGCCAGGTCTCCGGCTACTCGCTCGAGCACCTGCTGCCCGAGAAGGGTGGTCGGGTCGACCGGTTCCTGGCCGGCACCGAAGGCACCCTGGCGACCATCCTGGAGACGACCGTGCGGCTCGTCGAGGACTCGCCCGGGCGGCTGCTGCTGGTGCTCGGCTACCCGACGATGGCGGAGGCCGCCGACGCGGTGCCTGCGCTCCTCCGGGTGGCGCCGGGGCGGCTGATCGCCTGCGAGGGGATGGACGCCCGGATCGCCGACCTGGTGCGCGCCAAGGGCCGCGCGGTGCCGGACCTACCCAAGGGGGCCGGCTGGCTGATGGTCGAGGTCGCCGGACAGGACGCTCCTGACCTGGTCAAACGTATCGCCGCGGAGTCGGGTGCACTCGAGTCGCGAGTGGTCGTCGATCCGCTCGAGGCAGCCGCGCTGTGGCGGATCCGCGAGGACGGTGCCGGACTGGCCGGGGTCTCGCTGCCCACGCCGGCCCACTCCGGCTGGGAGGACGCCGCGGTCCCGCCGGAGCACCTCGGTGCCTGGCTGCGCGACTTCGAGGGGATCCTGGAGTCCTTCGGTCTGCACGGCTACCCCTACGGCCACTTCGGCGACGGCTGCATCCACTGCCGCATCGACTTCCCGTTCGCGCCGGACGCGCCGGAGTCGGCGCAGGTGTTCCGTGAGTTCATGACCGCGTGCGCCACGCAGTTGGTGACCTACGGCGGCTCGCTGTCGGGCGAGCACGGTGACGGGCGGGTGCGCTCGGAGCTGTTGCCGATCATGTACGACTCCACCTCCATCGATCTCTTCGAGCAGGTCAAGGGCATCTGTGATCCCTCGGAGCTGCTCAACCCGGGCAACATCGTGCGGCCCGCGTCGATCACCGAGGACCTGCGTCCGGTGCGACCCCGTGCCCTTCCCCGGACCGGCCTGCGGCTGATCCACGACTCCGGTGACCTGGGTGCTGCCGTGCACCGTTGCACCGGCGTCGGCAAGTGCGTGGCCCCGAAGACCGCCGGCGTGATGTGCCCCTCCTACCTCGCGACCCGCGAGGAGAAGGACGCGACCCGTGGACGCGCGCGGGTGCTCCAGGAGGCGCTCGACGGGTCGCTCGTCGGTGGGCTCGGCGACCCCGCGGTGAGCGAGGCGCTCGACCTGTGCCTGGCCTGCAAGGGGTGTGCGTCCGACTGCCCCACGGGCATCGACATGGCGACGTACAAGTCCGAGGCGCTCTACCAGAAGCACGACGTCCTCGGGGAGCGGCGGCCGCGATCGCACGCTCTTCTCGGGCAGCTGCCGAAGTGGGCGCGGCTCGCGGCGCCGTTCACCGGCATGGCCAACGCGTCGCTGAAGATCTCGCCGCTCGCCAAGATCGCCAAGAAGACCGCCGGCATCGACCAGCGGCGCTCGATTCCCGCGTTCGCACCGAAGACGCTGAAGCGGTCGGCGCCGACCGCGAAGCTCCCCGAGACCCCGGACGTCTGGATCTGGGCCGACTCCTTCACCGACCACTTCTTCGCCCAGTCCGGCCACGGCGCGATCGCGTGGCTCGAGGCGCAGGGCCTGACCGTCCGCGTGATCGGCGAGAAGGCCTGCTGCGGGCTCACCTGGATCACCACCGGCCAGCTTGATGACGCGCGCAAGATCATGGAGAAGACCGTGCGTACGCTCGCCCCCTATGTCGCCTCCGGCGTCCCCGTCGTCGGCCTGGAGCCCTCGTGCACCGCGACGCTGCGGTCGGACTCGGTGGAGCTCTCGGCGCTGCCCGAGGCGGAGGTCGTACGTGACGGGATGCTCACCTTCGCCGAGCTGGTGAAGCGGCTGGTGGGCGAGGGGCGGGCGACGCTGCCCGACCTGACCGGCGTCGAGGTCGTCGCCCAGCCGCACTGCCACCAGCACGCCGTCCTGGGCTGGGTCGACGACGAGGCGCTGCTGACCCAGGCCGGGGCGAAGGTCACCCGGGTCTCCGGCTGCTGCGGCCTGGCCGGCAACTTCGGGGTCGAGGAGGGGCACTACGAGGTGTCGGTCGCGGTCGCGGAGACCCACCTGCTCCCGGCTGTCCGGTCCCACCCCGACGCCGTCATCCTGGCCGACGGGATGTCGTGCCGGGTCCAGCTCGACGACCTCGCCTCGGTCCCCACCATGCACCTCGCCGAGCTCTTCGCCTCACGCGTCTGAGACCCGGCCGGGTCGATCCGGCTGGATCAGCCCAGCCAGAGCAGTGCCACCGCGACGAGCATCAGCGCCGCGGTGAGTCCGTGGACCCCGAACGCGCGCGCCTTGCTCCCTCGGTTGCCGAGGATCACGAGCATGTCGCCGACCGGGATCATCGCCTCGACGAGGACCACCCAGGGCACGGCGTCAGGTTCCACGAAGATCAGCGGGATCAGGACGAGGCCGCTGGCGATGTCGCGTACGCCCTTGAGCTGCCACCAGGCGCGGGCCTCGGTGGCGGGAAGGACCGGCAGGCCGAAGCCGGCCGCGTTGGCCTCGTTCCTCAGGAGGTACATCACGCCGATGTAGATGATCCCCAGGGCGACGATCCAGATCAGGACCATTCCGATGGTGTACAGCATTTCCGCTCCTCAGATTATCTGTGCAAGATTTTCTAGCAATGCTAGATCACGGAGCTGATTACGTCTAGCGCTGCTAGATTTCTCCTGCGGAGGCGCGGGCCATCGCCCTGCTCGCCGCCTGAGACGGCTGCGGCGATGGGTGTTGGCACCCGGGCCGCGCCTAGACTGAAGCGGTGAACCCGCGTTACCGCCGAATGATCATTCCCGGCGCGCTGGTCGCCCTTCTGCTGGTAGTCGTCATTGCTGGGGTGCTGAGTTGAGCAGGGAGTCCGAACCGCTGCTGCGGGCGCTGAATCGGATGCGGTCGGTGATCCTCGATCCCGACCAGCTGGTCAAGGCGGTCGCGTCCGGCAAACAGCGTGGCAGCGCACCGAAGTGGCGTCGCGCCGAGATCCGCTACGTCGACCTGAAGGCCGGACGACACCTGCAGATCACGACGTACGACGCGACCCAGGCGTTCACCGCGAACCACCCGGTGGGCGACCCGACCGCGCTGGACGACCTGCTCGACGTACCGTTCGCCAACTGGGTCGTGACGACCGCGACCGAGCAGACCCAGATCCAGGCGAAGTCGCCGACGACGGCACTCGTCTCGACCACGGAGCTGACCGCTCCGGTCGAGGCCGAACGTGGCCATGACCAGGCAAAAGAGCGGCTGCTGCCGGAGTCCGACCCGGTCTTCCGGGTGCTCGGGCTCTCGGACAAGGACGGCAAGCTGAAGCCGTCGCGCCAGGCGAAGTACCGCCAGGTCGAGGAGTTCCTGCGCCAGCTCGACGCCGCCCTGACCGACGCGATGAAGTCCGGCAAGGTCCGCACGCCCACCGCCGAGGAGCCGCTGCGGATCATCGACCTGGGCGCCGGCAACGGCTACCTGACCTTCGCGGCCCAGCGCTACCTCACCGAGGTCCGCGAGCTGCCCGTCGTCGTCACCGGCGTCGACGTCAAGGAGCAGTCCCGGGAGCACAACTCGAGGATCGCGGCCGAGCTCGGGGTGCATGCCGAGTTCGTGGCCGGGACGATCGAGGGCGTACAGCTCACCGAGAAGCCCGACGTGGTGCTCGCTCTGCACGCCTGCGACACCGCCACCGACGACGCCCTCGCCCGGGCGATCGAGTGGGAGGCGCCGCTGGTGCTGGCCGCGCCGTGCTGCCACCACGACATCGCCGCCCAGCTGCGCAAGGCCCCGACTCCGGCGCCCTACTCCATGCTCACCCGCCACGGCATCCTCCGCGAGCGCTTCGCCGACACGCTGACCGACGCCCTGCGCGCGAGCCTGCTGCGCCTGTCCGGCTACCGCGTCGAGGTCGTGCAGTTCGTGGAGAGCCAGCACACCCCGCGCAACACCATGCTCCGCGCGATCCGCACCGGCTCGCCGGTCAAGGGCGGTTCGGTGAAGAAGGAGTACGACGAGCTCGTGGCCGAGTGGCGCGTACGTCCGAAGCTCGGCGAGCTGCTCGCGGAGCGATGAGATCCGGGTGATGAAGGCGGTCGTCGCCGCGGGCGCACTCGGGCTGGTGCTGATCTCGGCCATGCCCGCGAGCGCCGCGGGCGACGACGTGCTCTTCGCCTTCTCCGACCCGACGATCAGCGAGGCCAGCGCGCTGACGCCGCTCGGCAAGGGTCTGTACGCCACCACCAACGACTCCGGGGACAGCGGGCGCGTCTTCACCGTCGACTCGAGCGGTGACACGGTCGGCGTGACCCACTGGGCGGCCGACCCGGTCGACGTCGAAGGTCTCGCTCCTGCCGGCGGCAACCACGTCTGGGTCGGCGACATCGGCGACAACAACAGCGTCTGGGACTCGATCAGGATCGCAAAGGTGCGGGTCGGGCGGGGCGAGCGCACGGTCTCCCCGACCGTCTACGAGCTCGTCTATCCCGACGGGCCGCACAACGCCGAGTCCCTGCTCGCCCACCCCGACGGCCGGGTCTTCGTCGCCACGAAGGACTGGGGAGGCGGGCGGCTCTACGCCGTGCCGAGGCGCCTCGACCCCGACGGTCCCAACCGGTTGAAGGAGGTCGCCCCGGTCATCCCGATGGCCACCGACGGCGCCTTCTTCCCCGACGGCAAGCACCTGGTCGTCCGCGGCTACTACTCCGCCACGATCTACGCCTGGCCCTCGATGGACCGGGTGGGCTCCTTCCGGACCCCCGACCAGGAGCAGGGCGAGGCCATCGGCGTGACCTCGAAGGGCGAGGTGGTCGTGACCAGCGAGGGCATCCGCGCCGAGGTGATCAGGGTCGATCCCGAGCTGGTCGGTGAGGTGCTCGGCGACGAGCCGTCCCCTACCGCCGATCCGACCGCCGACCCGGCCCCGGACGAGGCTGAGCCGGAGAACAAGGTCGACGGTGGGGACGAGGGTGAGGATGACGGCGGTTCCGCCGGGCCGATCGCGCTGGTGGCGCTCGCCGTCGCTGCGTACTTCATCTTCCGCAAGCGCACCTGACGCCGAGTCGGCTCGTCATGACGAGCCGACTCGACGGATCAGAGGCGGTCGACGACCCAGTCGATGCAGGCGGTGAGGGCCTCGATGTCGGCGGCGTCGACGGAGGGGTACATCGCGATCCGGAGCTGGTTGGTGCCGACGCCGCGGTAGGCGTCGAGGTCGACGACGCCGTTCTCGGCGAGCACGCGGCGCAGCTCGTCCTTGTCGATGCCGGCGTCGAGCTCGACGGTGCCGACGACGAGAGAGCGGTGGGTGGGGTCCTCGACGAACGGGCGGACGTACGGCGCCTTCTCGGCCCACGCGTAGAGCGCGTCGGAGGAGGCGGTGGTGCGGGCGACCATCGCGTCCAGCCCGCCGGAGGAGTTCATCCAGTCGAGCTGCTCGGCCATCAGGAAGAGCGTCGCGACCGCGGGGGTGTTGACGGTCTGCGCGCTGCGGGACTGCTTGATCGCCTCGGTCAGCGAGAAGAACGACGGGATGTGCCGGCCGCTCGCCGCGATCTCCTCGGCCCGCGCGATCGCGGCGGGGGAGAGCAGGGCCAGCCACAGACCGCCGTCGGAGGCGAACGACTTCTGCGGCGCGAAGTAGTAGACGTCGCTCTGGGTCACCTCGAGCGGCAGCCCACCGGCGGCCGAGGTCGCGTCGACGACGGTGAGCTGGTCCGCGCCCGCGCCGGCCGGACGTACGACCGGAGCCATCACGCCCGTCGAGGTCTCGTTGTGTGTCCAGGCGTAGACATCGACGTCGTACTCGTATGCCGGCGCGGCCAGCGACCCCGGCTCGGCCGAGATCACCGACGGGTCGGCCAGCCACGGCGCCGCCTTGGCCGCGGAGAGGAACTTCTTGCCGAACGCCCCGAAGACGGCGTGCTGGCTGCGCTCGCGCACCAGGGCGTACGTCACCAGGTCGAAGAACGCCACCGAGCCACCGTTGCCGATGACGACCTCGTAGCCCTCCGGCAGGGAGAACAGATCGGCCAGCCCGGTCTGCACGCGGCGGACGAGATCCTTCACCGGCTGCTGCCGGTGAGAGGTCCCCATCACCGACACTCCGGTCGCGGCGAGCGCCTCCAGGCGGCCGGCCGGCACCTTGGACGGCCCGGACCCGAAACGTCCGTCGGCGGGCAGGAGGTCGGCGGGGATCTGCAGCGTCATAAACCCATTCTCGCAAGTCGCGGGCATCGGCCAGAATACCGACGTGTCTGTTGAGATTCGCCGGGTCGCGTACGACCACCCTGATGCTCAGAAACTGGTCGACCGGGTCCAGGAGTTCTACGTCGAACGCTACGGCGAACCCGACCACGACCCGACCGTGCCGGAGATGTTCGAGCCGCCCGCGGGCGCGTACTTCCTGGGCTACCTCGACGACGTCCCGGTCGCCTCCGGCGCCTGGCGGCGCTCCGGCGAGCCCGCCCTCGGGACCGTGGTGACCGCCGAGATCAAGCGGATGTACGTCGTGCCCGAGGCCCAGGGTCAGGGGCTCGCCAAGCGGATGCTCGCGCATGTCGAGGCATCAGCCCGCAGTGCCGGCTTCGAGGCCATGGTCCTCACCACCGGCGGCCTCCAGCACGAGGCCATCGGTCTCTACGCTGCCAACGGCTATGTCGACGTCGAGCCCTTCGGCTTCTACAAGGACGACGACCTCGTGGTCTGCATGGCCAAGCGCCTCGACGGCTGACCCGCTACCGACCCCACAACGCAGGAACCGACCGGCTGAAGCCGGTCGGTTCCTCGAGTATCAGGCGTCTACTTCGCCCAGTCGGCGTTCCAGCCCTCGACCGCGTCGGCGGGGCGGGGCGCGGGGCCGGTGTAGATGGCGCTCGGGCGGATCAGGCGCCCGGTCTTCTTCTGCTCCAGGATGTGGGCGGACCAGCCACCGGTGCGGGCGCAGGTGAACATCGAGGTGAACATGTTGGCCGGTATCTGGGCGAAGTCGAGGACGATGGCCGCCCAGAACTCGACGTTGGTCTCCAGGACGCGGTCGGGGCGCCGGGCGCGGAGCTCCTCGAGCGCCGCCTTCTCCAGGGCCTCGGCGACCTCGTAGCGAGGCGCGTTGAGCTCGCGGGCGGTGCGGCGCAGGACGCGCGCACGCGGGTCCTCGGCGCGGTAGACACGGTGGCCGAAGCCCATCAGCCGCTCGCCGGAGTCGAGCAGGCCCTTCACATAGCCGGAGGCGTCGCCCGACTTCTCGACGTCCTCGATCATGCCGAGCACGCGTGAGGGCGCGCCACCGTGCAGGGGCCCGCTCATCGCGCCGATCGCGCCGGAGAAGGCCGCGGCCACGTCGGCGCCGGTGGAGGTGATCACCCGGGCGGTGAAGGTGGAGGCGTTCATGCCGTGCTCGGCGGCCGAGGACCAGTAGGCGTCGATCGCGTGGGCGTGGGCGGGGTCGGCCTCGCCACGCCAGCGGATCAGGAAGCGCTCGGCCAGGGTCTTGCCCTTGTCGACCTCGCGCTGCGGCACGATCGGCAGGTGGATGTCGCGGGCCGACTGGCCGGCGTACGAAAGGACCATCACGGCCACGCGGGCGAGGTCCTCACGGGCCTGCTCGTCGGAGATGTCGTAGGTCTGGCCGAACCCGAAGGCGGGCGCGAGCATGGGGATGGCGGCCTGGACGTCGACGCGTACGTCACCGGTGTGCACCGGCAGGTTGTAGGCCTCTGCGGGCGGCAGGCCGGGGCCGTATGAGCCGTCGATCAGCAGGCCCCAGACGTTCTCGAACGGCACCCGCCCGACGATGTCCTCGATGTCGACCCCGCGGTAGCGGAGGGCCGAACCCTCTTTGTCGGGCTCCGCGATCTGAGTCTCGAAGGCCACGACGCCCTCGAGACCGTGCTGTACCTGGCTCACTGCCTTCTCCGTTCCTCTGCTGTCACGGGCATTGTGCCGCATCCTGGCTTCGACCCGGGCGTGGGGAGCGGCCACGGTAGGGAGCGCGCCGCTACTGTCGCCCCATGGACCTCGGGAAGCTCGTCGGTGGCCTCAACGCCAAGGACATCGACAAGGTGATCACGCTGATCACCGAGAACAAGGACGTGCTGGCGTCGATCGAGCGGCTGCCCAAGCTGTTCGACACCTTCGGTGAGGGCCTCGCGGAGGCCGGCGGGCGCGCCCGAGAGGCCGGCTCCGTGCTGGTCGGGGACGGTGCCGGCGGCGTCAAGGGGACGCTGGGCGACGTGGCCACCTCGCTGGGTGGGATCTCGGCTGCGATCTCCAAGGGCGTCGACCGGCTCGCCGATGTCGCCGAGGGCCTCGGCCGCGTACCGATGGCAGACGGTCCGGCCAAGTCGATCGCGAGCGCGGCGAAGGAGATCGGCGGCGCCGGCTCGGCGCTCGACGACCTCTCCGGGTCGCTGGAGACGATCGCGGAGCTTCTGGCGAAGGTCGGCTCGGCGCTGGAGCAGCTGGGTGACAAGCTCGACGAGTCGGGCACCCAGGTCAAAGGCTTCATGGGCTGACTCCGCATGGGCTGAGTCCGTGCGTAGGGTCGTAGGTTGAGACCATGGATCTCTCAGCCGAGCTGGCCGCAGCGCGCGAGTCGTACACCCGCAGTGGTCTGACCGAGGGTGACCTCGCGGACGACCCGTTCGAGCAGTTCGAGAGGTGGTACGCCGAGGCGCGGGACGCGGGCATCGTCGAGCCCAACGCGATGGTGGTCTCGACCGTCTCGCCGGACGGCGCGCCCTCGTCGCGCACCGTGCTGCTGAAGGGCTTCTCGACCGAGGGCTTCACGTTCTTCACCAACACCGCCTCCCGCAAGGGCTCCGACCTCGCGCACAACCCGCGCTGCGCGGTGCTCTTCCCGTGGCATCCGCTGGAGAGGCAGGTACGCATCGACGGGCTCGCCCGCGAGCTCTCCCGAGAGGACGTCGAGGCCTACTTCTCCCAGCGCCCGCGCGGCTCCCAGCTCGGTGCGCACGCCTCCCACCAGAGCCGGGTCGTCGCCGGGCGCGAGGAGCTGGAGGCGGCGTACGAGCGGATCGAGGCGCAGTTCGACGGCCAGCCGGTTCCGGTGCCGGAGGAGTGGGGCGGCTACCGGGTCGAACCGGAGGCGGTGGAGTTCTGGCAGGGGCGCCCGGGGCGGATGCACGACCGGCTCGTCTACCGGCGTGAGGGCGAGAAGTGGCGCACCGAGCGACTGGCGCCATGAGCGGGATGGAGCAGGTCACCCGGGCCCTGGGTGGGCGGATCGCCTACGGCGCCGACTACAACCCGGAGCAGTGGCCGGAGGAGGTCTGGGACGAGGACGTACGCCTCATGCGGGAGGCAGGGGTCAACCTGGTCAGCGTGGGGATCTTCTCCTGGGCGCTGCTGGAACCGGAGCCGGGCAGCTATGACTTCGGCTGGCTCGACCGGGTGCTCGACAAGCTCCACGCCAGCGGGATCGCCGTGGACCTGGCGACCGCGACCACGAGCCCGCCGCCGTGGTTCCTCGAGCGTCATCCGGAGGCGACGCTCGTCGACCAGATCGGCAACCCGCGCGCGTTCGGCGCGCGCCAGGCGTACTGTCCCTCGTCGACCGCCTACCGCGAGGCCGCCACGACGCTGATCACCGAGCTGGTCAAGCGGTACGACGACCACCCGGCGGTGGTGATGTGGCATGTCAACAACGAGTACGGCTGCCACAACGACCACTGTTTCTGCGACGCCAGCGCGGTGGCCTTCCGGCGCTGGCTGCAGCGTCGCTACGGCGTCGTGGACGAGCTCAACGAGGCCTGGGCGACCGCCTTCTGGAGCCAGCGCTACACCAGCTGGGACCAGATCGGGCCGCCGCGACAGGTCTCCTACGGCAACTTCGCCAACCCCGGTCAGCAGCTGGACTGGTGGCGGTTCTGCTCCGACGAGATCCGCGATATCTACCGGGTCGAGGCGACGGCGGTGCGGGCACACTCGGACAAGCCCCTGACCACCAACTTCATGGGCTTCCGCAAGTCGCTCGACTACCGGAGCTGGGTCGACGTCGGGGACCTCGTCTCCAACGACCACTACCTCGACGCCGCCGACGAGGACCGCACCCCGCAGCTCGCCATGACCGCCGACCTGACCCGCTCGCTGGCCCATGGTGCACCGTGGCTGTTGATGGAGCACTCCACCTCCGCGGTCAACTGGCAGCCGCGCAACATCGCCAAGACGGCCGGCGAGATGCGCCGCAACTCCTTCCAGCACATCGCGCGCGGCGCGGACGGCGCCCTGTTCTTCCAGTGGCGTGCCTCGCGTGGTGGAGCGGAGAAGTTCCACTCCGCGATGGTTCCGCACGCCGGCACCGAGAGCCGGCTCTGGCGAGATGTCGTACGCCTCGGCGCGGATCTCTCCGCGATCGCGGAGGTCGCCGGCACCCGCGTGGAGCAGGCCGGCGTCGCGATCGTCTTCGACTGGGACTCGTGGTGGGCGGCGACCTTCGACTCGCACCCGTCGGTCGACGTCGACCCGATGGCGACCGCCCGGGCCTGGCACAAGGCCTGCTGGGCCCGCAACCTCGGCGTCGACGTCGTGGGTGTGACCGACCCGCTCAAGGACTACGACGTCGTCGTTCTGCCCGTCCAGTACCTGCTCGCCGACGAGACCGTCGACCGGCTCACCGCCTTCGTCGAGGCCGGCGGCACTCTGGTCGCCACCTACTTCACCGGGATCGTCGACGAGCACGACCACATCCGGCTGGGCGGCTACCCGGGCGCCCTGTCCGATCTCCTCGGCGTGCGGATCGAGGAGTTCTGCCCGCTTCCCGAGGGCGACGAGATCCCGCTGACCGCCTACGGATCCGGCGCGATCTGGAGCGAGCGCGGCCGCGCCGTCGGGGCCGACGTCGTCGCTGCGTACGCCACCGGCGACTGTGCCGGCGATCCGGCCGTCACGCGCCGACGCGTCGGCAAGGGCACTGCCTGGTACGTCGGCACCGAGCTCACCCCCGACGCCCTCGACACCCTGGCCACCCAGATCTTCACCACGACCAAGCCGGTCGTCGGAGGCCTTCCCGAGGGCGTCGAGGCGATCCGGCGGGTCGGCGAGCAGGGGACGTACGTCTTCGTCATCAACCACACCCGCGAGCCGGTCATCGTCCCCGTCCGCGGCGCCGACCTGCTCTCGGGCAACGAGGGCGGCCCGCACCTGGTCCGCGCGGGTCAGGTCGCGGTCATCCGCGAGGGGTGAGGGTGTTCCTTCGTCAAGGTATGCAGGTGAAGGAACACATCCCGGGCGGAGGTCCGCGAGGGATGTGCGCCTTCCTCTACATACCTTGACGAAGGGATCGGTAGCGGCGGGGCTTGCCCTCGCCCAGGTCGGCGAGGGTCGCGACGCGACGGACAGTGACGTCCAAGCCGAGCATGGCGCCGATGCGTGCCGCCACCACGGACGCGTCGCCGCCGGCGATGGTCGCGACGACGGTGCCGTCGGCGGCCTGCTCGACGGACCAGCCGCGCGCGCCCGCGTCCTGGAGATGCTGGGTGAGGTCGACGCAAGGGACCAGGGCGCCGGCCGGGGTGACGAAGACAGTGGCCTCGCGCCCTTCGAGGGCATCGATCGCGAGCCTGCCGTCGACGCGAATCAGGCGGCCGGTGTCGCCGGTGCGGTAGCGGACGAGCGGCAGAAAGAGGTTCTCACCTGCGGTGACGACGATCTCGCCGATCTCGCCCTCGGGGAGTGCGGAGCCGTCGGGACCGATGATCTCGACGTGCACCCGGCGGTCGGCGACGACGAACGGGCCGCCGTCGGTGCTGACCGCCACCGGCCGGGTCTCGTGCAGGCCGTAGACGTCGATCACCGGGCACTCGAAGGCCCGCTCCAGATCGGCGCGCAGCGTCGCGCTGAACGCCATCGCGGAGGAGATGATCGCGATCGGGCGTACGACGTCGCGGAGGTCGAGGAGATGCTCCAGCGACGTGGGGTGCCCGGAGATCACCTGCGGGTCGGCGTCGCGGAGGAACGCCCGCTGGCTCTCGAGAGGCCACTCGCCAGGGTGCAGGTTCACTCGCGCGACGAGGCTCTCGCCGAAGCCGGGAGCGACCGAGACGTACGTGAACGCCTGCCGCTGCCACACGACCTGCACCACGGCGAAACGAGCCGGATCCGGCGCCCACCCGCCGGTCAGTCCGGCGACCAGACCGCGCAGCCAGTGGAAGCCACGGGCCAGCTCGTCGGGGTCGTCCGGCATGACCAGGGCCGCGCCGGTGCTCCCCGAGGAGGTGCCGTGCAGCATCCGCCCGTAGTCGGCGTCCAGCGGCACGAACCCACCGATGTCGTCGACCAGGTTCTGCCGGCTGATCAGCGGAAACTCACCGAGGGTGTCGAGCGGCCCCTGATGCCGACGGTACGCAGGCAGTGACCGTGCCACCGCCAGGTGCTGCTCCAGCCAGCCCTCGAGCGGGAGCTGCGACCGGGCCGCCTCTTGCTCGGCCGGAGTGAGGCGGTGGCCGACCCGGTGTCGCCAGACCGGTGCGGCGGGATGGTCATCCGCGGCGGCCAGGCGAGCCTCCCCGGCAGCCGAGAGCCCCGGCCAGCGTTCGCCGTCGGTGAGGGCGGCCGATGCCATCGGGGTGTATTCGGCCAGGTCAAGCGGGTCCTGTGTCTCGCTCACGGTCACTCCGGGCTGTAGCGGCTGGCGGCCTCACGTGCGCGCGCGTCCTCCAGGCGCCGCCGGATCTCGGAGCGGTGCTCGCGGTCGCGCCGGGCCCGTTCGAGCGCCTCGGCGCGGGCGGCGGAGTCGAGGCGCGACAACAGGGCGCGGGCGTTGCGCTCGTCCTCGCGGGCCGGCAGCTGCCCGTTCCACAGCAGGAAGGTCCGCGCCGCCTCGTCGCGGCGCTCGGACTCCTCGACCCAGCGTTGCGGTTCGACGACCGCGGCCAGGCGCAGTGAGAGCGTCACCAGCGCCCGGTCGAACCGGTCCTCGCGCAGCGCGGCCGAGAACGGTCCCGCCAGCTCCTGCGAGGCGATCAGCCACAGGACCACTCCGGCTCCCTGGCGCGCGACCGGCTTCCCGGTCGAGGCCACCCTCCGGGCAGCCGCGATGAACGGCCCGCCGGAGGTGTCGAGCACGTCCCCGGCCAGCGCCACGATGTCGACGGCGTCGTCGAGGAACCACGACGGCGTGGTCGAGATCCGGGCCATCACCTCGTCGACCGACGGGCCGGGCGTCAACCCCTCCCAGGCGGCGTCGAGATCGAGCTCCTCGTCGAGCCAGGTCTCGAACAGGTCCTCGTCAGCCACGGGCTGCTCCTTCCGGGGTGTAGGCGGCGATCCGCGCGGCGAGCGCCGCGCACGCCTCGGGCGCCTGCATCACGTCCGGGATCTCGGCGACGTCGTAGCCGAGCCGCTCGGCCTGCTCGCGGGCCTGCCCGCGCCAGTGTCCGATGATCATCAGGGACCCGGTGTCGATCACGCGCCGCACGGCGGGGGCGACGTCGGCGTACTCCTCCTGGCCCCGGCCCAGGAACGTGTCCAGCCCGGCGTCGGAGAGCACCACGAGGTGGCGCTGCCCGTCCTGCGGCCGCTGAGACTCGGGATAGCGGGCGCGCAGCAGGTCCAGCGGGAAGGTCGTGCCGCCGCCGAAGAAGGTGGTCAGCTGTCGCATGATCTCGACCCGGTCGCGGGTGTAGGTGCTGTCGCCGGCGACCTGGCCGGCCGAGCTCCACGAGGTGACCCGCACCCGCCCGCCGCCGCGCAGCACCGAGAGCGAGAGGATCGTCCCGGCGACGATCGCGGCCGAACCGCGCTGCGGGTTCGTCATCGATCCCGAGGAGTCGAGGTAGAGGTCGAGCAGAACCGGCTCGTACGCCGGCTCGGGCTCGTCCGCGATGAACGTACGCCGCCGAGTGGTCACTCCCGGCACGAAGACCGCACCTGTGGTCAGCGTCGCCGGCCAGTCCAGCTCGGCCAGGTCGTCGCCGAGCTCCCACTCCTCCACGGGCCCGGGGATCGCGGGGCCGGCGGGAGCGAGCCCGCGCTGCACCAGGGGCGCGACGTGCGGGCGGGCCTCGGCCTCGTACCAGGCGGCCATCACCGCGTTGGGGTCGGCGCCGGCCATCAGCTCGAGCGTCCTGGCCAGCCCGAGCGCCTGCCCGCTGCCGTCGGAGGCGGCCGCGGCGGCGTCGCCGTCGGCGAGGACGACCTCGGCGTCGTCGGGGTGCACCAGGGGCGTCTGCAGCCGTGGGTCGCCGATCGCGCCGGCGAGCTCGGCCGCGCTGGGGGCACCCGGCGACTCCTCGTGGCACCCGCTGCTCGTGAAGCCGAGCAGCAGGTAGGGCGCCATCACCATCGCCCAGGGCACCGCGCCGCTGACCGGGTCGGTGGCGAGCGTACGCACCACGTCGGCCACCGTCGTCGCGTCGTGAGCCGGGTCGAGGCCCGCGCGCGGGTCGTACTCGAGCTCGGCGACCTCCCGTTTGGCCTGGTAGGCCTCGTGGCGCTGCTTCGACTTCGAGCCGTGCAGGCGGCGCCGGGCACTGCGGAGCTGTTGCTCGTAGTCCGTCTTCCACCGCGTCGGCGGCTCGGGCCAGGCGAGGGAACCCTCGGGAATCCGCCAGAGAAGCTCGTACGCCCGCTGCACCACCCACCACAGCTCGTTGTCCTCCGCGCCGCGCAGTCCCTTGGCCAGAGCAGGCGCCGCGAGGGCCTGGGTGAGCCGCACCATGTCGGGGGTCTCGTCCGGGGCGAGCCGGGCGCGCTGCAGCTGCATCACCCGGTCGTTGATCAGCATGTCGGACCACAGGTTGGCGCAGAACCCGCTCGCGGCGACCAGGTCGAGGCGGTGCTGCCGGTCGTAGAGGTCGATCACCCGCGCCATCTGCTGACGGATCTTCAGCGAGTCGACCCGGGTGCTCGGGGAGAGCACGTGATGGCCGATCTCGTGAGCGAAGACGCTGGTCAGATGCCCTTCTCCGCCGTGGCGGGCGAGCTCGCCGGGGTCGACGTTGACCTCCGGCGGAAACCCGAACCAGGCGAAGCTGCCCTGGTCGGAGCGGGTGTGCACGACCGGGTCATGGAGGTCCACACCCCACAGGTCGAGGGCCGCCTCCCAGGCCTCGCGCTCCGCCGCGGTCGGCGCTCTCACCCGGCCTCCCGCACGACCTCGAGCAGGTAGGACGTGGGCACACTGACCACCCGTACGCCGGCGGTGCCGGTGTCGCCGGTGTCCGCCGGGTCGTCGCCCGCAAGTGAGACGGAGTGACCGAACAGGTCGGCGTCGACCGCCCACAGCTCCTCGCCGACCTCCACCAGCCATCGTCCCTCGCCGGCCGCGATGACGTCGCCCGGGTGCGCCAGCCACGGTCCGCCGAGCCCCGCGAAGCCCCCGATCCGGGCGATCAGATAGGCCCGGCCCAGCTGCTGCCAGGCGGGCCAGAAGAACCGGTCCGTACGCTGCCCCTCGACGAATCCGGCCACGTCGGCCCCCGGCATCCCGAGCGTCGCGCCGACCATGTCCCCGAGCCCCGCATCGAGACAGGACGACGCCGCGCGGAGGGCGTCCTTGCGGAGCCCGATGACTCCCGCGCGCCAGGCGGCCACGGCGGCGAGATCCTGGATCGCCGCGGCCTCGGGCAGGGGCCCGGACGACAGCGCGGCTGCCAGCGACGTACGGAAGAGCCCGGTGTCGCCGCCCCAACGGGCGACGTTGGCTTCGGCGAGCTCCAGGTCGAGCCCGGTGACAGCAGGCAACCCGCCCGGTTGCCGAGCCACCGAGGCGTTCACGGAGTGCCCAGGACGCCGGATCATGAACCCTCCAGCCAGTGGAGGTAGTTGGAGTAGCGCTGGTGGAGATACTTCAGCGCGACCAGGTCGTCGTAGTCGCGGCCGTAGATCTTGCCGACCTTGGAGATCCGGCCGACCTCGGACTCGATCCGGGTCAGCCGCTGCGAGACGGTCAGCCGGTCGAGCCCGTCCAGGCCGCCGCCGAGCTCGGCGAGCAGATCCCCGACGGGATCGGAGGCCTCGAGGCTGAGCGCGACGAACTGCTTCATCGCGGTGTCGAAGAGGTCGACGAGCCAGGAGGCCGGGTCGTGGGCGAGCTCCTTGTCGCCGGCCTCGAACCGTGGGTGCTGCGGGTTGGGCAGCAGCTTCCCGCGGAGCACGAACGGCACCATGGCGCGCACGTCGTCGAGCCCGACGGACGAGGCGCCGCGGAACCATGCCGACGCCTTGGCGTACAGGATCAGGGTCTGCAGCGCCCGCACGGAGAGTCCGTTCAGGGTCTGCGCGCCGAGGTCGACCACCAGGTCGGCGCCGGAGTTGGCGTCGATGACCGCGCTCACGTCCCCGCCTGCGGTCGCGACGACGTCCTTGGTGCGGTACTCGAACCGCCGCCCGCCGTGCTGCACGAACTCGAACTGCCCGGTGAAGTACTCCAGCTTCCGGCGTACGTCTGCGGGCAGCGGCACCGCCCGGATGGCGGCGAGCATCGTCGACTGCTCGTCGGAGGAGAAGACCAGGGAGGACGGCACGTGCTCCTCCGGTCGCTCACCGGCCTCGACCCGGGTGACCAGCTCGTCGAAGAAGCGGCCGTTGAAGCCGAACGCCTGCACGGTGACGTCGAGCCGATCCTTGAGGGCCTGGATGACCTGGAAGGTGCCGCCGCCGGAGTCGTCGTTGGCGGTGAAGAACCAGCTCTCGACACCCTCGTCGGGGGCGGTGCGGCGCAGCTGGTCGTGGCTCTCCACGTAGCCCTCGGCGACCATGGTGAGCAGCGCCGACTGGGTCTTGGTGGGGATGCGGTTGTACTCGTCGACGATCTTGACCTTCTGGGTGAGCCACGACTTCCAGGCGATCGTGATCTCCGCCAGCGAACCCGCGGCGACGAGGTCGCGCGGCAGCGGCAACCCGACCAGGTCCGACACGGTCAGCTGCGGCTGCCCCTGCTGCAGGTGGCGGCGTACGTCCTCCGGAGTCGCCCCGGACAGCACTCCCATCAGCACCGCGAGCGTCGTCTTGCCACGGCCGGGCCCGCCGATCATCAGGCACTTCCCGCCGACCGCGAACGTGAGCAGCGGCAGCAGCACGTTGGAGGAGTAGGCCGGCTGCGTGGGCAGCGTGATCTCCGCGCCGGCATCGCCGAGCGGGAACCGGTTGGCCTTCGCGGCATCGAACTCGACGTCGTAGAACGGCGAGATCACCGCCTTGTTGACCAGCCAGAAATACGTACGCCGCAGCTTCTCGTCCAGCTCGACGGTCTCGTCGGGGGACCTGAAGAGGTCGGCGGCGGTGAGCCCGTCGCGCGGCCCGCCGTGCTGGACGTGCGGCACGGTCGGCGATGCCGACGTCTTCTGCCAGCGATCACTCATCTACCCAGCTCCTCCAATGACGGGCCGATCCGGTTGCTTCGCCCGAGCAGCGGCTCGAGGAACTCGTTGGTCGCGGCGAGGCGCTCGGCCACGCTGCCGCGGACCTCGATCCACGGCACCGGCTGCTCGGCCAGCGTCTCGCGGAACCGCTCCTGCATCCCGTGCCGGACGTGCTCGCCGTCGCGCATCCCATCCTGCACGAACGGGATCTCGTCCCCGGTCAGGACATAGGCGACCGGCCGGTGCGCGGCCGCGCGCTCGACCAGGTGAGGTGGTGTCGGGCCGACGTAGCGCTCGTGCCACAGCGTCGTCGCCAGCACGTCGGTGTCGCAGACCAGGACCGGCTTCGGCACCCGGCGCCGGGCGGCGTGCTCCCAGCCGATCTGCCGGTCCACGATCAGGTCGAACTCGTCGCTGCGCCAGGGCGTGAACAGGCCGCCGGGACGGATCTCCGACCAGAGCCGGCCATATTCAGGGACGCAGTGTGTTCCCAGGTCAGCGGCCAGCCTCTCGGCCAGTGTGGTGGTCCCGGTCGACTCCGCGCCGAGCACCACGACCCGCTCGGTGAGCCAGGCGCGGACCGGAGCCGGCAGCTCGGCCCAGTGCTCGGTCAGGTCAGGGCGTACGGCGGTGCCGGAGACGGGATTGAACACCCGCCCGGGATCGACCTGGACCCACGTCGCATCCAGCCGCCGGGCGAGCTCCTCGCCGTAGGCGTCGGAGGAGAAGACCGCGTCGACCGGGCCGGGGAGCAGCTCGGAGATGACTACCATGTGCTCGTCCCAGGCGGCCGGGTCGTCGAAGTCGACCCGGGCCTCGTCCATCGCGGCGACCACGTGGGCGGTCGGGTGCTCCTCCCGCAGCCACTCCGCCCGCACCTCGAGCGGGATGGTCTCCACCTGCGAGCCGAGGAGCTCGACGGTGACCTGGTCACATGCCCGCAGGGCCGCACGGATGAGCGCCTGGTGGCCGGCGTGGAACGGGTAGAACTTCCCGAGGACCAACCCGTGCGTGAAGCGCTTCTCAGACACCCGCGACCTCCGGCTCGCGGTCGGCGACCAGCACACGGCGCCAGTCCCGCAGCGCGACCAGGACGATCACGCAGAAGCCGAGGTAGAGCACCGCGGTCGGCCACAGGCCCTTGTAGGCGTACAGACCGACGGAGACGACGTCGACGGCCAGCCAGACCAGCCAGCACTGCCACCAGCGGCGGTTGAGCATGATCTGCGCGATCACGCTGCCCGCGGTCACCGTGGCGTCGGGAAGCTCGGTCGTGGAGTCGGTGAAGGCGAACAGGACGTACGCGATCGCCGCCAGCGCCACCACGAACCCCAGCGCCAGGAGCAGCAGCGTGCGAGCCGAGGCGACCCCGACGAACGCGTCGTCACGGCGCAGCCGCGCCTCCGACTCCCGTCGCCGCGCCATGGCCCAGTCGACCCAGCCGGTCACCGAGAGCACCATGAACATGACCTGCAGCGCCGCGTCGGCGTAGAGCGCACTCTCGGCGAAGACGACCAGGTAGAGCGCGGTGTTCGCGATCCCGATCGGATACGTCCACATGCTCCGCCGCGCCGCCAGGACCACGCATGCCGCCCCGGTGACGACCCCCGCGATCTCGACCCAGTGCGCCACCCACCAACTCTGCATGGCCGAACCCTATGGGACGCGAAGGGCCCGGATGCTCGGGTTGAGCATCCGGGCCCGTGGTGACGGTAGGAATCCCCGGTTAACCGGTGAAACCTGCAGCTTGTCAGTAGCTGACCGCCGCCTTGGCGTCGACGATGCCGCTGCCGTAGAAGCCGTTCGGGGCCTCGCCGCCCTCACAGGTGTGGGTGGAGGTCGCCGTCGTGCCGTTGGGCAGGTGGCGTACGTAGGTGAAGTCCGCCGGGACCGGGCAGGCCTTGTCGGTGGCCGACTTGAGCAGGATCTTCTCGACCTTCTTGGGCGAGAGGGTCTTGCCGGAGTAGTCGCGGCTGCCGTACTCGCCGACGATCAGCGCGGCTACACCAGCAGCGTGCGGGGAGGCCATCGAGGTGCCCTGCAGGTACTGGTAGTAGGAGCACTCACCGCTGGAGCAGTCCGAGACCGCCCACGGCACCAGGACCTCGCCGGTCGCCGGGTCGATCGCGCCCTCGGCAACACCGAGGTCGTACGGGTAGGCGGCCAGGATGGTGGCGGCGTAGTCGCGCGTCCCGTCCGCGGTGTCGTACGCATCCCCACCAGGCGCCGCGACGTCGACGAAGCCGTCGCCGTAGCTGGAGTAGTAGGACTTGCGCTCGGACGGACCGGTGGAGCTGACCGCGATGACCCCGTTGCCCTCGGTGGGCATCGAGACGCACGACTCCGGGTCGAGCAGGTCACGGACGTAGGCCGCCTCGCCGGGCTCGCTGGCGTAGTCGGGGCTGCTCGCGTCGGTCTGCGGCTTGGTGTAGTCGATCGCCTGGTTGCCGGCGGCCGCGACGAGGGTGACGCCACGGGCGCGGGCGTAGTCGAGGGCACGCTGCATCGCGGTGATGATCGTGACCTGCTCGGCCTGGTCCGCGGCCGAGTCGGCCGGGTGGTTGGTGCAGTTGAACAGCCACGGGTCGACGTAGTAGCTCATGTTGACCACGTCGATGCCGTTGCGGCCGGCGTAGGTCAGCGCGTCGACCGACGGCTGCAGGAAGAAGTAGCCGGAGTCCTGGCCGGCGCGCAGGTTGACGATGTCGGCCTCCGGGGCGACACCGGTGATGCCGACGCCGTTGACCGGCGAGGCGATGGTGGAGGCGACGTGCGTGCCGTGGCCGTTCTCGTCGACGTCGGCCGCGTCGCTGCAGGAGGCGTCGGGCTCGTCCTCACACGGACCGTCGACCGTGGCGCCGTTGGCGTCGACCGGGATGTCGGTGGTGAAGTTGCGGCTCAGCCGCGCGTCGAAGTTGGGCGCGATGTCGGGGTGCGACCCGTCGACACCGGTGTCCAGGATGCCGACGCGGACACCCTTGCCGCGCTCGGTCTTGTTGGCCGCCGCGGCGTCGATCTGCTTCATGTCCCACTGCAGACCGGAGAGCGGCTCCGTGGATCCCTTGGGCTTCGGGGTCTTGGGTGCGGTGCCCTTGCCGGACCGGAACTCGGTCTCGACCTTCGACACCTCCTGCTTGCGGGCCTTGCTGGCCGCGTCAGGAGTCGTGGCGCCCACGATCCTGTCCTGGGCCGCGCCGACGAGGGCGTCCGAGGCGTTGGCCGCCTCGGCGAATCCCTCACCTGCGGTGACCGTCGCGACTCCGATGGCACTGTTCTCAGAGATGATCTCGCCCCCCGCGGCCTTCACCGCGGCACGGGCGCTGGCGGCCGAGGATCCCTCGGCATATGCCACGACATAGCGGACCTCCTGGTCAGAGGTGGCGTTGCCCGAGTTCGCCATGACGAGGGTGCCGGTGACCCCCAGCGCGACTGCGGCCGCGCCTGTCAACAACCTACGCATGCTGTCTCCATTCCTGGATTCGGTGGTCGAGATTGTCGGGACCACCGCTGTCATGGCCCTTGTCGGCCCGACAGTGGGGCCCAGCATGCCCTAGTCCGCATCCGGTCGAACAGGGTTTGGGAGGAGCACCCACCCATAATTAGGTTTGTGAGTGAGTACTCACTCACTTACGCTGGTCCATGTGGACGAACGACGTACGCGGGCCAAGCCGATTCCTGCCGCCGACCGGCGCGCCGCGATCATCGCGGCGACCGAGACGCTGCTGATCGAGCACGGCACGGCGACAACGACCAGGCTCATCGCCGAGGCGGCCGGAGTCGCCGAAGGCACGATCTTCCGGCACTTCCGCGACAAGCGGGAGCTCTACCGGGCGGTCGCCGAGAACGTCTTCGACCCGACCAGGGGTGGTCAGTCGATGGCGGAGGTGGTGGAGGGCAAGGCCGACATCGAGGACAAGCTCCGTGCCGTGATCGACCTGCTCGCCGCGACCTCGCAGCGCGGCCTCCTCGTCATGATGGCCGTGCGCTCGGCCGTGACGGAGGAGCCGGATCCCGAGGGCGTACGTCATCCACCCGGTCCTCCGAAGTTCCTCATCGAGGCCAACAAGGCCCTCATCGACAACCTGACGAGGCTCGTCTTCGAGCCGCACGTGAACGAGCTGCGGCTGCCGCCGCGCAAGGCCGCGCTGGTGCTGCGCAGCCTCACGATCGGGGCCTGGCTCCCTGGTCTGAACCGAACGAACCAGCCGCTCAGCAGCGAGGACGTCATCGACGTGCTGCTCGGCGGCATTCTCATCGAGCACAGCCTGACCAGAGAGACCTCCTGAATGCTTCTCCGACTCCTGCGGGACTACCTGCTCCCGTACAAGAGATTCCTGGTCGTCATCGCGATCCTGCAGCTCTTGTCGACCTCGGCGTTCATGCTGCTGCCCAGCCTGAACGCCGACATCATCGACAAGGGCGTGGCCGAGGGCGACACCCGCTATATCCTCGAGATCGGCGCGATCATGCTCGGCGTGGCGCTGGTGCAGATCCTTGCCTCGATCACCAGCGTCTACTTCGCCGCCCGCAGCTCGATGAGCTTCGGCCGCGACCTGCGGGCGGCGATCTTCGCGAAGGTCGGCTCCTTCAGCGCTCGCGAGGTCGGCCGCTTCGGTGCCCCGTCGCTGATCACCCGGACCACGAACGACGTCCAGCAGGTCCAGATGCTCGCCGTGCTCACCTGCACCCTCGCGGTGATGGTGCCGATGATGATGGTCGGCGGCGTCGTGATGGCCATCCAGGTGGACGCCGGGCTCTCCTGGCTGCTCGCGGTCGTCATCCCCGCGCTGCTCATCTCCATGACCGTGGTCGTACGCGGCATGGTCCCCAACTTCCGCAAGGTGCAGGAGCGCATCGACGCGGTCAACCGCATCCTGCGCGAGCAGATCACCGGCATCCGGGTGATCCGGGCGTTCGTACGCGAGCGTCAGGAGACCGAGCGCTTCGCGAAGGCCAACGACGAGCTCACCGACGTCGCGCTGCGGGCCGGGCGATGGATGTCGACGATGTTCCCGCTGATGATGCTGGTCATCAACGTCGCCAGCGTCGCGGTGATCTGGTTCGGCGGCATCCGGGTCGACGACGGGTTGATGCAGGTCGGCCCGCTGACCGCCTTCCTGCAGTACCTGATGCAGATCCTGATGTCGATCATGATGGGCACCTTCATGCTCATGCAGGTCCCGCGCGCCGCCGTCTGCGCCGACCGGATCGCCGAGGTCCTCGACACCGAGACCAGCGTGACCCCGCCGGCGGCGGGCGTCACGGAGATCTCCCGGCACGGGCACGTCGACCTGACCGGCGCGGGCTTCACCTACCCCGGCGCCGACCACCCCGTCCTCCACGACCTCACCTTCGAGGCCAGGCCCGGCCAGACCGTCGCGATCATCGGCTCCACCGGCGCCGGCAAGACGACCCTCCTCGGCCTCATCCCGCGGCTCTTCGACGCGACGGCCGGTGTCGTCCGCGTGGGTGGGATCGACGTACGCGACCTCGACCCGGCCACCCTGCGCAGCTCCCTCGGGCTGGTGCCGCAGAAGGCCTTCCTCTTCACCGGCACCGTCCGCTCCAACCTGCTCCACGGCAAGCCGGACGCCACCGACGAGGAGCTCTGGCATGCCCTCGAGGTCGCCCAGGCGCGTGACTTCGTGGAGCGGATGGCCCCCGAGGACGGCACCGGCCTCGACGCCGAGATCGACCAGGGCGGCACCAACGTCTCCGGTGGTCAGCGGCAACGTCTGGCCATCGCCCGGGCGCTGGTGAGGAGGCCCGACATCTATCTCTTCGACGACTCCTTCTCCGCGCTCGACGTCGCCACCGATGCCCGGCTCCGCGCGGCGCTCGCCCCCGAGACCCGCAACGCCACGGTCATCGTTGTCGCCCAGCGGGTCTCCACGATCCGCGACGCCGACAAGATCCTCGTGCTCGAGGACGGCGCCATCGTCGGCGAGGGCACCCACGACGAGCTCCTCGCCGGCAACGCCACCTACCAGGAGATCGTCTCCTCCCAGCTCAGCGCAGAGGAGGCCGCGGCATGAGCGACCAGACGAACGGCCAGATGAAGAAGACCGAGCGGATCGTACGTCCCCAGGGCGGCCCCGGCCCGATGGGCGCGGGCGGCGCGGTGGGGGACAAGGCGATGAACTTCGTCCCCTCGGCCAAGCGGTTGCTGCGCCGGATGGCGCCCTACAAGCTCCACGCCTACGCCACCATCGGCCTGGCCGCGGTCAGCGTGACCCTGATGTCGCTGGGTCCGTGGCTGCTGGGCAAGGCGACCAACATCATCTTCGGCGGCGTCTTCTCCAGGGAGCTGCCCGCGGGGGTGACGCAGGAGGAGGCCGTCGAGGGTCTGCGTGCCCAGGGCGACGACAAGCTCGCCGACATGCTCTCCGGGATGGAGTACGTCACCCCGGGCCAGGGCGTCGACTTCGACGCGCTGCGCAGTGCACTGCTGGTCGTGCTCGCCGTCTATCTCGTCGCCTCCCTGCTCTCCTTCGTGCAGGGCTGGATCCTCAACTCGGTCGTCCAGGGCACCGTGAAGGGCCTGCGCGAGGACGTCGAGAAGAAGGTCCACAGCGTCCCGCTGTCCTACTTCGACAAGCAGCCGCGAGGCGAGCTGCTCAGCCGGGTCACCAACGACATCGACAACATCAGCCAGACGCTGCAGCAGACCTTCAGCCAGGTGCTGACCGCTCTGTTCACGCTGGTCACGGTGCTGTTCATGATGTTCTGGATCAGCCCGGTCCTGGCCCTGATCGCGCTGCTCGCGGTGCCGGTCTCGCTGGTGGTGACCAGCGCGGTGATGAAGCGGTCGCAGGGCCAGTTCGTGGCCCAGTGGCGCCACACCGGCAAGCTCAACGGCCACATCGAGGAGACCTTCTCCGGCCACGACCTGGTCAAGGTCTTCGGGCGTCAGGAGGAGGTCGAGAAGACCTTCGCCGAGGAGAACGACAAGCTCTTCGCCGCATCCTTCAAGGCACAGTTCATCAGCGGGATCCTGATGCCGCTGATGATGTTCGTCGGCAACCTGATGTTCGTGGTGGTCTGCGTGGTCGGGTCGCTCCGGGTCGCCAGCGGAGCGCTGAGCCTGGGTGAGCTGCAGGCCTTCATCCAGTACTCGCGCCAGTTCACCCAGCCCATCACCACCCTCGCCTCGATGATGAACCTGCTCCAGTCGGGCGTCGCCTCGGCCGAGCGGGTCTTCGAGCTGCTCGACGCCGAGGAGCAGACGCCCGATGTCGGCACTCCCCGGAACGACGCGGGTGCCGGCGAGGTCCGGTTCGAGCACGTGAGCTTCTCCTACGACAAGGACAGGCCGCTCATCGAGGACCTGTCCCTGGTGGCCCGTCCCGGGCAGACCGTCGCGATCGTCGGGCCCACAGGTGCGGGCAAGACCACCCTGGTCAACCTGATCATGAGGTTCTACGAGCTCGACGCCGGACAGATCACCCTCGACGGCGTCGACATCGCCTCGATTCCCCGTTCCGACCTGCGCGAACGCACCGGGATGGTGCTCCAGGACACGTGGCTCTTCGAAGGCACGATCCGCGACAACATCCGCTACGGCCGGCCGGACGCGACCGAGGAGGAGCTCCTCGAGGCGGCCCGGGCGACGTACGTCGACAGGTTCGTGCACTCGCTGCCGGACGGCTACGACACCCTGATCACCGACGAGGGCGGCAACCTCTCGGCGGGCGAGCGGCAGCTGATCACGATCGCCCGCGCGTTCCTCGCCGAGCCGTCGCTGCTGATTCTCGACGAGGCGACCTCCTCGGTCGACACCCGCACCGAGCTGCTCCTGCAGCACGCCATGGCCGCGCTGCGCTCGGACCGTACGTCCTTCGTGATCGCCCACCGGCTCTCCACGATCCGCGACGCCGACCTGATCCTGGTCATGCGCGACGGCGCGATCGTCGAGCAGGGCAACCATGCCGAGCTGCTCGAGGCGAAGGGTGCGTACGCCGAGCTCTATCAGTCGCAGTTCAGCCACGCCCTCGTCGAGGAGCCCGCCTGAGCGGTGACACTTGAGAAATAACCCTTTGATCCCGCTAGGACCCGGCGCCTACCGTTGAGCCACACGGGAAAGGAGGTGATCCGATCAGATGAAGAACGATTGGATGCGTGAGGTGGCTGCTCGCTAGCAGCTTCCCCAACTACGGATGGGGGCTGGCAATTCACAAGCAGCCACCCGACCCGCAGGCGTACCGGACTCATCCACCGGGTCGGCCACCAGGCCCGCCTGCGGGTCGCCCCGTTTTCTGTAGTGTCGGGATCAGCCGTGACCGGCGACAAGTTGCGTTTAGCAACTATTCGGACGTACATTGGTTGTCGATGTTCAACCAATTCTCGTGAAAGCCGAGTCACCACTTGTCAGAGTCCCAGCAGTCTTCGCAGGCCATCGCCGCGCCGCAGATGACCCACCGCCAGATCATGGAGGTCCTCTCCGGCCTTCTGATGGCGCTCTTCGTCGCCATGCTGTCCAGCACGTCGGTCGCCAACGCACTGCCGCGGATCGTGACCGACCTCGGTGGCACCCAGAGCGGCTACACCTGGATCGTCGTCTCGAGCATGCTGGCGATGACTGCGACCACGCCGATCTGGGGCAAGCTCGCCGACCTCTACAACAAGAAGGTGCTGGTCCAGGCCGCCCTCGGCCTGTTCATCGTCGGCTCGGCGATCTGTGGTCTGGCGCCGTCGATGCCGGTGATCATCACCGGCCGGGTCATCGCCGGCCTCGGCATGGGCGGCATCATCGCCTTGATCCAGGTGATCATCGCGATGATCGTCTCCCCGCGTGAGCGCGGCCGCTACTCGGGCTACATCGGCGCGGTCTTCGCCCTGGCGACCGTCATCGGGCCGCTCGTCGGCGGCGTGATCGTCGACTCCCCGCTGGGCTGGCCCGGCGTCTTCTACGTCGGTGTGCCGTTCGCGGTGGTCGCCTTCATCCTGCTCCAGAAGACCCTGCACCTCCCGCACGTACGCCGCGAGGTCAGCATCGACTACCTCGGTGCGTTCCTGCTGGTCGCCGGCGTCTCCACGCTGCTGATCTGGGTCACCCTGGGTGGCGACTCCTTCGCGTGGACCTCGCTGATGTCGTACGCCCTGGTCGCCGGCAGCGTCGTCGTGCTGGCCCTCGCGATCCTGGTCGAGGGCAGGTTCGCCAAGGAGCCGATCATCCCGCTGCGGCTCTTCCGCGACCGCACGATGGTCCTCTCCACCCTCGCCTCGTTCTTCGTCGGTGCCGGGATGTTCGGGGCGACGGTCTACCTGCAGCAGTACTTCCAGACCGCCCGCGGGATGACGCCGACCCATGCCGGGCTGATGTCGATCTGCATGGTGCTCGGACTCTCCGGTGCCGGGATGGTCACCGGACGCCTGATCAGCTCCACCGGACGCTGGAAGCGCTACCTGATCTTCGGCGGCATCATGCTGCCGATCGGGCTCTTCCTGCTCAGCACGATCGACGAGCACACCAACCTGGCCCTGGTCGGCGCCTTCATGGCCATCCTCGGGCTCGGTGTCGGTGCCACCAACCAGAACCTCGTCCTCGCGGTGCAGAACAACCTCGACAACAGGGACATGGGTGCGGGGTCCTCGGTCGTCGCGTTCTTCCGGTCGATGGGTGGCTCGATGGGCATCGCCGCGCTCGGCGCCGTGCTCTCCCACCGGGTCGAGGACGTCATCACCGATGGCATCCCCGAGCTGGTGGCCAGCGGAAAGGTGACCCCCGAGGAGCTCCAGAGCCTGCAGGGCGGCGGGCTCGCCGACCCGGCGAGCATGCCGAGTGCCGTGCAGGCGCTCTACGAGCACGCCTTCGCCGTCGCCACCGCCGATCTCTTCCTGGTGGCCATCCCGTGCGCGGTCATCGCGCTGGTTGCGATCCTGGGTATCAAGGAGGTTCCGCTCAAGACTACGATCGAGGACCTCGCCGACGATGAGATCGCTCCTGAGGTCGCCGCGGAGCTCGAGGCGGGGGGAGCGGGCCGGAGATGACAGGGATGACAGCCATGAACGACGCCGCTCAGGGCGAGCAGCTCGAGGACGGTCCTCGCGGTGAGTCGCTCAGCCGGCTCGAGTCCGAGGTCGGCGTGCTCGTGTGGAGGGCCAAGCGGGCGATGAAGGCACGCGGCCGGATGCTTCACCCGGATCTGCCGCCCGGCGGCTACATGATGCTGACCTGGATCGCCGAACGTGGCCCGGTGCGCGCCTCCGCGCTGGTCGACGGGCTCGGGATCGACAAGGGAGCGGTCAGCCGGATGGTGCAGGCCATGATCGACCTGGGCCTGCTCGAACGCCATCCCGACCCCGAGGACGGGCGGGCCAGCCTGGTCTCGGTGACCGCCGAGGCCCGCGAGGGGCTCGAGCGGGTGGCCCGCGAGCGTCGCGTACGTTTCAACGACCGGCTGGCCGACTGGAGTCCCGACGAGATCGACCGGCTCAGCGCTATGCTGTCCAGATACAACGAGGCCCTCGAACGCCAGGGCTCTTAGGGGATCGCGCCGAGCTGATCTCTCCTGCAGGCCGACGTCGTTCGGGACACACCCTGCTGGGTTCGGTTTTTCTGACTGATTCAAGGATGTAGGATTAGCCCGTGAGCGATCTCATCGACACCACCGAGATGTACCTCCGCACGATCTACGAGCTGGTCGAAGAGGGAATCGTTCCGCTGCGCGCCCGCATCGCCGAGCGCCTGCACCAGTCCGGCCCGACGGTCTCTCAGACCGTCGCCCGGATGGAGCGCGACGGGTTGCTCACCGTCGAGGGCGACCGCCACCTGCAGCTGACCGACGAGGGCCTTCGCCTGGCCACCCGGGTGATGCGCAAGCACCGCCTCGCCGAGCGGCTGTTGACCGACGTCATCGGGCTCGACTGGGAGCTCGTCCACGAGGAGGCGTGCCGCTGGGAGCACGTCATGTCGGACACCGTCGAGAAGCGACTGCTCGACCTGCTCGGCGACCCGACCGAGTCGCCCTACGGCAACCCGATCCCGGGTCTCGACGAGCTCGGCGGCAAGCCTGCCGACGAGGACTTCATGGCCGGCGTCCAGTCGCTCACGGCCGCGGCGACCTCCGAGCGTGCCACCGTCCTGGTGCGCCGCATCTCCGAGGAGATGCAGAAGGACGAGTCGCTGATGAGCGCCCTGCGCCGGGTCGGCGCGACCCCGGACCAGACGGTCGCGATCAAGGCGACCCCCGACGGGGTCATGCTCGGCTCCGGCGGGGAGACCGCGGAGATCATCCCCGAGGCCGCGGACCATATCTTCGTCAAGGCCCTCTGACCCGCAGATCCATCTCGACGAGCTCGATACATCGCGTCGTTCGGCGGCTCCACGAGTCGTCTTCGATGTGGCAACGCTGTGTCCACTTCGGGCCCAATTTTGCAACCGCGGGTGAAATTCTCTCGACGTCGGCAGATTCTGGCACATGACTCTGGACCGATTACGTCATCGATGCTTATGTTTGACGTGCAAGGCCTGCTGGAGGGAGACGTTCAGCAGTTGTCATGTCGAGACTTGCGGGGGTCTCCGGAGGGGAGAGCTCTATGGAGGTCGTTCATCTGCCCGCTCGCGGTCGCGAGCTGGATGAGACGTTCCGCCCAGTCGCCGTCCACCACACCGACACCGGCCTGACCCGTCACCTCGAGCGCGGCGAGGAGATCGTGCTCACCGACCTCGGCGGTGACTACCACAGCGCCAAGGTGCTGCTGATCGACGAAGGCCCGGTCTACCACTTCTTCATCGGTGCCAGACTCTCCGTCGACGAGGCCGCCGGCCGCATGGCCGACCTGCCGATCCAGTCACGCTCGGCGTGACGCCAAGGTGGTGAGGAACTCGCTGGTTCCGACCTCCAGCTTGTACGTAGCCTCCGCATCGCCCCTGGTCGCGCCGCGGTTGACGATGACGACCGGGATCCCGGCCTTCGCCGCCCGGCGCACGAACCGATAGCCACTCATCACCGCCAGACTCGAGCCCGCGACGAGCAGCACGCCCTTCCCCTCGTGCCGCTCGTCGCGGGCCTGAGCTCCGGGGCCTGGTTCTGCCAGCGCGTCGACGGCCGCCATGCACCGCGCGACGCGGTCCTTGGGGACGTTCTCGCCGAAGAAGACCACGTCAGGCTTGAGGATGCCACCGCAGATCTCGCAGTCGGGCACGACGAAGTCCTGCGTCTCCTCGAGCGCGACGTCACCGTCCGGCCGGGTCTCGACGTCCGCGTGCGCCTCGGCCCATCCGGCATTGAGCGCCTCCATCCGCTCCTGGAGGTCGCGACGCGGGCTCACGGTGCGGCAGGACAGGCAGATCACATCGGCTACCCGGCCGTGGAGCGTCACGATCCGGCCGCTGCTGGCGAGCTCGGGTGCCGCCTGCTCGTGGAGACCGTCGACGTTCTGGGTGATCAGCAGCTCGGGATCGATCGCGGCCAGGGCACGATGGCCGGCGTTCGGCACCGCGCTGCCCATCCGCCGCCAGCCGAGGTGGCTGCGCGCCCAGTAGCGCTGCCGCTCCTGCGGGCCGGAGATGAACTGCTGGAAGGTCATCGGCTGCCGTGACGGGCTGCCGGGGCTGCGGTAGTCGGGGATGCCCGAGTCGGTCGAGACGCCGGCCCCGGTCAGCACCACGAGGCGGCGGTCCTGCAGGAGGGCCAGGGCTTCTGCGTACGAGTCGGTGCTGCTCGCCTCCGGGGCGAGGGTCACGAGGCGTACCTGCCCTCGGCGCGAGCCTTGCGCTTCGCGGCCTCGACCTCACGGTTCTTCTTGGGGGCGTTGGTGACCAGATCGTCGAGGAGATGCCGGGTGATGTGGGCGATCTCGGCGACGGCGCGGTCGAAGGCCTCCTGGTTGGCGGCCGAAGGCTTGGTCGTGCCGCTCACCTTGCGTACGAACTGCAGGGCGGCAGCGGTGACCTCGTCGTTGGTGGCGGGCGGCTCGAAGTTGTGGAGCGGGCGGATGTTGCGGCACATGCCATCCACGGTACCTGGATCGAGGCGACGGTCAGCGTGATCGGCCAGGGGTGTGGGAGGGGGACTGGCCGCGCGGATGCGGCGGTATCGGCCCGCCGTTGGGCGCGGCGCCCTTGGCCTGCCTGACGTCGTCGGCCGGGGGAGCCGGCCGCGGGACGACGCCGTCCTCGAGCAGCTGGCTCGCCATCAGGGCGGCCTGGGTGCGGTGGCTGACGCCGAGCTTGGCGAGCAGACCGGTGATGTGGTTCTTCACGGTCTTCTCCGCCAGCACCAGACGGTCGGCGATCTGCCGGTTGGAGATGCCCTCGGCGAGCAGGACCAGGATCCGGCGCTGCTGCGGAGTCAGGTCGGCGACCACCTCGTGCATCCGGCGGCGCTCCTCGACGTTGTGGACCACCTTGGCGGCCGCCTCTGGGTCGAAGAGGGTGTGGCCGCTGGCCACCAGGCGTACGCCGGAGACCAGGCTCGTCGCCTCGATCTGCTTGAGCACGTAACCGGCCGCCCCGGCCATGATCGCCTGGCTCATGACCTCGTCGTCGGCGTCGGTGGCCAGGATCATGCAGCGGATGTCGCTCTTCATCGCGAGCGCCTCGCGGCAGAGCGCCACCCCGGAGGCGTCGGGCAGGTGGGCGTCGAGGATGAGTACGTCGGGACGGAGCGTCGCGATCAGCGGCCGTGCCTCGGCGGCGGTGCGGGCCTCACCCACGACTTCGATGTCCGGTTCGGGCAGCAGGACCGTACGCACGCCGACACGCACAACGTCGTGACCGTCGGCCAGCAGAACGCTGATCACCGCGTCGCCCACAGGCTCGTCTCACTCATCTCGTGGTTGGGGATGGTGTCTGGTCGCTCACTCGAATGCTGATTCACCGAAAGAAACCGCTCAAGAGTACCCCTATTGATGCAACATTTGATCACTGAAAGACCCGTGCCGTCTCGGATTTCGTTGCTTCTGGAAAGGTAGCGGTCATGACGTCTCCTCGCGATCTCGACATCGTCCTGTTCGGCGCGACCGGATTCACGGGCGGTCTGGTGGCCAGATATCTCGCCGAGAACGCCCCCGAAGGACTGCGATGGGCGCTCGCCGGCCGCTCCCTGTCGCGGCTCGAGGCCGTTCGCGACGGCCTCGACGCTGCTGGCGTCGAGCTCCTCCAGGCAGACGTGCACGACTCCTCGTCGCTGGCCGCGCTGGCGGCTCGTGCTCGCGTCGTGATCACCACCGTCGGGCCCTACCTGGAGTACGGCGAGCCGCTCGTCAAGGCCTGCGCCGAGGCCGGCACCGACTACGTCGACCTGACCGGAGAACCCGAGTTCGTCGACCGAATGTTCGTGAAGTACGACGCCACCGCCCGCGCCAACGGTGCCCGAATCGTGCACGCCTGCGGGTTCGACTCGATCCCGCACGACCTCGGGGCCTTCTTCACGGTGCGCGAGCTCGCCGCCGGCGGGGAGATCACCGGGCCGCTGACGATGAAGGGCGTCGTCCGCTCCAACGCCACCTTCTCCGGCGGCACCTTCCACTCCGCGCTGGGGCAGATGTCGCGACCCCGGGAGATGGCAGCCGCGTCGCGCGAGCGCCGTGCGCTCGAGGAGCGGCCGAAGGGGCGTACGTCTCGACCGGCGAAGCCGAGTCTGGGTCGTGACAGCGAGCTGGGCTACTGGCTGCTGCCGCTGCCGACCATCGACCCGTTCATCGTCGCCCGCTCCGGGCGGGCGCTGGAGGCCTACGGCCCCGCCTTCACCTACTCGCACTTCGCCGGGACCAAGACACTGAGGTACGCCGTCGGCGGCGTGGTCGGCGTCGGCGCCCTCGCCCTCGCGATGCAGGTCCCGCCGCTGCGGGCCAAGCTGGGCGAGCGGGTCAAGCAGGGCACCGGACCCTCCGAGGGCCGCCGCGAGAAGTCGTGGTTCACCGTCGACTTCGTCGCCGAGTCCGGCGGCCGCAAGATCCACACCAAGGTCTCCGGAGGCGACCCGGGCTACACCGAGACGGCGAAGATGCTCGCCGAGTCGGCGCTCTGCCTGGCCTTCGACACGCTGCCCGAGACCTCCGGGTCGGTGACCACGGCGGTCGCGATGGGCGACGCGCTCCTGGATCGCCTGCAGGCTGCCGGGATCCAGTTCGAGGTCATCGACGCGTCACAGGTCGCGGTGTCATAGGGAAATATCTGGAATTGGTGCCCCAGGCAAGAGTCGAACTTGCGACCTTTCGCTTAGGAGGCGGCTGCTCTATCCACTGAGCTACTGGGGCATTCGCGAATATCTTGCCATGGTGGCAGGTGATACTACGGTTTGGGGTTCGATGCGATCAGGGGCCAAACTTGGGGCCCTCGCGTAGGTTGAGTCACCGTCGACTCAACCCGAATCCCCCCAAAGACAAGCGACGAGTGACGGTGATCTATGCCTGACGCCTCCATGCCTCCCCGACGTGGGGGTGCGGATTCAGGCTCCGGCGTGTCCGGATTCGAGTGGATGTACGGCGCCGACGAGCCTGAGAGCAACGAGTCCGGGGGGACTCATGCCGGCCGCGGTGCCCGGGTCGCGGACGTACCGATCGACCAGCCGTCGGTGGAGCCCGGCGGTGGCCGGCGAGCCGCGCGGCCGCAGTCTGACTTCGTGTCGCCGCCGCCTCCCGGGCCGGGATCATCGGGCGGTGGCCGTCGGGCTGCGCGTCCCACCCGCCAGGAGCCGGTTCAGGCTGAGCCTCCCGTCGTCGAGCCGCCGCGCGTGGAACCGGTGCGGCGGGAGCCGACCCGGGCTGAGCGCTATCAGGCATTGGGCCGAGAGACCTCGCGACCGTCACCGGCGCCTGCCCCTCCGGCCCCTCAGGAGTGGAACGCCCCGGACGCGACGGCCGTAGCTCCACCGCTGCGCGAGACCTCGCGTCCTGCGCGCCGGATACCTCCGCCGCCCGCCCCCGCTCCCTCCGCTGAGGAGACCGCGGTCGCGCCGGCGCCGGAGTGGTATCGCCAGGATCCACACCCGGCCCCTCCCTCGCCCCAGGTCCCCGACCAGCAGCTCGCCCCGCCGGCCGCGCGCGAGTTCGACTGGAACGATCCCGCCGCGACCACTGTCGCGCCCCGCCCCGATCCGGCCGACCGGCCCCGAGGGCGTACCTCTTCGCGTGATGAGCTGCATGAGGCCCGCCACGAGGCCTATCCCGCCCCGGGCCGCCGAGGCGCGGCGTATGCGGCAAATTACGACGACGAGCCCTATGACGACTATCCGCCTCAGGATGGCTACCAGGAGCCGTACGCTCCCTACCCCGACGACGAGCGCGAGGACCGCGACAAGCCGCGGGTCAGTGTGTGGCAGGTGCTCAGCTCGACCTTGCTCGTGCTGGCGCTGATCGTCGGGCTGTTCGTGGTCTACACCTACCGCGACCTACGGTCGAACATCAGCACCGTCAGCCTCGGCGAGAAGGCCGCTGACGTCGGCCCGAAGGAGCCGATCAACATCCTCGTGATGGGGTCGGACAGCCGCGACTGCAAGGGATGTGGTCTGGACGGCGAGAGCGGTGGCGGATCGGACACCACCATCCTGTTGCACCTCTCCGCGAACCGTAAGTTCGCCTACGGCGTCTCGATCCCGCGCGACACGATGGTCAACCGACCCTCGTGCAAGACGGAGGACGGGAAGACCGCCCCGGCTGACTACGTGCAGTGGAACGCTGCATACGCCGCCGGAGGCCCGACGTGCACCGTTGAACAGGTGGAGTCGGTGGCTTCTGAGATGTGCGGTGAGAAGTGCGACATCACCATCAACCATGTCGTCGTCGTGGACTTCGGAAGCTTCAAGGGGATGGTCGATGCCATCGACGGCGTCGACGTGTGCCTGCCCGAGGCCGTGGAGGACAGCTACACAGGCGCGAAGTTCAAGGCCGGCCCCCAGACGCTGAACGGCAAGGAAGCGCTTCAATACGTTCGCATGCGTCACGTCTTCGGTGACGGAAGCGACCTGTTGCGAGCAAAGCGCCAGCAGGCGTTCATCGGCTCGATGGCAGCGAAGCTGCTCTCCGGTGACACCTTGTCCAGCCCCACGAAGGTGCTCGGCTTCCTGAATGCGGCCACCAAGGGTCTGACGATGGACGAGGGCCTCAAGGACAACCTCGACACGATGGCCAAGATCGGCGCCGGCTTCCAGAGCATCGGCATGGAGAACATCAAGTTCCTCACCATCCCGGTGGCGACGGACCCGCAGAACGAAAACCGAGTTGTCCTCGATGACGAGAAGGCCAAGAACGTCTGGCGGGCCATCGCGAACGACAAGCCGTTGACGAAGAAGATCGCGGCGGGCTCGCTTGATGCCGGGCAGGCCGCGGGCGCCAAGGACAAGAAGAAGTCCGGAGACTCCGGTGAAGGCACCGGAACCGACGGCGAGACCGCTGGTTCGGAGCCCTCCGACGATGCACCCTCGGGCGACTCTTCGGGAGACGCGTCGGGCAACGCCAGCAGTGGAGCGACCGAGGAGGAGCTCGCCGAGATCGCCGAACAGGCGAAGGCTGAGCGCGAGCGTGCGGGGCTCTGCTGATGGCTGAGGACACCTCACCCGAGACGGAACGGCCCGACGAACCGGAGGAGCCGGAGTGGAAGCGCAAGCAGAGGCTGGCGCGGATCTTCGGTGACGTACTCCCCGAGACGACCAGCGACGAGCGGGAGTCGTCCGCGGAGTCCGAGGAGTCGGCGTCGGACCGGTGGCTGAAATCGCAGGTGCCGCCTCACCACGGTGGGTGAGACGGCACCTGGAAGCGGATGCGTCAGCGAACGGCGATGCTGTCGCGGATCTGCTTGAGGATGTCGATCTCGGTCTCGCCCGGGTCGGGGTCCGGGAAGTAGCGCTCCTTGGCGGCGGTGTAGGGCTTCACGATCATGAAGTAGACGACCGCGGCCATGATGACGAAGGCGACAACCGCGGTGAACCAGTCGCCGAGGTGGACGCCGCCGGGCGTCCAACCGGAGAAGTCAGGTGTGCCGCCGAGCTTGCCGATCAGGTCCATGATCACTGTGACGGTGGCTGTCACCACCGAGGCGAACGCGGCACCCATGATGAAGGCGACCGCGAGTTTGATCAGGTCGCCCTGGAGCAGGAACTTCTTGAAACCGTCCATGTCTTGCTTTCTCCTGTTGCTCATTGTGTGAGGTGAAGGAGACCCCGGATATGGCGTGCGTTGGCCGTCAGTACGCAAAGGTGAGGTATCCACCCACCCCTGCCGATGTGACGTCCTCGACGCTGTTCTCGGCGACTCCGACGATGACCAGACGCCCCGCCGAAGTGTTCGTGACGCCAAACCCCTCGGTCTTTCCCTGTGCCATGGAATCATCGCGGCTCGTCTCCGCGGCTTGAGGGAGGCTGAGGATCAGCGTGTCGGTGGTGACCCGGGCGGTCTCGGCGGTGGCGGGGTCGGTGGCGTAGAGGTCGACGGTGTCGCCGACGTGGAGCAGGCCGGCCATCTCGGCGTCGGGGAGCCGGACCGGGACGGCCACCAGGTCGGGGTGTCCCTCGGTCAGCTCCGGCCCCACCAGACGTACGTCGGTGACGGGCTCGCCGCGTCGCAGGGGCGCGGCCAGGCGCTCGCCGAGCGGCGCCTCGGCGAGGTCGGCGGGCACGTTGGCGGGGTCGGTCGAGACGTCGGTGAGGTCGGCGGCGGTGAGGACCGTGCCGACCGGCAGATCTCGGGAGGCGACCGCCATCATCGAGGTGTCGGGTGGGTCAGGCCTGGTGGCCGACAGGCCGATCGCGACCGCGGAGGCGGTCAGCAGGAACGCCAGCAGGCGTCGGTGGGCGAGGATCCCGCGGCGTACGCGGCGGGACAGGGACGTGATTCGAGTGAACATGCGGGCACGCTAAGTCGCACTCGCGATTCCCGCATCTCGCTATCCACAGCCCAGGTCAGGTTGTGGATGACCCTTTGGATAACCCGCCGCGGCGGGCGGGTCTCAGTCCGACGAGCTGGAGGCGGCCGGCGCCGGGGAGGAGGTGCTCGAGGACGACGTCGTCGAGGACGTGGAGGACGTCGACGAGGAGGACCCGGACCGGGAGTCGGTGCGGTAGAAGCCGGAGCCCTTGAAGACGACGCCGGCAGCGCTGAAGACCTTGCGCAGCTTGCCGCCGCACTCGGGGCACTCGGTCAGCGAGGCGTCGCTGAAGCTCTGGAACTGGTCGAAGGCGTGGCCGCACTCGGTGCAGGCGTACTGATAGGTGGGCACGTTTCTCCTAGAACAGAATCTGGCACTCGACGGGCGCGACTGCCAATATTAGCGAACGCCTAGGAGAAGCGCTGCATTCCCTCCGCGCTCGCGGCCGCTCCGACCGCCCGGTCGTGCGCCTCGACCGGCACCGCGACGCCGATCTCCCACGGATAGAGAAGTACGCAGGTAAAGGTTCCGGCCGGCACCCGGGACAGAACGCGGTCATAGGATCCGCCGCCACGCCCCATCCGATGCCCGCGGGAGTCGACGGCAAGGCCGGGGACGAGCACGACGTCGGCACTGGCGATCGCGGAGACGCCCAACCGCTCCCCGCCGGGCTCCAGCAGCCCCCGAGGCGCCCGGACCAGCTCGCCGTCGTAGGCGGCCCAGTCCAGGTCGTTGTCCGGCAGAAGACAGGGCAGCAGGATGCGTTTCCCGGCCGCGTCCAGCTCGTCGATAAGAGGTCCGGTGCCCGGTTCGGTGCCGATCGAGACGTAGAGCGCAACCGTTCCGGCGCTGCGTACGTCTGGAATATCAGTGACCACCTGCGACAGGGCACGCGCGAGCGAGCCCAACCGAGGGAGCCCGATGCGCCCCCGGGTAGTCAACAACTGGTCGCGTAAGGCAGTCTTGCGCCCCACGAAGTCAGCGGGGGCTGGACTATCAGAACCCGGAGGGGTGTGTGAACCCGACACAACGACAGCCTAGGCTTTCCTCTATGGGTAGCCCAGGTTTGGCCAAGGCAATGGCGAAGATGCGCGATGCCGGCGTAGATGACGTCGCGGTGCAGACATTCGCACATTACTACCGCCAGCTCGAGCACGGTGAGACCGGGATGATCCCGGAGGAGACCATCGAGCCGGTCGACATCCCGTCGATCAGCGACGCCGTGGTCACGGACGAGGAGGCGCACGCCGCCATCTCGACCACCGCGGTGATCAAGCTCAACGGTGGCCTCGGCACCTCGATGGGCATGGACCGCGCGAAGTCGCTGCTGTGCGTGCGCAAGGGCCTGAGCTTCCTGGACGTGATCGCCCGCCAGATCCTGCACATGCGCGAGAAGTACGACGTACGCCTCCCGCTGCTGCTGATGAACTCCTTCCGCACCTCCGAGGACAGCCTGGCCGCGCTCGAGCGCTACCAGGACCTGCCGGTCGAGGGTCTGCCGCTGGAGTTCCTGCAGAACCGCGAGCCCCGCCTGCTCGTCGACGACCTGACCCCGGTCGAGTGGCCCAAGGACCCCGAGCTCGAGTGGTGCCCACCGGGCCACGGCGACATCTACACCGCCCTGCTCGACACCGGGCTCCTCGACCTGCTCATCGAGCAGGGCTACGAGCGGGTCTTCGTCTCCAACTCAGACAACCTCGGCGCCGTCCCCGACGAGAAGGTCGCCGGCTGGTTCGCCAAGTCCGGTGCCCCCTTCGCCATCGAGGCCGTACGCCGCACCCCGAGCGACCGCAAGGGCGGCCACTTCGCGCGCCGCAAGTCCGATGGCCGCCTGATCCTCCGTGAGACCGCGCAGACGCTCGACGAGGACAAGCTGGCGCTGCAGGACCTCAACCGCCACAAGTACTGCTCGACCAACAACATCTGGTTCGACCTCAAGGCGCTCAAGAAGGTCCTCTCCGAGCGCGACGGCATCCTCGGCCTGCCGCTGATCCGCAACGAGAAGACCGTCGACCCGGCCGACCCGAAGACCCCCAAGGTCGTCCAGATCGAGACCGCCATGGGCGCCGCGATCGAGGTCTTCGAGGGCTCGCAGCTGATCGAGGTCGGCCGCGACCGGTTCGTCCCGGTCAAGACGACCAACGACCTCCTCGTCCTCCGCTCCGACGTCTACGACATCGGCGACAACTTCGTGCTCGACCAGGTCGCCGACGTGGTTCCGTTCATCGACCTGGACGGCGACTACTACAAGTACGTCGCGAACTTCGACGAGCGCTTCCCCGAGGGTGCTCCGTCGCTGCGCAAGGCGTCCTCGCTCACCGTCAACGGCGACTGGACCTTCGGCAAGGGCGTCCAGGTCATCGGCGCGGTCTCGCTCGACGGCGCCAACGCCGAACGCGTCGCGCCCGCCACCGTCCTCTCCGACTGACACTGCTGGTCGACACGGTTTCGCCTTGCGGCTCCAGCAGCTCGACCATCGGGAGTGACGACTAGGCTCGTCGTGTGACCCCCGCCGAGTACCGCAACCGAATCCTGGCTGACCTCGAGCCGATGCCGGCCTACCCGCAGCCCCTGATGGACTGTCTCGGGCTGGCGGTGGCGGAGGACATCCATGCCGAGGTCGCCCTGCCGGGCTTCGACAACTCCTCGATGGATGGGTACGCGGTCCGCTACGCCGATGTCGCGACGGCCTCCGCCGAGGCGCCGGTGCGATTGCCGGTGCTCGGTGAGATCGGTGCCGGGCAGGCCTCGCTGCTGGCGCTCCCGCCGGGGGCGGCGGCGAAGATCATGACGGGCGCTCCGCTGCCGACGGGTGCCGACACGGTCGTGCCGTACGAGTGGACCGACCGCGGCGTCGCCGAGGTCGAGATCCGGCAGAGCCCCGAAGAGGCGCAGCACGTCCGCTACGCGGGGGAGGACGTCGCCAAGGGCGACCTGCTCATCCCCGCGGGTACGGTCCTCGGCCCGCGCCACCTGGGCCTGATCGCCTCCGTCGGCCGCGCGCAGGTCGCGGTGCGTCCGCGGCCCCGGGTCGTGGTGCTCTCGACCGGCACCGAGCTGCGCGAGCCCGGTGAGAGCCTGGGCCACGACTCGATCTACGACGGCAACTCCTTTCTGCTGGCCGCCGCTGCGCGCAAGGCAGGCGCGATCGCGTACCGCGTCGGGATCGTGCCCGACGAGCCGCGGGCGTTCATGACCGCGCTCTCCGACCAGCTCGTCCGCGCCGACCTGGTGGTCACCTCCGGCGGCGTCTCGATGGGCGACTACGACGTGGTCAAGGAGGCGCTGACGCCGGAGGGCGTCTGGTTCGGCCCCGTGAGCATGCAGCCGGGCAAGCCCCAGGGGTTCGGCCGGATCGGTGAGGAGCGGGTGCCGGTCCTGTGCCTCCCCGGCAACCCGGTCTCCTCCTTCGTCTCCTTCGAGCTCTTCGTGCTCCCGGCGCTGCGCCGGCTGATGGGCATGACCCCCGAGGCCCGGCCCGTACGCCGCGCCGCCCTGACCCACGGGGTGCGCTCCCCGAAGGGCAAGGAGCAGTACCTCCGTGGTTGGTACGACGGCTCCCGCGCCGGCGTCTCGCCCATCGGCGGCCCGGGGTCCCACCTGATCGGGGACCTCGCCGGCGCCAACTGCCTGATCGTCATCCCGCCGGAGACGACCTCGCTGGACAAGGACGCCGAGGTGGACGTGATCGAGCTGGATGTGGAGTTCTGATGGCTGACAGGTTGACCCACGTCGACGAGACCGGCGCGGCTCGGATGGTCGACGTCTCCGAGAAGGCGGTCACCGCTCGTACGGCGACCGCGTCCGGGCGCGTGCTGGTCGCACCGGCGGTCATCGAGCTGCTCCGCGGCGAGGGCGTACCCAAGGGCGACGCGCTCGCCGTCGCCCGCATCGCGGGGATCATGGGTGCCAAGAAGACCCCCGACCTGATCCCGCTGTGCCACCCGCTGGCGGTCTCGGGCGTCAAGGTCGAGCTGAGCGTCGCCGACGACGCCGTCGAGATCACCGCGACCGTGAAGACCACCGACCGCACCGGGGTCGAGATGGAGGCGCTGACCGCGGTCGCCGTCGCCGGCCTCACCGTGGTCGACATGATCAAGGCCGTCGACAAGCGGGCGGTCATCACCGATATCCGCGTCGAGACGAAGACCGGTGGAAAGTCGGGTACGTTCCTGCGATGAGCCTCAAAGCGACGGTCGTCGTCGCCTCCAACCGCGCCTCGGCGGGTGTCTACGAGGACACCACCGGCCCCCTCCTGGTCACCTTTCTGGAAGAGCTCGGTTTCGTCGTTGGCCCTCCCGAGGTCGTACGTGACGGAGACCCGGTCGGCGAGGCGATCGCCCGCGCGGCCGAGGAGGGGGCGCGGGTCGTCCTGACCACCGGCGGCACGGGGCTGACCCCCACCGACCGCACCCCCGAGGTCACCCGCCCGCTGCTCGATCGTGAGATCCCCGGCATCGCCGAGGGCATCCGGGCGGCCGGAGTGGCCAAGGGGATCCCGACGGCGCTACTGTCCCGCGGTCTGGCCGGTCAGATCGGAGCGTGCGTGGTGGTGAACCTTCCCGGGTCCCGGGGTGGCGTGAAGGATGCGATCGAGGTCCTTCGTCCGGTGCTGCCCCACGCCGTGGAGCAGAGTGTGGGAAGCGACCATCAGTGACCGATCCCGGCTGGCCCGCCGTCCTCTCTCACGGCGCGGTGACCCTACGCCCGCTCGACCGCACCGACGCCAAGGCATGGACCGAGGCGCGCCGCCGCTCGGCGGCCTGGCTGCACCAGTGGGACGCCACCGTTCCCCCGGGATCGAGCGCGCGGCCCACGACGTTCGCGAGCCTCGTACGTCGTCTTCGGCGTCAGGCCAAGCGCGGAGTGACCTACCCGTTCGCGATCGATGTCGACGGTGTTTTCGCTGGTCAGGTCACGGTCAACAACATCGTGCGTGGCTCTGCGCAGTTCGCCTCGATCGGCTACTGGATCGACCAGCGCTTCGCCGGACGCGGCGTGATGCCGCTGGCGGTGGCGCTGGTCATCGACCACTGTTTCACCGCCGCGCGGCTGCACCGGATCGAGATCTGCATCCGCCCGGAGAACTCGAACTCGCTCCGCGTCGTGGAGAAACTGGGCATCAACGAGATCGGATATGCGCCCCGATTTCTGCATATCGACGGTGCCTGGAGAGATCACCGTATCTTCGCGATAACGGTTGAAGAATGTCACCAAGGAATGCTGGCCAGGCTCGGTTTGTCACCTGAATGAGGCATTGACTCGGCGTGTCCTGCTGAAATCACACAAGTCACACGCGACACACCACTGCACGTCCGCCTACGGGCTGGTAATGGCTCCTACGCTTCTTAACGTGGACCCGAGCGCACTCATCTTCGTCGCCCTCGCCGTGGCGTGGGCGGTGTACTTGGTGCCCAAAGCGCTCGAACAGACAGCGACGGCCGAGGACGGGACCAAGAGCCGGGCCAGCGCCGCCATCTCCAAGTCCCGCCGGATCCTCGCACGGCGAGAAGCCACCGGCAAGGACTCGACCGACCTGGTGACCGAGAAGTCGCCGAAGAAGCCTGAGGCGGAGGTCGAGGAGCCTGCTCCTCGGCCCGTACCGATGGCCGTACGACGCCGAGCGGCACGCGCCGCGGCCAAGCGCCGTTCGATCGTCCTGGGCGTGCTCGTCTTCGGCTTGGCCGTGGTGGGCGCGCTCGCTGGTTTCGGGGTCTTCGGCCCGGTGTGGATCGCCATCCCGGCCGGCCTGGTCGTCGCCTGGCTGGTCACCTGCCGGCTCAGCGTGCGCCACCAGCGTGAGGTCTGGGCACGGATCCCGTTCCCCGAGGACATCCCCGAGCCCGAGCCGGTCGCCCCGCCCCGTGTCACCTTCGACGTCGACCAGGACACCGGCGACCTGGTGGCCGTCGTCGAGCACGACGACACCGGCGAGCACCTCCCCGCGGGTTCCTGGAAGCCGGTGGAGACACCGCTGCCGACGTACGTCTCCAAGGAGGCCGCGCCGCGCCGCACCGTCCGCACCATCGACCTCGACGCCACCGGCGTATGGAGCTCGGGCCGCAACGCCGCCGACTCCGAGCTCGTCCGCCAGGCCGAGGAGGCCGAGCGCGCCGCGGCCGAGGCCGCCGAGGAGGCTCGTGGTCGCGCCACGGGCTCCTGAGGCCATACTGATTGGGTAACACCCGCGACGAGGTGCTAACGTTTCTCATCGCTTGGGGCTGTGGCGCAGTTGGTAGCGCGTCTCGTTCGCAATGAGAAGGCCAGGGGTTCGAATCCCCTCAGCTCCACCAATAAGAACCCCGCCTGACCTGCGGAAACGCACGGGTCAGGCGGGGTTCTTTGTGCTTAGTGCTGCCGTTCCGGTGAAGATTCCCCCCCGTCCACGTCAACGGCGTGCTTCTCGATCGCCGATCGGTTCCGGACCCGCACGGCGTGGCCATTATTGGCGGGTAGTGATGATCCGCATCCGTTCCTCGACCGTGATGTGGTGATCGTTGTCGTGCGCGTCGTCGCCCAGGTCGATCTGGACGCGGTGGACGCGGCCGGTGAAGTGGCTGCCGCGGCTGGTGTAGTCGTTGCTGACCGGGGTGCCGGTGTCGGAGCCGACGTCCATGGTCTCGTCCCCGGAGAAGGCGAGGGGCACGGTGGCGTCGATGCGGCCGGTGGCGACCTGGGTTCCGTCGACGTAGAGGTCGGCGGTGATTCCTTTGCCGAGACCGCCGCCGTCGTAGGCGACCTCCAAGCGCACCTGGTGCTCACCGGCCGGCACTGGCTGGTCGGCGCGGACATGGGTCCGATTGAGGCCGAACAGGTTGTAGCAGTAGGTGGGCCGACCCTCGTGCAGGTAGATACTCCAGCCGCCGAACGCACCGCCCTGGGCGATGAGGACTCCGGTTGCACCGTCGGCGGGCACCGAGATGTCGGCGGTGACTGCGTGCGACTTGTTCTTCACGTTGAGCACGACGTTCTCGGTCAGCCGGCCCATGCCCTCGAACAGCACCTGGCTGTGGCCACGAATCAGCGTCGGGCGTCCAGCGAGGTCGGAGTTGAAGCGTTCGATGCGTCGGTCGTCGAGGGGGAAGACCTTGTACTTCGAGGCTTCGAGGAGGAACTTCTGCTGCAGGTGCGTGAGCTGCTCGGGGTTCTCTGCGGCGAGGTCGTGGGCCTGGGTCCAGTCGTCGGGTCCGTAGAGCTCCCAGACGTCGTCCTCGATGGGCGGGAGCGGTTTGCCCTGGTCCCAGGGGATCGAGTGCCGGGTGACCGCGCTCCAGCCCTGGTGGTAGATGCCGCGGTTGACGAACATCTCGAAGTATTGCGTCCGGCGACGGTCGGCCGCGTCCGCGTGGTCGAAGGTGTAGCCCATGCTGACGCCTTCGTACGGCCTCTGCTGGACGCCGTGCACGAACGTCGGCTCCGGCAGGCCGGCCGCCTCGAGGATGGTGGGGGCGACGTCGATGACGTGGTGGAACTGGTGGCGGGTCTCGCCAGCCGCGTCGATGCCGTGCGGCCAGCGGACGATGGTGCCGGTGCGGGTGCCCCCGTAGTGGGAGGCGACCTGCTTGGTCCACTGGTAGGGCGTGTTCATCGCGTGCGCCCACCCGACCGCGTAGTGGTTGTAGGCGGCCGGGGTGCCGAAGTCCTCGATGCGGGAGACCATGTACTCCGCGGTCTGCAGCGCGCCCGCGCCGTTGAGGTTGATCAGCTCGTTGAAGCAACCCTCGACGTCGCCCTCGGCCGAGGCACCGTTGTCACCGACGATGACGTACACCAGCGTGTCGTCCAGCACCTCCAGGTCGGCCAAGGCGTCGATCAGCCGGCCGACGTGGTGGTCGGTGTGCTCCAGGAACCCGGCGTACACCTCCATCTGCCGAGCCAGCACCGGCTTCAGGTCCTCGGGCATCTCATCCCAGGCGGGAATCTGCTCGTGCCTTTCGGTCAGCATCGCCGAGTCCCCGACCACACCCAGATCCTTCTGGCGGGCGAACGTCTCCTCGCGCAGCGCGTCCCAGCCCTGGTCGAAGTGTCCTCGGTACTTCTCCGACCACTCGACCGGGACGTGGTGAGGCGCATGAGTCGCGCCGGGCGCGAAGTAGGCGAAGAACGGCTTGTCGGGCATCAGCGCCTTCTGCTGACGAACCCACGAGATCGCATGGTCGGTCAGGTCCTCGGTGAGGTGATAGCCCTCCTCAGGTGTCCGGTCGGGGTCGACCGGGGTGAAGTTCTCGTAGAGGGCGGGGGCGTACTGGTTCGTCTCGCCGCCGAGGAACCCGTAGAAGTGCTCGAACCCCCCGCCGCCGGACGGCCACGCGTCGAACGGTCCCATCGGGCTGGTCTGCCAGACCGGGACCTCGTGACACTTGCCGAACTGTGCCGTGGAGTAGCCGTTGAGCTTCAGCGTCTCCGCCAGTGGCGCGCAGTCGTTGGGCCGCACCGAGCTGTACCCGGGCGCCGACGTCGCGATCTCGGTGATGCCGCCCATCCCGACCGTGTGGTGGTTGCGACCCGCCAGCAACGCCGCACGGGTCGGTGAGCACAAGGCGGTCGTGTGAAACCGGGTGTAGCGCAGCCCCTCGCCCGCGAGCCGCTCGAACGTGGGTGTGTGCACCGGCCCGCCGAACGCGCTCGATGCACCGAAACCGCAGTCATCGATGAGCACGATCAGCACGTTCGGAGCGTCCTTCGGTGGGCGCAGAGGCTCGATCGGTGGGAACTCGGTATCCGGGTCTTTTGCGTCGTACGTCGCCGGAGCGTTCTCGGCCCGGTCAGGGATCGGGAGAACCTGCCGCTGGATCGGATTGCTCAATGCCTTCTCCTCAGAACCTCCGCAACAGCCGGGGTCAGTCGTCGCGCCACACCGAGCCTCACTGTCCAAGCCCCGAGAGCCCTCACCTGAAATCGGTGATCGCGCCGTGCCGCCGATCGTCCACTCAGCACGCGATCATCGGCAGATCGCTCGGGAGTCGATGGGTGAACCTGCCTACAGGTCCAACGCGCATCTCGCGGCTGCTCCGGTGTTCGATGCGTTCCCCCCGGATTCCCCCCGAGGGCGGAATGTGGTGCAACAGATGCAACGTCTGATGCCGTTGGTCAGCGCATGTTGCTGGGTCGACAAGCCTTCGCAATGAGAAGGCCAGGGGTTCGAATCCCCTCCGCTCCACTAGATAAGAACCCCGTCTGACCTGTGGAAACGCAGAGGGCCAGGCGGGGTTCTTTGTGTCTAAGGCTGCTGTTCCGGCGAAGGTTCCCCCGAACGGTGCAGGCGGACAATCCGCACTCGTCAGCGACGGTTCCAGGACTCCGCGGGGCGTCCAGGCGGGGCGGAATCTAGGCTGTGGCCCATGTCGGCACGTCAGTGGATGCTCGGGTTGGAGCGAGCGTGGGATGCAGCGAGGTTCCGTCGGGCAGGATCGCGGGTGCCGGAGGACTTCCGGATCGAGTGCTACGGCGGGCACGGGAGCGCAGAAGGGGTCGTCGTTCGCGGTCGGGTCGTCGACGATCCACCGCCCTCGGAGGCCGTGGAGGGCGAGGGCGCGGGGGCTGCCGTACGCCGCATGATCCGCCACTTCGTGACCGACGAGCTGCCGGGTGTGCCGCTGCGGGTCACCGTGGGTGATGCCGCGGTGGATGCGGTCACCGATGACGAGGGCTACTTCGTGGCACGGCTGCAGCCCGACCCGGAGACGCTGGAGGCTCCGTTCACGCGCGGTGCCGTCGAGCTGGCCGGCGAGTACCGCGGTCTGGCCGGGGGCCACCGGGCGGCGGTGGAGGTCAGCGTGCCCGTCGGTGAGGCGCGGTTCGGCGTGATCTCCGACATCGACGACACGATCCTCGAGACCGGGGTGCAGCGCGTCGGGCGGATGGTGCGTCAGACCCTCACCGGGTCGGCGCTGACGCGTACGCCGTTCCCTGGTGCGCCCGAGCTCTACCGCGACCTCGCCGCCCACGCGAACCCGGTGTTCTACATCTCCTCCAGCCCGTGGAACCTGCATGCGTTCCTGGACGCCTTCGTGCGCCACCGCGACTTCCCGCGCGGGCCGCTGCTGCTGCGCGATCTGCTCGGCAGCGCCGGCGGCCGGGAGCCGAAGAGCGGGCGCATCGACGAGGTCCTCGCGCTCCACCCCAGCCTTCCGTTCGTCCTCCTGGGCGACTCCGGTGAGCACGATCCGGAGATCTACGCCGATGCCGTCCGCCGCCATCCTGGGCGGATCCTCGCGGTCTACATCCGCGAGGTGCGGCTCGATCCTCACGACGGCCGCGTCGAGCGCGTGTGGGACTCCATGGGCGACGAGGTGCCGCTCGTGCTCGTCGCCGACAGCGAGGCGGTACGTCGCCACGCCACCGGTCTCGGCCTCTTCTGAGGACGGCGCGATGTGTACAACTGATTAACAGAGCCCTGAACGACTGCGGCGAAAATCCGCCGCGGGATAGATTTCGGGTTGCTCGCCGGCTCGGGATCGGAGACGCGCTTCCAGCTGTCCGATTCTTGCCAGGAGTCTCGTTGAACTCGACGCGAGACCCGGTGCCGACGGAAGCCGAGAAGCAGTGATTCGCACGGCCAGCGGCCGGGAGTGATCTCCGCGCTGTTGACGCGCCTTGGGCGCTGATGGCCCGACGAGGCCGTCGTGTCCGGGTTGGTTCCATCTCTGCGGAGCAGAGGTCATGAAGAGACAGGTTGAAGAATGAGTTCCGGGATGGGCCTGAGCCAGGCGCTTCGGCGTGGACGGACCACGATCGCCACCCTGGCGGTGGCGAGCACCGTCGCGGTCCTGTGCGGGCCGACGTCGTCGGCGGAGGCGGCGGCGCTGCCAGGACGGCTGGAGTCGGGGCGGCCCAGCGTGTTGATGATCAACGTCGATGACCTGGCGGCGACGGACATCAAGTACATGCCGAACGTGCAGAGGCTGCTGGTGCAGCAGGGGACGACGTTCACCGATGGGGTGGCGCCGACGCCGTTGTGCGTCCCGGCACGGGCGAGCCTGTTGACCGGCAAGTACGCCCACAACCATCGGAACTGGTCGATCTCCGGGACCAACGGCGGCTACTCGGGCTTCACGGGGCGGCGGAACACGCTTCCGGTGTGGATGGACAAGGCCGGCTATCGCACGATGTTCCTCGGGAAGTACCTCAACGGCTACGGCAAGGGATCCGAGCGCTACTCCAGCGGCGAGCCCGGATGGGACAACTGGCAGGCGACGATCGATCCGTCGACCTACCACCTGCTGAGTCCGAAGTTCAACGCCAACGGCACGATCCAGAGCCCCGGTCTCTACAGCTCGGTCGCGTTGCAGAACCGGTCGATCAAGATGATCAAGAACGCCGGGACCAACGCCGGCGGCACGAAGCCATGGTTCCTGTGGGTCAACTACGTGGCGCCACACGCGGGTGGCCCGGTCGAGGCCAGCGACCCGAAGAAGCGCTACCCGAACCAGCCGTCACTGTGGCTGGAGAACACCCGACCGATGGGTGCGGACAAGGGACGCTTCAGCGGGCTCGGGCTGCCCACGACTCCGGACATGTTCTACGCCGGACCGGGCCAGGTGACGGCTGGGAAGCCCTACACGGCAGCCCAGAAGCGGGTCATGCGCTACGTCTACCAACAGCGCATCGAGGCGGCGCAGTCGGTCGACCGGGCGGTCGCCCGCACCATCGCCCACCTGAAGGACAGCGGGCAGTACCGGCGTACCGTCATCATCTTCTCCGGAGACAACGGCTACACCACCGGGCACCACAACCGTCTGGGCAAGCTGTGGGAGTCGTCGCAGTCCATGCGGATCCCGCTGATCATGGTCGGGCCCGGGATCCCGAAGAACATCAAGGTCGGCTCCGCGGTCGGCAACCCGGACATCGCCACCACGGTCGCCGCCCTCGGGCGGGCGACGCCGGGGCGGGCACAGGATGGCGTCGACATCACGCGCGTGCTCGCGTCGAGCGTGAAGGCGGGCAAGACGCTCTACCGGCCGATCCCGATCGCCGCCTGGCCGACTCTGGGCGGGACGACCAGCAAGTATCGCGGCATCCGCTACGGGCGCTACACCTACATCACCCTCACCGCCAGCGGTGTGCCCGTCCTCTACGACCGCGCCGTCGACCCGTACGAGACGCGCAACCTGGCTGGGGACCGGAGGTACGCCAAGGTCGTCGCCCAGCTGAAGGCACTCGATGCGAAGTACCGGGCCTGCTCGGGCAGCACCTGCCCCAAGACGTACGCATCCACGCTGAGCACCCCGAGCCCGAGCTGACCCCTTGCCTCCGACGGTGTGATTCCGGTCACTTGACCGGTATTCACTGCTGATCTCTTGACTCTCGGATCATTGCTCAGTAACCATTGAGTCAATGGACGTTGAGCGACAGGTCGAACTGGAACGCCGGGCGAAGATGCACGCAGCGCTCGGTGATCCGGTGCGACTTCGGATCGTCGACAGCCTCCAGATGAGTGATGCCTCCCCCACAGAGCTCGCCGGGATGCTGAATGTCTCGTCGAACTTGTTTGCTCACCACGTGCAGACCCTGGTGAGCGCAGGTGTCGTGTCCCGTCATCATTCCGAGGGCGACGGGAGACGTACGTACCTGCACCTCGAGCAGGACGCGCTCGAGAGCCTGGGCACCGCGTCCCCCGTGGCGGTGCCCAGGCGTGTCCTGTTCGTGTGCACCGGCAACTCGGCCAGATCGCATCTGGCCGCGGCGCTGTGGCGCCAGGTCAGCACGATCCCGGCCGCCTCGGCCGGCACCCATCCCGCCGAGCAGATCAACCCGGGTGCGGTCGATGTCGCATCCCGCCATGATCTGGAGCTCCCCGTCATCGATCCTCGTCATCTCGACGACGTGCTCGACCCGGACGATCTGGTGGTCACCGTCTGTGACCGCGCGTATGAGACCCCGAAGGTCGCCGGTGAGCTGCACTGGTCGATCCCCGACCCGGTGGACAAAGGCCCTGACGCTTTCGACGCCGCCTACGCAGAGCTCGAGCGCCGCATCAAGGTGCTCGCGTCCCACTTTCATCCTGATGAGCCGCCCACGCGCAAGGAGTAGCCCTATGGACACCGAGGTCGCCCTCGATCAGACGTTTGCACCGAGCGGCACTGCTGATCGGGCTGCCGATGAGTTCAGTGGCAATGTCCTGCCTCCTTCGCTCGATGGCCGTCCGGAGGGCGGTGACACCGTCCCTGATGCGCCATCGCTCGCCGAGCAGTTCGCCGGCATCGTCTACTTCTCCGAGATGGCCGCCGATAGCCGGGACGATCGACGGCCGACACGTCGCCGCAACGTCGGGAGAATGTCTGGCGGGGAGTCAGCTCGCTCCGCGCGTGGTCGCCGAATCCCGACTCGGCCCTGGCGCCTTCCCGCCGTCGACCGGAACCCCAAGACCTGACCGCACCGACATCGCCCGCGAGCTGTCGGCTACCGGGTCAGGCTCCGAACAGCAGGTAGAGGCCCATGTAGGTGTAGAGCACCATCGCGATGAGCAGCGGCAGCTGACCGGCGACCTGGTGACGCCGAGGGAGGATCTCCAGGGCACGGTCGTGAGCTGCGATGACTCCCAAGACGTGCCCGGTCACGATGGCGACCACCTGGGTCGTGGCCAGGAAGGTCGCATGCTCGGAGAACCAGTAGCTGACCTCCCAGTCCCCGGTCCCGAACAGATTCGCCCCGGTTCCGGCGGGGTCGCTGATCTGGATCAGAGTCTGTGAGCCGACCTGGACGAAGAAGTTCAGGTAGTGCGCCACCATGTAGCCGACGACGATCGGGACGATGGAGTGAGCGAGGCGACGCGGGATCTGCCTGCGATCGACGCTCTCTTCGGCCCCTGTTGCCATCGACGCCGCCACGAAGACGACTCCGACGACGGTGACCGTCGTCAGGAGCCCGGCCGTTCCCAACACGATCGAATCGATGCCACTGGACTGGACGAACCGGATCCAGGTCACGCTCTCGCGCCAGCTGTCGTAGGCGGTGCTGCCGAGGAGGACCGCGACCGTGGCCACCAGTCCCGCTTCGCCCGGCACCCGGGCGAGGTGGCGCAGCGGACTGACCCAGACGAGGTCGCCTTCGTCGTTTCGGGCCCACGGTGAGAGGTGGGTCAGAAGGGTGGAGTAGACCTCGAACGGGTCGGCCCGCTCGAGCCATGGTTCACCGAAGATCGCGCCGCCGAGCAACATCGCTGCCAGGTAGCACGCGAACCACGCGCGAACCGAGCCGAGGTAGGTCGCCTGGGGTGAGACGAGCTCGAGCCAGACGAAAGCGAACAGACCGATTGCTGCGGGCCAGTACCCCAGGCGGGCCGGATAGCGGCGGATGCCTTCGTCAGGTGGTCGCCCCGCGACCTTCGCGAGGATCAGGTGGAGGGTACGGGCCGGGCTGACTGCACGGTAGAAGCGGCCGAACAGCAGCGAAGCCGGGACGATGCCGACCCAGAGCCAGACGTAGACCACACCGAAGGTGGGGTTGCTCAGCAGGTCCGGCCCGAACAGCGCGGGCCAGAGCATGAAGCAGAAGAACGTCATTCCGAGTGCGCGGACACTCATGGTCCAGCCGCGACCGTCCAGGAACGCTGCGAGGCCCACGTGGACAGCTCGTTCGCCGCCAGTCGTCGCGAACCGAGGCGTACGCCACGCCAGGAGCAGAACGACGAAGGACAGCACGAGGGCGGCCGTGCCGCCCGCGATCGCGACAGGGGCAGGGACGGGCAGGTCTGCGCCTCCGCCCAAGCCATGCATGGGCAGGATCAGGGCGAACAACGTCAGCGCACCTCGATGAGCGCGACGACGGCGCCGGTGTCGTGGTCCTCCACCTCGACGGTGCCAGGCGTGTTCACGACGATCTCGCTGTTCGAGGTCCCCTCGGCGTACTCGACGGACTGCTCAGGGGCGGAGTGGACGTGCAGCTCGCCGGCCCGGTCGGAGTCGATCCTCACGTGGAGCTTCTCGCCGGTGCTGAGCTCGATCTCCTCCGCGTTGGGCGACACTTCCTCTCCGTCGATCGTCACCGTGAGAAGCGGACCGGGATCGGTCGACTCGGCGGTGGGGCTGACCGGAGCTGCTGACGATGCGGCAGCCGAGGGGATCACGGAGGACGGCTCGCCGGCCGGCTCGGCCGATGGGACAGTGTCTTCGTCGGTGCCTCCGCACGCAGCGGGCGCGAGGACGAGCGTGAAGGTCACACCGATGGTGGCGCTGAATCGCCAGAGAAGGCGGCGGTACGTAGGCATGGGTATCCCTCAGGTCCTAACCGAGGAGGTCCGAACCGGGTAGCGCTGCGAGCGCCACGACGGTGGCCGAGGCTGACACCGCGGCGACCTCTCGCAGCCGGCGGCGAGCGGGCTTGTCCCGCCGGCCGTCGCTCTGCTCGGGGTCGGATCTGCGGCGCCGCTCTTGGAGCAGGAGCGCCGCCCCCGTGCCGGCGACCACCACCGCCAGCACGCCGTACGCCGCCAGCTGCCAGCCGCCGGTCGTGGTCGCCGCGAGCAGCACGACCGCACCGCCCTCCAGCATGATCCGGGCAAGCAGCCGCGCGGCGGGCGCCGCCTGTCCACCGGCTCGACGTAGGACCGTCCACCGCATCACCGCGGCGCCGACGCCGACCGCAGCCGCCAGTAGGAGCGTGGTGCTCGCGACCACGCTGAGCGGCCCCGGCCCCGCCGGTGCATGCGGGCGGGCGAAGATCCAGGTCGCTGCCAATGCCGAGGCGGCACCGAGCACCGTCGCCGCGGCCATCCAGCGCTCGACCGAAGCCCGGGCGGGCGTGCTCCGCAGGAGCTGCCAGAAACCGAGTGTGAGCGGCAGCATGATGAGCAGCCTGGCCATGAGCGCCGCCCCGATGTCCGACTCGACCGTCCCGGCGAGGAGCGCCGGGTCGAACGCGTCACCGAGCGAGGTCCGGGCGGCGTAACCGCCGAACGAGAGCAGGGACACGAACGTCGCCAGCATCACGGTCGCCCAGGTGTACTTGAGTAGACGGCGCGACCCTGGACGGCGGGTGCCCTCGGGCCAGGCGACTCCGAGCACGAACACGGTCCCGACGCCGAGCACCAGGGCGGCCGTCGCGAGTGTTTCCGCCACCGTGTACACCGCGACGACGACCGGGTCGCGGTCGACGACGAGGCCGGGGACCGCGGTGAACCTCTGCGCGGAGTACACCGAGAAGGTCGACGACCCGATCATCGGCTCGAGGGTGCTGGACGGCACCGACCAGACGACCGTGTAGATCCCCTCGTAGCGGGCTTCCGGCATGGGCACGGCGATCGCGTCGTCGGCCCCCGGCGGGTTGTACGGCCGGGTCGACACGATGCGTTCGCCCGCGGGATCAGTCATCTGGATCGTCGTGAGCTCCGCGGGGACAGGCCGGTCGAACGTGATCCGGACCTCGTCGGGGGACCTGACCGTCTCACCGTCCTGAGGGCTCACGGAGACCAGCACCGGGTCACCCGATGTCGACGGCAGCACCGTGAGCAATACTCCCCAGCAGGCCGCGACCAACACGACCAGCCCGATCACGCGCCGACGGATCCTGGGGCGGGGTGGGGTTGTCACAGCCCGTGGGCGAATATCCTGCGCCGTCATCGGCCGGCCTCCTGCGTGATCGGGAACTCGTGGGAAATTTCGGGTCTGGCAGAGACGGTCCGGGGCTGTGCAGCGCAGCCCAGCCCCGGACCGTCGGTGGTGTCAGATGCTGATGCTGATCAGCAGGCCGACTCGTCGATCGGGTTGATCTGCTCGCAGGTCAGACCCTTTCGCCAGGCCGCCGGGATCTCCTGCGACCAGCCGTTGTAGACCAGCGGGAGGGCCAGGACGCCCTGTCCGCCCACACCCGGGTGGGCGACGAGCTCGTCGTCCATCTTGGTGTCCGCCGTCGGCCCCAGCGTCAGCTGGCCGGCGATGGCGGCATCCGAGATGTCGCCATCGTTGTTCGGGTCGACGTCGATGACCTGCATGGCGTTGGAGAACTTGTTGGAGACGTAGGCGTAGTAGCCGCCACCCTCCTTGGCGCCGAAGTTGGCGCCGTGGCAACCGGCGTTGCACGGCAGATCCTTGATCAACTTGTGTGTGTCCGGGTCGATCACGTTGACCGTCTGGGACAGGGTGTTGACCGCCAGCAGCGCCTTGCCGTCCGGGCTCACCGGGAGCTGGATGGTCAGTCCGCCCCACGACTTGCCCTTCTCAGGACCGGTCTGCGAGTCGTAGTTCTGCCACAGGTCGATCGTGGAGTTCTTGGCCACACCGCCGTCGGGGGTCGCACACGCGTCCTCCTCCAGCGACACGCACGAGACGCTCATGCCCAGGAAGTTGGACAGGTACGCCTTCTTCGAGTCCGGCGTCATCGACGTGGCGATCGGGAACGCCCCGACGGGCTCGTGCCTGACCTTCCCGGTGTCCATGTCGGCGATGACGGCCTCCTCGGTCATCGTGTTCGGCGCGACGACCGTCTTGCCGTCATGGCTGGTCCAGTGCGCGTGCGGGTGCGGGGCCATGCCGCTCTCCGGATCCGCGTGGATGCGCTTGATGATCTTCGTGGCGCCCGGTGCCGCCTCGACGATGTCCGTCCCGGCGTTGACGCCGATCGTGAGGTTGTCGTTGCCTGGACGAGTCATCACGTGCGCCGGGTTGGGCCCGACCTCGAGGCTCCGTACGAACTTGCCGGTCGCCCGGTCGAACACGTCGGTCTCGTTGTCGAACCACTCGTTCCCGTACAGGTACTTGTAGGTCTTGTCCGCCCACATGTTGTGGATGTTGTTCATGTTGATCTCGGGGGCTGCGATCTTCCGATCGATCGTCCAGTCCTCGGCGTTGATCTTGGTGATGGAGCCGTGCTTCTTCTTCCCTGCGAAGTCCTCCATCTGAGTAGCCATCCAGACCTCACCGACGCCAGGGGTGGTCGGCTTCTTCAGCGCCGGCAGCTTCCTCGGGTACTCGAACTTCTGGTCGTAGTACGCGTCCAGGTTCGGGATCAGCACGGGCTTGCCCTCTGCGTCGTACTGCAGGATCGGGGCCGGCGGCTGGACCGGGTTCCAGGACACCTCCTTGGAGTCGCTGAACTGCTGCCAGTTGTTCGGGTTGGTGATGGTGAAGAAGGCGTTCACCAGCCGCTGGATGATGTCGGCGTTCGACGGAACGGGCTCGGGCTTGCCGTTGACCACCAGCTTCTCGCCGAAGTCGAGACCCAACGTGAGCGGGTCGTCGACCACGACCGCGCCGAGCATGTACGGCGCGACCGAGTCGGTGAAGGCGTACAGCCCCGGCTCGGTGAGCTGGATCGTCTTCTCGCCGAAGAAGGCGCCCTTGGAGTCCATGTACGGGAACTCGTCCGCCCCCTCGGGAGCGATCAGCCCGATCGGGTTGCGGATTCCCTGCGACTTGGCCGGGTCCACGTTGAACGTGACGGTGACCGGAGGCCCCTCGACCGCGAACTCCTGGAGGGAGTCCAGGACACCCGCCAGGTCCACGCCGACCGGCAGCGAGGTCAGGTCGACCGGCTGGCCCGCCGGCATGTCGGCGACGGTCGCCTCGAGCTCGCCGATCAGATCCTCGGCCTCGGCGGCTTTGTCAGCCGCCTCCGGCGAGGACTTCGCGATGCCCTTCACCGTGGCCAGGGTCGAGTCGAGGGCGAGCGGGTCGGTGGCGCTCGCGCCGCCGGCGGTGCCGAGCCCGCCGAGGAGGTTCTCCACCAACGACGCGTCAGTCGGCAGCAGCGGGCCGCCGATAGAGGGCACTCCGCCAGCAGGCACGGCGACCCGGGGGAGCACGCCTACCGCGAGGGACTTGCTGCCGAAGAGGTTGAGACCGGAGTCGAACCATCCTCCGTTCTCGTCGGTCAGGTCGAAGGTGATGGGGAGCGGGCCCACCCCGACCGGCTGCTGGCCTACGGCCGGCATCGTGGTCAGGCTCGCCGCTGTGATCGCCGAGACCGCCGCCACGGCCACCGCGCCGAGTCGTCGTCGTCGATTCCTGAGCCCCAAGAAGCCTTGGGGAGCTGATACAGACATGAAGAATGCCTCTCTGTTCTAGCGCATTTGATTCGATCTCCAAGGTGAAAATTCGGGGAATCCCGAGGAGTGGTAATCACTCAATACTGCCCTCATTAAGGGCCCTCGACCCTGGGTGAAATCTCATCGTTAATGGGACCTCACGGCCTCACGAGGCGTTCATTTCGGGGAGGAGATTCGACGGCTGACGTCGAGTTTCGCGCTCAATATATACCCCCAGGAGTTTAAATACCCCTCGGAGTTTAATACCCCTGGGAGTTTAGGAAATCTCCGCAGTCGGACATGTAATGCGAAGGCATGGTGCGCTTTTAACTGGTGCGTTACGTTGCGGCGACGAATCGGTCATACCTGATCGGCCTACTGGATATCCGACCCCAGATTGTCTATCTGGGAACACCTGAAACATCCAAAACATGCCTCTGAAACATCCAAGGTAACTGGGTATAAGGAGGAAATAGGTAAAGAAGGAGAAACCCATGCCCAGTCTTACCTGCGTTCACCGGGGCAGCTCCGGAAGAACGGTCCAGGTGCTTGCCGATATCAATGTGAACAAGGCCGTCGTAGCGATGGAGCTGCCATGACCACGATCCCCGCTGACCCCTCACGGCCCCGGGCTGGTGCCGGTGCGGCCGATCGAAGGCGTTCCAGCGCCCCGTTGTGGTTGCTCGCTCGACGCGTGCACTTCATGGCGGGCCTTCTGGTCGCACCGTTCCTCGCGGTGCTGGCATTGACCGGTCTGGCCTATGCCTTCACTCCCCAGATCAACGATGTGCTGTACGGCGACGAACTGCACGTCGAGGCGCAGACAGGGCAACCGCGACCGCTCTCGGAGCAGGTCGCGGCCGCACTCGCCGTCCATCCCGACGCACACGTCACCTCGGTCATTCCCGCGGACGACCCTGACCGAACCACCCGGGTCGTGCTCATGGGCATCGACGGCCTGCACCAGACCGGGAGCCACTTCTCCTCGGAGTCGCTGACCGTGTACGTCGATCCGTATACCGGTGGCGTCGCTGGCGAGCTGGTCACGGTGGCCGGCCGGCCCCCCGCGCAGGTGTGGGTGCGCGAGCTCCACGGCAACCTGCACCTGGGCGACTTCGGTCGGATCTATTCCGAGTTCGTTGCCAGCTGGCTGCCCTTCATCGTGCTCGGCGGCCTGGTGCTGTGGCTCAGCAAGCGAGCCCGTGGCCGGTCCCTGCGGGCCGTGCTGATTCCGTCCTTCACCGCGAAGGGACGTGCACGCAGCCGGTCCTGGCACGGGGTGCTGGGTCTCTGGCTGGCGGTCGGGCTGCTCGGCATCAGCATCACCGGCCTGACGTGGTCGACGTATGCCGGTGGCCGCGTCGACGCCGCGATCACTGCCGTGAACGGCAAGACTCCGTCGCTTTCCCTGCCGGAGGTGGCGGCCGTGGGCACGGCTGAGCCGATCAGCTTCGACCGTGCTGTCGAGGTGGCCAGGTCGGAAGGCCTGCAAGGTGAACTCACTCTCACACCGCCGCATACCGCCGAGGAGCCGTTCACCGTCGAGGAGTCGTCCGAAGGGCTGCCGGTCCGCAAGACCGCCGTCGCCATCGATCCCTACACCGAGCAGGTCACTGCCCGCCAGGGCTGGGAGGACTACCCCCTGATGGCCAAGCTCACCAGCATCGGTGTCGATGCCCACAGCGGCACCCTGTTCGGGCTGGCCAACCAGCTCCTGCTGGCCCTGCTGGCCCTGGGATCGCTCGTGCTCCTGGGGCTGGGGTATCGGATGTGGTGGCAGCGCCGGCCCACTCGGTCCGGGCGTTCCTCCCCGCCGCCGGTGTGGCGCAACCTGTCGGTGCCGATGCTGGTCGTGCTGCTTGTCGCGGCGGGTGCACTGGGCTGGGCGATGCCGGTCTTCGGCGTCACCCTCGTCGCGTTCGTCCTCCTCGACGGCATCGTGAATGCACTGAGACGGCGTCGCGCACGCGTGAGCGCCGTCTGAGGCGTCTCGCCACGACCGGCCGGCGGGATCCGGTGGGTCGTGGCGAGACCAGCGAGCTAGAGGGGACGCCCCAGCGCCGTGGCCAGCGAGACCGCGACCGCCATCACAGCGAGCTCGAGTCCGGCCCACACGGTGAGTGGCGTGGGCTGCTGGCGCGCCACCCGGTCGACGACGGCAGTACGGATGTACGCCCCCGAGCAGCCCAGCAGGGCCATGCAGGCGAGCTTGCCCATGACCAGCCAGCCGGCACCGGTCTGTGTCAATGCGTCGACCACATCTCCGAAGGGCGGCGTCACGTCGCCGGTCAGCCGGGTCGCGGCCAACAACAGGCCGCTGACCGCCACCAGCGCGAAGCTCGCCTCGGCGACCCGCGAGAACCGGGGAAGAACGATGGCCAGCGCCTGCCGGTCGGCGCTGACGATCAGAAAGGTGATGGCCAGTCCGCCCACCCAGAGTGCCGCTCCGGTCACGTGGAGGGCGCTGGCCATCATCAGCAGCAACGGCGGCTCACCCTGCGAAGCGTGCCCGCTCATCGACACGGCCGTCAGGCCCGCCAGCGCGATCAGAAAGCCCACGTCCGGCGGCAATGACGGCCGCCGCAAGCGGGCAACCGAATAGGCGGTCAACGCTCCCGCCGACCCGGCGCTGATCAGCAGTGCGAGACCCAGGCTGACGTTTCCGCCGTAGCCGAGCACACCGCCGACCGGCACCCGTAGCTGGCGTTGAGAGATCTCCGCCGCGTTGAACCAGAGACCCAGCAGCGCCGCGACCGCCCAGACTGCCGCGGCCCACACCGTCGCCGTTGACGTACGTCGGGCCAGGGCAGGAGCACGGTCGCGGCCGGCCTCACCCAGAAGCACCAGCACCAGCACGGAGCCCACGGCACCGATCGCGCACACGTTGGCGATCCAGCGGAGCAGCGGGATCCCGGTGCGTACCACCACCGACGGCTCGGGAATGCCGACGACCGGCTTGGGCAGCGTGGCCAGGATCCCGAAGGCAAGCGCGATGAGGCTCACGCCGACAAGCGCCGACGCCTGCAGGAGCCGGGCGCGGTCGTTCATGTCGCGTCCGTTCGGCGTACGGTCTGGCGACCGATGGCCCCCACGCACGCCGCGATCGCGGCCAGCAGCGCGATCCACAGCCACGTGGGCAGCGCTGCCAGGCCACGCGGCCGATCCACGTCGAACGCCGTCATCGCGGTGGCAGCGGACGCGGTGGAAGCAATGGACGTGGCGGAGGTGGTGGACGCGGTGGATGCGGTCGACGCCGACCGCCGGATGTTGATCGGCACGGACCCGATGATCGGGTGGCCGTCCGCTCCGAGCACCCGGTAGTCGATCCGGTAGCGGCCCGGAGCCCCCAACTCACTCATCGAGGCGGTCAAGGTGTTCCCGTCGATGCGAGCACGACCACACGCCCAGTGGCTGCTCTGTGGTCCGGTCACCACGATGCCGTTCGCGCCGGGAAACGCTTGGATCGGCTGGTCGAACGTGAGCACCACCTCCGGCGGGCTGGCGGCGAGCACGGCGCCGGCATCCGGAAAGCTCTTGACCAAGTGGGCGTGCGCGGACGCCGGAGCTGCTGTGAATAGTGTGGGGGTTAAGAACGAAAGCGCGAAGATCGTTGCTGCCAACGCCGTGGCGAGGCGCTGCGATCCGCGTGTTGAAGCATTCGACATTGCTTCCACCTAGTGAGTTTCGAGAGTCATCGAACGAGGGGTGGTCCATGGCTCAGCCGGCACCGGGACCTGCGCAGAAGAGCGCAGGGCCACGTGTCGCGTGCCTTCTTGGGGCTCAGTGCCCCTGAATCGACGTGGGGTTCTTCTCGCCGCCCGTGCCTGTGCCGACGCGAGAGTGGCTGTGATCGCCGTGGTTCGGGTGACGACGATGAACGGAATGGGGATGACGGTGGTGCTGCAAGAAATGATCTTCTGCATGGCGAATACCCATCCTGTGTTCGCGAACGCGCACCACGATGTGCCCGTGGCCAGCCTCGAAAGTCGGCACTTAAAGTTGAACTCAGACGGGTTGCGCCGCAGTTACGTATCGCGCATGGCGCTAGTAACAAATAAAAGCGCTGAGTGAAATGGCCTTAACGCTGGCGTTCAGGGAATCGGGGTGGCAGCAACACCCCCGTAACGCCTGGCTGTCGATCAGCCTTTTCAGTCGTTGATGTGGGCGCGTTGTGAACTGAAAATACCCATACGGGTTGGGGGATCAATTCATTCAGGGAGCAATTCTTGCCCATGCGCCTTGGATCGTGGAGGAGCCTCTGACACCCTCGCAAAGGTGGACGTGGATAACCTCTATGCGTACGTCTTCAGAATCACTTTCGGCGCGTGCCATCGAAGTGCTCGTCGGCGAGATCTACGACGCCGTCGCCGGTGGCCCCTGCGGCCTCGATGGGCCTCCTCGACCAGTAGCTCGCAAGGATCGAGCCGGAGACGTTGTGCCAGACCGAGAAGATCGCGGCAGGCAGCGCTGCGGCCGGCGAGAAATGGACCGTGGCGAGCGCGGCGGCCAGTCCCGAGTTCTGCATGCCCACCTCGATGCTGATGGCGCGCCGGCTCGAGATCGGCATGCCGCAGACTCGCCCGACCGCGTACCCGAGGGCCAGGCCGGCGACGTTGTGCAGGACGACTGCGACGACGACCAGGAGGCCCACCGAGAGCAGCGTGTCGGCACTTCCGGCGACGACGGCGAGCACGACTCCGGTGATGCCGGCGACCGAGATCAGCGGAAGCACATCGATGACCTTCTCGATGAGACGCGGCAGCAGCAGCCGGAGCACCAGGCCGAGGAGAACCGGGACGAGCACGATCTCCACGATCGAGACGAACAGGTCGCTCGCGGAGACGGGTAGGTCCTCCCCGATCAGGAAGAGGACCAGCAGGGGCGTCAGGACGGGCGCGAGCAGCGTCGACATGGAGGTCATCGCCACCGACAGCGCGGTGTCGCCACGGGCCAGGAACACCATGACGTTGGAGGCGGTGCCGCCGGGCGCGCAGCCGACCAGGATCATGCCCGCGGTGAGCACGGCGGAGAGGCTGAGCGCGTTCGCGATGCCCCAGCCGAGCAACGGCATCACGGTGAACTGGGTGGCGACACCCAGCAGCAGCGCCCACGGCCGCCGACCGATGATCGCGAAGTCGGCGGGCCGCAGCGTCATCCCCATCCCGAGCATGATGATCTGGAGCAGCAGCGGTACCTGGGCCGCCCACCCGTCGAAGGTGCTGGGGGTGGCCAGTGCGATGGCGCCGGCGACCAGGACGATCAGGGCGAACCAACGCCCCACGAAGGCGCTGACCTGTCGGACTGTGTTCATGCTGTTCCTTCCGAGACTGCGGGGGATGGGGGACCGGTTCAGGAGAGCCAGTCGAGCTCTCCGTCGGCGTACTGGTCGCCGAACCGGACGTTGTCGAAGCGCAGGTCCTCGACGTTCTCCAGGACCATCGGCGTCTCGACCTCCTCCACCGTGACATCACGCAGCGTGACGTCGCTCAGCGGCGCGTCGGCCGGCCCGTGGATGTCGAGCCCGGTCTTGGCGGAGGCGACGGTGATGTCGGAGAAGACGATGTCGCGGTAGACCGGTGGGTAGTTGCCGCCGAGCTCGCCGGGGTAGTCGAGCTGGAACCAGATGAAGGTCTCGAAGTTGCCGATCTCCATGTTGCTCACCCGGATGTGCTCGACCGTGCCGCCGCGATCGAGGTTGCCCTTGAACCGGATCGCCGAGGCGCCGTCGCGCAGCACGTTGTCGGTGAAGTAGACGCCCTTGATGCCACCGGACATCTCGCTGCCCAGCGCGATGCCGTCCTCGCCGCCCATGTCGTTGCGGCGGATCACGACGTTCTCGCTGGGGCGGGCGATGGTGCGTCCGTCGAGGTCGCGTCCGGACTTCACGACCACGGAGTCGTCGCCGGTCCGGAAGCGGTTCTCCTCGATCAGGACGTTGGTGCTGGAGTCGACGTCGATGCCGTCGTTGTTGGCCCGGTGGCTGTCGACGTCGAGCCCCCGTACGGTCGCCTGGTCGGTGTAGACGAGGTGATTGATCCAGAACGGCGAGTTGGTGACCCGGTAGTCCTCCAGCAGCACCCGCTCGGCGTCGAAGAACTGGATGGCGCTGGGCCGCAGGAACGTGCCCTTCCCGAAGACGCGCTCCTCGACCGGTACGCCGTCGAAGCCCATCTGGCGCAGCCGCAGCTGGTCCGGCTTCTCCTTCTCCTTCCAGGCGTGGAACTTGGAGTCCTCGTTGCCGTCGATCGTGCCCTTCCCGGTGATGGCGACGTCGTGCACGTCGTTGGCGTAGATCAGCGGCGAGTAGCCGTCCAGCTCGGTGCCCTCCCAGCGCGTACGCACCACGGGCAGGTAGTCGTCCGTGTCGGTCCCGAACAGCAGCGTCGCCCCGTCGGAGACGTGGAGATCGATGTTGCTCGCCAGGTGCACCGGACCCTCGGAGAGCCAGGTGCCCTCCGGGAGTACGACCCTGCCGCCGCCGTCGGCCGACGCCTTCTCGATCGCGGCCCTGATCGCCGGCAGAGCGTCGGTCGTGCCGTCTCTGACGGCACCGAAGTCGGTGATCTCGTAGTCGCGGTCGGGGATCGAAGGCTCCTCGATGCGGTCGACGATCTTCGCGATCGCGGCAGCATCCGGGCCGCGTACGCCCTGGTCCGGCTGTCGATCGGCGAGGGCGGGTGTGGTCGCGGTCAGCGAGCCGACCAGACCGAGGGCGAGCAGGAGGGGTGTCGCGCGCTTCCGGATGTGACGCATGCAGGCTCCTCGAGAGCTCCGACGGCGGCGCGGGGCCGCCGCGAGGGGGACGGTGACACTTGTCACACTAGTGACGTACTTGTCATACGTCTATGCCCTCGAGGCGGTGAACCGAGAAGAAGCCAGGTTCCGGCTGGCCGCCGGAACCTGGCTTCTTCACGTCGGTTCTAGGTGAGTCAGGCCTTCTTGGTCGCCCAGAAGATCTCGGCGATCTCGTCGATCTTGGCGAGGAGCTTGTCGGCGACCTCGAGGTCGAGGGTGCCCTTGGTGCCGGAGGCGCCGGCGAGCTTGGTGGCCTCGTTGACGAGGGTGTGGAGCTGGGGGTAGGCCTCGAAGTGCGGGGGCTTGAAGTAGTCGGTCCACAGCACCCAGAGGTGGTGCTTGAC